>NZ_JBEXQG010000034.1:0-93036 GCF_040612485.1 Streptomyces sp. NPDC006385
CGAACGCCGGTGGCCGGTACGACGTACGACATGGGTGCGGCATCGCCTCCGAGCACACGCCGCGCCGTCTCACTACTGTCCATGCCCGGGGCAACGCCGAGGCCCGAGCCCTGGCGGGCGGTGAGCCAGCCCTCGGCGACCAGCTCCGCGTACGCGTCGGCCACGGTGTTGCGGGCCACCCCGAGGTCCGCGGCGAGCGAGCGGTACGGCGGCAACCGGGTGCCGGGCGCGAGCCGCCCACCGCGCACGGCCTCGCGCAGCGCACGGGCCAACGCGGCCCGCCGCCCGCCCGGCCCGGACCACTCCGAGAGGTCCAGATGCAGGTCGGCGCCGATCCGTTCCGCGGAATTGACCCACGATTTCGCCATGGAAATGCACCCTACAGTCGGTCTTTCCGGCTCGTAGCGTGAAGCCCATGACGACGAACACGACTGCCGCGCAGGGCACTTCCGCCATCGACTCGGCCATCGACTCCGCCACCGAGGCCGACATCGACTCACCCATCGAGGCCGCCGAGGCCGCCGAGGCCGCCGAGGCCGCGCGGACCTGCCTGGACCTCGCGAAATCCGCCCCGAAGGTCTTCCGCGCCATCGTCGGCTTCGACGCGGCCGCCCGCGAGGGCCTGGACCCCGCACTCGTCGAGCTGATCCAGATCCGCGTCTCGCACCTCAACCACTGTGCCTACTGCCTCCACATGCACACCAACGACGCCCGCAAGGCCGGCGAGAGCGAGGACCGGCTGCACATGGTCGCCGTCTGGCGCGAGGCCCGCCACTTCTTCACCGAGAGGGAACAGGCAGCCCTGGCCCTGACGGAAGCGGTGACCCTGGTGGCCGACGGCGGAGTCCCCGACGAGGTCTACGCCCGGGCCGCAGCCCACTTCGACGAGCAGGAACTGGCGCACGTACTGGCCCTGATCCTCACGATCAACACGTGGAACAGGGTGGCTCTGGCGACGGGGAAGGTGGCGGGGACGGACGAGCGGCGTTGACCCGCCTGTCTTGAGCCCTGGCGCCCCAGCGTCCGGCTCCGGCTCCTGCTCCGGCTCCTGCTCCGGCTCCGGCTCCGGCTCCTGCTCCACGGTGCCGGACCTACCGCGACCGGCGACCGGCGCTCTCACACCGTCATCGGGCGGTCGTACGGCGATATCGGCGCCGGCAACCGCGAACTCCCCGTGAGGTGACGGTCGACGGCCGCCGCCACCGCCCGCCCCTCCGCGATCGCCCACACGATCAGTGACTGCCCCCGGGCGGCATCCCCCGCGGCGAACACGCCGGGGGCGTTCGTGGCGAACCCCGCGTCCCGTGCGAGCGTGCCGCGCGGCTCCAGCTCCAGCCCCAGCTGGTCGATCAGCCCATCGCCCCGATCGGGCCCGGAGAAGCCGAGGGCGAGCAGCACGAGGTCGGCCGGCAGCGTCCGTCCGGTGCCGGGCAGCGGGCGGCGCCCCGCGTCCACTTCGACCAGGTGCAACGACCGCACGTGCCCATCGGCGTCACCGGTGAAGCGGAGCGTGGACGCCGCGAACAGCCGCGCGTCCGCGTCCGCCGCGGGCGCCGTCCGCAAGTCACGCGCCTCCTCGTGGGCCGCCGACAGACGGTAGAGCTTCGGGTACGTCGGCCAGGGCTCGGTGTCCTCGTCCCGCTCGGCGCCCGGCTGGGCGTAGATGTCCAACTGGGTCACGGACGCGGCACCCTCCCGCACAGCCGTGCCCAGACAGTCGGCCCCGGTGTCCCCGCCGCCGACGATGACGACATGCTTCCCGGCGGCGGACATCGGAGAACTCTCCAGGTCCCCCTCGCACACCCGGTTGGCCAGCGGCAGGTACTCCATCGCCTGATGAATGCCGCTCAACTCGCGCCCGGGAACGGCAAGTTCACGCCAGGCGGTGGCACCCGTCGCGATCACCACGGCGTCGTAGCGCGACCGCAGCTCGGCCGCCCCGATGTCCCGCCCGACCGCCGTCGACGTACGGAACTTGGTCCCCTCGGCCCGCATCTGCTCGATCCGCCGCTCCAGATGGTGCTTCTCCATCTTGAACTCGGGGATGCCGTACCGCATCAGCCCGCCGATCCGGTCGTCCTTCTCGTACACGGCGACCGTGTGCCCCGCCCGCGTCAGCTGCTGCGCCGCGGCGAGCCCGGTGGGCCCTGACCCGATCACCGCGACCGTGCGCCCGGACAGCCGGTCCGGCGGACGCGGCGGCGCGAAGCCCTCCTCCCAGGCGTGGTCGGCGATGGCACACTCGACGTTCTTGATCGTCACGGCCGGCTGGTTGATCGCCAGCACGCACCCCGCCTCGCACGGCGCGGGACACAACCGCCCGGTGAACTCCGGGAAGTTGTTCGTCGCGTGCAGCCGGTCGGCGGCCGCCCGCCAATCCTCCCGCGCCACCAGGTCGTTCCATTCGGGGATCAGATTGCCCAGCGGGCAGGCGTCGTGGCAGAACGGTATGCCGCAGTCCATGCAGCGGTCGGCCTGCTTGCTGATGATCGGCAGCAGCGCCCCCGGGACGTAGACCTCGTCCCAGTCCTTCACCCGCTCCTCGACGGGCCGACGCGGCCAGTCCTGGCGGGGGGTCTTCATGAAACCCTTGGGATCGGCCATGGCCGTCTTCCTCGCCTGCGCGTGCGCGTGTGACGTGCGCGTGTGACGTGCGCGTGTGACGTGCGTGTGACGTGCGTGTGACGTGTTGGAGCCGTGCGTCATCGAGCGGCACTCTTCCGGCAACGATACGTCCGACCCGCCACGTACGCAGAGTGGGCGGACAGCGCTTTCTCCGGGGCTTTCCGCGCGGATCCCCCTCCGCGACTCGCCCGGGGGGGGCACGTCAGGTGAGGGCCAGTGCGTACGACACCGTCGCGGCGGCCGAGGCCACCGTGCGGACGTGGTTCCACGCCGTCCACTCGCGCACGTAGGTCGGCCAGTAGGCGGCCGCCTCCGGAGTGCCCGCGTCGAGCTTGAGCAGCGCCTCATTGCGGGGCACGTTCGCGGCTATGGTCACCCCGAACGAGCCGAACAGATACAGCGCGCTGCCCAGCAGCAGCTCCACCGTCCCCTCGTCCGGCCACAGCACGAACGTCACCACGGCGATCACCGCACACAGCACCGCCGACCCGGTGAACACCAGCATGAACGCCGGCCTCAGCGCCGCCACGTTGATCGACTTCATCGCGGCGACGCCCTGCGCGGGCGGCAGCGCGGCGAGCCCGCGCATCACGAAGGTCGAGAAGGCACAGAAGGCCCCGGCCACGAGGCCCGTCCCGACCACCCCGATCACGATCAGTACGAAGTACGGTCCATCGATCATGTCAACGTCACCCCCGCATCTCGCCGAGATCCTTCCCGGCACCTACCGTCACCACAAGTGAAAACGCTGTACGAGATCGGTCACCATGGCCGATCGACGCGAGCCCATACGCGAGCGTCCAACGGGGCGAGGAGCGGCCTCGCGTAGTGACGGACGCGCCCTGTGCCGTGACGGACGGCCTCGTGCCCCGAAGGACGGCACGGTGTCGGTCGACCACGGCCAGTGCTGCCCGGCGGCGCTGCCGGTGCTGCCGGTGCTGCCGAAAGGTCTGCCCGGCGCCGTCGAGCAGGGCTGCGCCCCTCCGAACGTCCCACCCACCGATGCCGTCTCCCGCCCCGTCCCGCCCCGTCCCGCCCCGTCCCGCCCCCGGGCCACCGTCAGCCGACCTCCGCCACCTCCGCCCGCCACGCCCGCAACGTCGTCTCCACAGCCGCCGCGATCCGGCGCCGAGCCTCGGGTCGCGGCACCCCGCTCATCAACAGCTGGTCGTACGGCGTGTCCAGATGCCGTACGGACGCCACGACCGCCGATATCACCGCCCCCTCCGACAACGCCCGCCCCGCCGCGCTGCGCCCCACTCTCCCGCTGCCCCGCACGGACGCATGCGCGGCGATGTCCCGGGCCCGGTCCGCCGGACACCCCGGGAGCAGCCGTCGTATCTCCGCCGCGAACGCCTCCGCGAACCGCACGTCCTCCCGCGCCCGCCGCCGGGCATCCCGCACCCGGCGCCGACGCCGAGCCTCCGCGTCGGCGAGGCACCGCTGCTCGGCCCGGGCGAGCCCCGCCTCCTCGACCAGGACGCCCCGCCGCTCATAGCGGCCCCTGCGCCGGTTGAACCGCACGACCACCACCGACAGCGCGCTCTCCTCCCGCGACCGACGGGTCAACGCCGTGTCCCCGCGCGGCAGGAACACCAGATGCCCGAGGTCGGCACAGTCCAGACACCGCGGCGCACCGTCCTCCAGCACGAGCATCTGCAACGGCCCCGCATGGCACCCCGCGCAGTGCCGCCGCTTGAGCGGCTGGATGACGAGAAGGCCGGTGCGGCGTGGGGGAGTTGCGAGGTGCGCCATACGAGGTTCATCCCCTGGGGGAGCGGCCGGAGAACTACCTGGCCGGGGCAGGGCTTGCTCGAACGGGAAGGGGAAACGTGCTGGCCGGGAGCAAAGCACTGCCTGATCGGGCTCAGTGAACGGCTCGCCTGCCGTGAGCTGACCCGGTCTGGTCCGTGCGCCATCCCCGCGCCATCTCCGCACTCGTATACCGCCCCGCCCACAGCCCTGGAGCCGCCGGGCACCGAAGCCTCGCCGCCCGCGAGCGGCACCGGACCCCTCGCGACCGCGCCCTGTCGCATCATGGGCCGTGTGCGACTCGAAGCGATCACTTGGGACCGGCTCGGCGACCTGCTGGCGGAGCGGCTGCTCGACCTGAGGCCGGCCGACGGCAGCCCCTGGCCGCGCGTCGCTTTCGACGGCGCACCGGCGGCCCGCCCGGGAGAACTCGCCGAACGGGTCGGCGAGGCGCTGCGCATACGCGGCCGCCCCTCGCTCACCGTCGGCACGGAGGGCTTCCTGCGCCCCGCCTCGGTCCGCCTGGAGTACGGCCACCAGGACGTGGACGCCTACTACGACGGCTGGTTCGACACCGGCGCCCTGTGGCGCGAGGTCTTCGGCCCTCTCGAACCCGGCGGCGACGGTCGTGTCCTGCCCGATCTGTGGGACCCGGTCACCGACCGGGCCACCCGCAGCCCCTACGTCCAACTCCCGCCCGGCGGCTTCCTGTTGCTGCACGGCCCCCTCCTGTTGCGTCACTGGTTCCCCTTCGACCTGACCGTTCACGTCCTGCTCTCACCCGGTGCCCTGCGCCGCCGTACCCCCGAGGCGCAGCACTGGACCCTCCCCGCCTTCGCGCGCTACGAGCACGAGACCGACCCGGTCGGCACGGCCGACGTCCTGGTGCGTGCCGACGACCCGCGGCACCCGGCATGGAACGGGTGACCCACCGAAACGCTCGAACCGCGATCAAACGCGAGGCTGACACCGTGGTCTTCTCCTCCGTCGACGCTCGCCAGAAGGCGCGTGACCTCCGCCGCGGCCTCGCATCAGCGTCTCGGTCTACGACCTCGCCAACCCCTACAGCTCGGTAAGATCGTGCGCTTCTCGGCCCGATCGCCGCCTGCCGCAGGGGGCCTCACCGCTCGGTTCCGGGTGCATGTGCCGGGTGGCGCGGCGACAATGAAGGTCGCCGGGACTAGCGGTGCGTACCGCGCCGCGCCGGCCGTCCGGCACCGGGAGGTACTTCATGACCACTGCCGGAGACATCATGCACCGTGGCGCCCAGTGGATCCCGGCCCACGAGACCCTGGACCGCGCCGCCCAGCTGATGCGCGAGCTGGGCGTCGGAGCCCTGCCCATCAGCGACGAGAACGAACGGCTCTGCGGCATCCTCACCGACCGCGACATCGTCATCGGCTGCGTGGCCATGGGCCGCGACCCGAGCAAGGTCACCGCCGGCGAGATGGCTCAGGGCACCCCGCGCTGGATCGACGCGAACGCCGACATCAGCGACGTGCTCCGGGAGATGAAGGAGCACCAGATCCGCCGGCTTCCCGTCATCGACAACAAGCGCCTGGTCGGCATGATCAGCGAGGCCGATCTGGCCCGGAACCTGCCGGAGAGCGATGTCGCCCACTGGGCGGAGAGCGTCTACGCCAGGACTTCGGCGCCGACGACGCACTGACCCGAGGACCTGACTCCGACTCTCACTCTCACCTCTTGTGCCGTCCTTGTCCGTCCGTCCATTCGCCCGCCCGTCATTCGTCCGTCCCTCCGCCCAATCGTTCGGTGGACCGGTCGGCCCGTGCGGGCGGGGACGGGTGAGGGCGGGCCCGGAGTGGGACGGTGGTGAGCGTCAGAGCCATCTGTTGCGCCGGAAACCGCGGTACAGCACCACACACACCGTGGATATCACGGCTATGACCATCGGATAGCCGAACGTCCAGCGCAACTCCGGCATGTAGTCGAAGTTCATGCCGTACACCCCGCACACCATCGTCGGTACGGCGACGATCGCGGCCCAAGCGGTGATCTTCCGCATGTCCTCGTTCTGCGCGACGGTGACCTGGGCCAGATGCGCCTGCAGAATCGAGTTCAGCAGTTCGTCGAAGGCGAAGATCTGCTCCTTGGCCCTCAGCAGATGGTCGGAGACGTCCCGGAAGTACGCCTGTATCTCCGGCTCGACCACTCTGATGGGCCGTGTGGCCAGCTCCTCCAGCGGGCGGCTCAGCGGGACCACCGCCCGCTTCAGCTCGAGGAGTTCGCGCTTGAGCTGGTAGATCCGCCCGGGGTCGGCCCGCGCGCCGTTCTCCGCGAAGACGTCCGTCTCGACCTGGTCGATGTCCTCCTGCACCGAGTCGGTGACGCTCAGATACTGGTCGACCACATGATCCGCGATCGCGTGCAGCACCGCGGCCGGCCCTTTGGCGAGCTGCTCCGGGGCCGACTCCAACTCCTCGCGCAACGGACCCAGTGAACCGTGCCGCCCGTGCCGCACCGTGATCACGAAGTCCTGGCCGACGAACACCATGATCTCGCCGGTGTTCACGACTTCGCTCGTCGCCGTGAGTTCCTCGTGCTCGACGTAGCAGACCGTCTTGAACACCGCGAACAGCGTCTCGTCGTAGCGCTCCAGTTTCGGCCGCTGATGCGCCTCGATGGCGTCCTCGACCGCCAGCGGATGCAGGGCGAACAACTCGGCGATGCCCGCGAACTCCTGGTCCGTCGGCTCATGGAGACCGAGCCAGAGGAAGCCGTCCCCGCGCTTGCGTACCTTCTGCACGACGTCGACCAGATCGCCGCTCTCCGGGACCCGTACACCCTCCCGGTATCTCACGCAGTTCACCACCGAGGAGCCCAGTGGCGACCGGGCAGGATGGCTGAGGTCGACGCGGGGGCGACGTCGAGCCAGCCGAGCCACCTTGCGGAGGCCGCCGACCTTCCCAAGGCCCGTGACCTTCCGCAGATTCCCTGCCATGGACATCTGGATCTCCTTGCGTGGCTCCCTCGCGCCGCATCTCTGCGCCCTGGCCCGCCAGTTTGCCAGTTGGGGGTGAGCGACGGGTAAGCCTGTGGGAACAGTGCATTCCGCTTTGTTCCCGCCTGTGGACGAAGGCGGCGATGAGCGGGGTGCGGGGTGCGGGATCCGGGTGCGGGGCACATGGAGCGGGAGTGGGAGAGGTGTGGCGGAGAACGGGGAGTTCGGAATTCGAGACCGTGCCGCCGAGCGTCGACCACTCCCGACAAGCCGGACAACTGGGATGATCTCGCCATGATGCGAACCGACGGGTATCTCCTCGACAACCGGCATTCCGCGGCGGGCGAGCAGGGCGACGCCGTGGGCCCCCTCTTCGACCCCACGACGTTCAGGCACCTCGAAGGGTTGGGCATCGGACCCGGCTGGCGCTGCTGGGAGGTGGGTGCCGGCGGCACCTCGGTGGTCTCCTGGCTGGCCAAGAAGGTCGGACCGACCGGAAAGGTGATCGCGACCGACCTCGACACCTCACGACTCGACCCGGCAGCGCGCCCGCCGGTCGAGGTCCGCGTCCACGACGTCGGAGTCGAGGAGCCGCCGGGTGAGGGGTTCGACCTGGTGCACGCCCGACTGGTCCTCGCCCATGTCCCGGACCGCGAACGGGCGTTGCGGTCGATGATCGCGGCCCTGGCCCCCGGTGGCCGGCTCCTGGTCGAGGACGCCGACCTCGCCCTGCAACCCCTGCTCTGCCCCGACGAGCACGGCCTCGAACAGCAGCTTGCGAATCGTCTCCGCGACGGCGTCCGCACCCTCCTCGCCGACAACGGCTCCGACCTCTCCTTCGGCCGCAGACTCCCGCGTCTGCTCCGTGAGGCCGGACTGTGCCGGGTCTCGGCCGACGCGTACTTCCCGGTCGCCTCGCCCGCCTGCGCCGCGCTCGAGTCAGCCACCATCCGCGAGCTCCGCGACCAGCTCGTCGCCGCGGGCCTCGCCACAGACCCGGACATCGACCGCCACCTCACCAACGTCACCACCGGCGCCATGGACCTGGCCGTGGCGCCGATGATCTCGGCGTGGGGGCGTAAGCCGTAGGTGGGGGCACAGGGCCTGGGCGCCGGAGTTGCAGCCGACCCGCCGGGAATCGGCACACGGGGGACCGGAGCGGGCACTCACGGCGGATACGGCCACGCTGGCACGGACGGCTCGACGACGACCGGTCCGCGGCGGTCCGAGGCCCGGCTGCGGCTCGGCGACGCCGACTGCTGTGGGCGGCATGCTCGGCCGCGGCGTCTTGATGTCGCACGAGGCCCCGGTAGCCGAGCACCTGACCCTCGGCCACCGTTGTCGCCCCCGGCGAGGCGCCAGGTGCCGACTGCCGCGCGAGCGACCCCTCACGGCAGCCTCGGCGGCCTCCCACCCACCCGCTCCACCGCCAGCGCTCCCGCCCGGCACCCTTCCCGCGCCGCCTCTTCCTGCCCGGCGCCGGCCAGGAGGGCGGCGAGGAAGGCACCGGTGAAGGCGTCACCCGCTCCCGTCGTGTCCCTCGGTGCCGTGGGCACGGTGGGGACGCGGGCGCTCACGGCGCCTGAGCGGGCGATCAGTGCACCGTCCGCGCCCTGCTTCGCGACCACCAGCGGGACGTGACGGCTCAACTCGGCCGTCGCCTCCGCCACATCGGACAGCCCAGTGAGCAGACAGACCTCGTCGCGGCTCGGCAACAGGACGTCCACGCCCTCCACCAGCGCCAGGAAACGGTCGACGCCCAGTTCCACGAGGAACCCCGCCGACGCCGGATCCAGACTCACCGGCACTCCACGCGCGCGTGCCGAGGCGAGGGCCACCGACACAAGCGCCCGGCTCGGCGCGGAGAACAGCAGGTAGCCCGAGAGGTGCAGCCGGGCGACGCCGTCGAGCAGCGCGTCCGACCAGTCGTCGGGCTGGAGCCGCAGGGACGCGCCGCTGTCCGTGAGGAAGGTCCGCTCGGCGGCGGCGCCCGTGTCGACCAGGCAGATGACCGTCCCGGTCGCCGCCTGCGGATCCACGACGAGGCGGGGCCGTACGCCGCCCGCGGTCAGCTCCCGCTCGTGCCACGTGGCCGTGTCCGCGCCCACCCGTCCCAGCAACCGCACGTCCGCACAGCCCCAATGCGCGGCCCAGCAGGCCACATTGGCGCCCGCGCCGCCCGGCACCGTCCGGATGGCCGCGGCCGTGTCCGTCCCCGAGGCGAGCGGTCCTCGGTGCCGAGCTATGACGTCCGTCACCACGTCTCCGATGACCAGTAGTGCGTCGCCGTGGCCGCCGTTGACGTCCGGTCCGCTCCCTGAACCGTCGGACACAGTCCCGCTGCCCGGCGCAGGCGCTTGCGGCTCGTTCCCCGTTCCCCGTGCCTCCGCCCCGGTCACGTCCCGTTCACGCCCCGGCCCAGGCCGCCGCGATCCGCCCCGCCAGCCGTACGTTGCCGCGGACCGCCGCGAGATTGGCGCTCAGCGAGGCCCCGTCGGTGTGCCGTACCAGGTAGTCCAACAGGAACGGCGTGACCGCCTGACCGGTGATGCCCTGCTCCTCGCACGCGTGCAGCGCGTCGGCGAGCACGCGCGCGTGCAGGTCGGGATCCAGCTGCTCCGCCTCCGGCACCGGATTGGCGACGATCAGCGCCGACTCGGGTCCCTCGAGCGCATCCTGAGCACGCATCACCTCGGCCACCTCCTGCGGCGACTGAAGCGTCCAGTCCACCGGATGCCCGGAGTCGGACAGGTAGAAGCCGGGGAAGCGTCCCGTGCGGTAGCCGGCCACGGCGACCCCCAGCGTCTCCAGCCGTTGCAGGGTCGCCGGGACATCCAGGATCGACTTCACGCCGGCACACACCACCGTGATCCGCGTACGAGCCAGGAGACCCAGATCGGCCGACTCGTCCTGCGTCACCGTCCACTCCCGGTGCACGCCGCCGAGCCCGCCCGTCGCGAAGACCCGTACGCCCGCGAGAGCCGCCAGCAGAGCGGTCGCCGACACCGTGGTCGCCCCGCTCGCCTCCGAAGCCATCGCCAGCGGCAGATCGCGGTGCCCCAGCTTGCGGATCTCGTCCTCGTTCGCGATCCGCTCCAGTTGCTCCTTGTCCAGCCCGACATGGGGCCGTCCGTCCAGCACGGCGATCGTCGCGGGGACGGCGCCTTCCCGCCGTACGAGGTCCTCCAGTTCCAGCGCCACCTGCAGATTGCGCGGACGCGGCAACCCGTGCGCGATGATCGTGGACTCCAGGGCCACGACGGGTCGACGCGCGTTGATCGCCTCCCGCACCTCTTCGGACACCACCAGCACCACGCGCCTGCCTCCTGTCTGTCGGTCTTCCCTCATCTCTGGCGGGCGGCCCGCCCGGTCAAACCCTTGCGGCCTGTGGGGGAGGACACCAGCCTTGGAGGCATGACCGAGAACACGCCACGTCTCGACCACGTCGTCCTTCGGGTTCGCGACCCGGTCGCGTCGGCCGAGTTCTACGACAAGACCCTCGGAACGGCGCCCGTCAGGCTCGCCGAGTTCATCGCGGGCGGAGGCGCCGTTCCCCTCGATGCGCGTCAACGAGGAGACCATCCTCGACCCATGCCCATGGCCATGGCGGAGCGCATGAAGATGCTCCCCGGCGCCGCCCAGAGCGCGGGACACCCGGTCAATCACGTCTGCCTGTCCCTGCCGGAGGCCGACTTCCACGAGCTCCGCACCCACCTGGAGGAACAGGACGTCCCCGTCTCGGACTACTCGTACGACTCCTTCGGCGCCCGCGGCAAGGCCAGGCGGAGCTTCTACTTCCGGGACCCCGACGGCAACGTCTTCGAAGCGCGGTACTACGACTGAGGCGCGGCACTACGACTAAGCGTGCCCCAAATATGGAATCGGCACGCGGGACGGCCTGGGTGTGGCCTCAGTGGTCCATGGAGACGTCTCGCGCCCGGCGCCTGCCCCGCGTGAACAGCGCCAGCGCAGCCAACGGGAGCAGCAGGCACGCGGCGGTGAAATTCAGCCAGGCGTAGCTCGCCTGGGCGACGACCAGCCCGGCGACCGCCCCACCGATGCCCGCGCAGGCGTTCATGACGAGGTCCGACAGCCCCTGCGCGGCGGCCCGCGCGGGCTGCGGCACGGAGTCCGTGAGCAGCGCGGAACCGGAGACGAGCCCCGCCGACCAGCCGAGCCCCAGTACGAACAGCCCGACGGCCGTCTGGCCGTGGCTGCTGCCCGCCGTACCGGCGAGGAACACCGCGCACGCCAGCAGTCCCACCGCGAGCCCGATCCCGGACAGCCGCCCCAGCCGGTCCGTCAACCGCCCCATCAGCGGTGCGAACGCGTACATGCCGGCGATATGCCCGCTGATGACCAGGCCGATCAGATCGATGCCCGCGCCGTGGTGCGCGAGGTCGACCGGGGTCATCGACATCACCGAGACCATCGCCGTGTGCGCCACGGCAACCGTGACCACCGCGAGCCGGGCCCTCGGCGACGCGGCCACGGCGGCCAGCCCGGCACGCAGCGAACGGGCCGCGGGCGACTGGTCCTCGGCCGGTGCGAGCGCACGCGCCGTCAGCAGCGGGTCCGGCCGCAGCAGGACGGCCACCACGACCGCGGATATCAGGAAGATGCCCGCCGCCCACAGGAACGGACCCGCCGCCGCGGGTATCCCAAGGCCCGCGACGCTGCGGCCGGCGGGGGCGGCGATGTTCGGGCCGACGACCGCGCCGATGGTCGTCGCCCATACGACGAGCGAGATGGCCCTGGCCCGCCGCTCCGGCTCGGCCAGATCGGCGGCCGCGAACCGCGCCTGGAGGTTCGCCGACGAGGCGGCGCCGAACGCGGCCATTCCGCACAGCAGCAGCGGGAAGCTCCCGATGGCGGCCGCGATCACCGTGACACCGGCGCCCACGGCGCCGATGAGGTACGCGAGGACGAGCCCGGGACGCCGTCCCCGCGCGGTCATCAGCGCGGCCAGGGGCATCGACAGCACCGCCGTACCGGCGACGGTCGCGGTGGGCGCGAGCCCGGAGAGCGACTCGGTGCCGCTGACCTCGGTGGCGAGGACGGCCGCGAGCGCGATGCCGGTGGCGACGCCCAGTCCACCCAGGATCTGCGTCGTGACCAGTACGGCCGATATGCGGCGCCGCAGGGCCGGCAACCGGTCGGGCGGGACGGCGACGACCTGCCGCTCGACGGCGGTCACGACGCGTACCCGGACATGGGGCGCCTTGGAGCGGCCGCCACCGGGCCGGCCGCGTACAAGTGGGTGATAAATGTCGTCACAGGCGCAGTCTCCCCCTCGTCTCCCGCCCGCCCAACCCCATAAAGGGACCCAGGAAGCCTCAGAACAGCGGCTCCGGCAGCACGCCCTCCAGCGCGAGCAGCTTCCGCTTGGTCTCCAGGCCGCCCCCGAACCCGCCGATGCCGCCGTCGCTCTCGACGACGCGGTGACAGGGCACGACGACCGGCAGCGGATTGGCACCCATCGCCATCCCCACCGCCTGGGCCGCGCCCGGCTGTCCGACCCGTCCGGCCAGGTCGCCGTACCCGACTACCGTGCCGTACGGGACACCGGAGGACAGTTCGCGCAGCACCTGGCGGTTGAAGCCGGAGATGAGCGACCAGTCCAGCGGCAGCTCGAAATCGCGCCGGGTGCCCGCGAAGTACTGCTCCACCTGACGTATCGCCTCGGCCAGCAGCGGAGAGTCGGGTGCCTCGACCGGCTCGGTGCCCAGCTGTGCCGCCAGTCGGCCCAGTGCCTTGTCGCGCACCCCGTCCGTGGCGTGGAACACGACGCTGACCAGGCCTTCGCGGGTCGCGGCCAGCATCAGCGGACCGATGTCCGTACCGACGACGGCCCATACGACCTGATGCTCGTACTGCCCATGGCTGTCCATGCGCCCACCGTACGGCCCGCCACTGACAACGCCCCGGCAGCCGCCGTCGACTCCCGGCCGGGGACCAGGCTCTCGGTGAGCGCGTCCCGCACCACGTCCGGACGGTTGGTGATGATGCCGTCGACGCCGTACCCGGCGACCAGCCGAGCCCTTTCCGCGTCGTTCACGGTCCAGGCGAAGACCTCCAGCGGCCTGCCGTGCGGTCCCGTGAACTCGTGGACCGAGGCGACGTAGTCCCTGGAGATGGAGCCGTACGAGGGGTTGATCTGGTCGGCGAAGGCCGCGTACCTGGCGAGGTCCTGCTCGGGCGGTGTCCCGAGGAAGCCGGTCTTGACGTCGGGCTGAAGCCGGTGGACGGTCCGCATGGTGTCGGCGCTGAAGCTCTGCACGATCAGCCGGCTCGCGAGATGGCGCGGGTCGAGCCAGCCCTCGTCGTCCAGGACCTGGAGGGTCTGCCGCTCGATGCCCGGATACAGTTCGGGGTTCTTGATCTCCAGGAGCAGCTTCTGATGGTGCAGCTCCACGCGGTCCGTGAACTGCTCCAGTGTCGGCACGCGCGCGCCCGCGTACGCGGGGCTGAACCAGCTGCCCGCGTCCAGGCGGGCGATCTCGGCGGCGGTGAAGTCCTTCACCTTCCAGGGCGCCCGGCCGGGAAAGACCTCCTCCACGTCGGTCGTGCGCTTCAAGTTGTCGTCGTGGAGGACGACCAGCTCACCGTCCTTCGTGCGCTGGACGTCGTTCTCGATCCAGCGGATGCCCATTTCGGCGGCCTTGTCGACGGCGGCCAGCGTGTTCTCCGGGGCGTAGGCGGAGGCCCCCCGGTGGGCGATGACCGTGGGCACCTCGCCGCCGGCGCGGGCGTCGGAGGCGGGAAGCAGAAGAGCGGCAGTTCCCAGGAGCGCGGTCGTCGTTGCGGCTACAGCGCGCGCGTGCATGCGTACTCCTCGCGTCGAACGATCACGGACAGTTCAACTGTGACAGCAGTCCGTCAACGGTGAGGGAGTACAGAATGGCCACAGAATGAATGGAGTTGCCCAGGCCCGCTCACTCGTGCCGCACAACTGGGGCAAGGCCGTGTTTCTTTGCCGGAAAATCGTTCGACCATTCCGGTGGGAGTTACTCTCTGCCTCAACCCTGACCGCTCGGTCGGTGCTGGGAGGGGGCGCATTCCAGGGAGTTCCGGGACGTAAGAGGGCGGGAAGGGCAGCCGCGTATGCAGGGCACCATCGACGGATTCAGCTATGGACTCGTCACACCGCTGGTGGCTTATCTGATGGCCTGCCTCGGCGGTGCGCTCGGTCTGCGCTGCACCACCAGATCCATGCTCGTCCCGCAATCCTGGCGCCCGGGATGGCTTGCTCTGGCGGCGGCGGCCATCGGCTCCGGCATATGGACCATGCACTTCGTCGCGATGATGGGGTTCACGGTCAAGGAGACGCCGATCCACTACGACAAACCGATGACGTTCGCGAGCCTTGCCGTCGCCATCGTCATGGTGGGCATCGGGATCTTCATCGTCGGCTACAAGGGCGCCAGCGGAACGGCCCTGTTCACCGGCGGCACCATCACCGGCCTGGGCATCGCCTCGATGCACTACCTGGGCATGGCCGGGATGCGGCTCAACGGAAAGCTGGAGTACAACACGTTCACGGTCGCCGCCTCCGTCGTCATAGCCATGGCGGCGGCCACCGCCGCCCTGTGGGCCGCCGGACAGATCAGAGGGTTCCTGTGGAGCGTGGGCGCGAGCCTCGTCATGGGCCTCGCCGTCAGCGGCATGCACTACACGGGTATGGCCGCCCTCAGCGTCCATCTCCACGGCATCGAGGCCCCCTCCGCGGGTGACTCGCCCGCGGCCCTGCTCGCGCCGATGCTGGTCGGACCGCTCGCCTTCCTGCTGCTCGCGGGGGTCGTCGTGCTGTTCGACCCGTTGATCGTCATGGGGCGATCCTCAGGTGCCCCCGCCGAGCACAAACCGGGCGTCCCGGCCCACACCACCGTCCCGCACCAGGCCCGCCGCCCCCAGCTGCGCGTCCGTCGCGGCCAGGACCGTCGCAGCTCCCGCGCCCCGCAGAACCACTGATCCGGACGCGTTGTCAGTGCGGGGTCGTACGGTGGATTCCATGCGGCCCGTTTCCCAGATCGAACGCACGGTGGCGCCCTTCGAGGTCGTCAGCCCCTACCAGCCCAGCGGCGACCAGCCGCAGGCCATCGCCGAGCTAGCCCGGCGCATCGAAGCCGGCGAGAAGGACGTCGTCCTGCTCGGCGCGACCGGCACCGGCAAGTCCGCCACCACCGCGTGGATGATCGAGAAGCTCCAGCGCCCCACCCTGGTGATGGCGCCGAACAAGACACTGGCCGCCCAGCTGGCGAACGAATTCCGCGAGCTGCTGCCGAACAACGCCGTCGAGTACTTCGTCTCGTACTACGACTACTACCAGCCCGAGGCCTACGTCCCGCAGTCGGACACCTACATCGAGAAGGACTCCTCGATCAACGAGGAGGTCGAGCGCCTGCGCCACTCCGCGACCAACTCGCTGCTCACCCGCCGCGACGTCGTCGTGGTCGCCTCGGTCTCCTGCATCTACGGCCTCGGCACCCCGCAGGAGTACGTGGACCGCATGGTCCCCCTCAAGGTCGGCGAGGAGATCGACCGGGACGAACTGCTGCGCCGCTTCGTGGAGATCCAGTACACGCGCAACGACATGGCCTTCACCCGAGGCACCTTCCGGGTGCGCGGCGACACCATCGAGATCTTCCCGGTCTACGAGGAGCTCGCCGTCCGCATCGAGATGTTCGGCGACGAGATCGAGGCCCTGTCCACGCTCCACCCGCTCACCGGCGAGATCATCAGCGACGACGAGCAGCTCTACGTCTTCCCGGCCTCCCACTACGTCGCGGGCCCCGAGCGCATGGAGCGGGCCGCCAACGACATCGAGAAGGAGCTGGGGGAGCGCCTCGCCGAGCTGGAGAAGCAGGGCAAGCTCCTGGAGGCGCAGCGCCTGCGGATGCGCACGACGTACGACCTCGAGATGCTCCGCCAGATCGGCACCTGCTCCGGTGTCGAGAACTACTCGATGCACTTCGACGGCCGCTCGCCCGGCTCCCCGCCCAACACCCTGCTGGACTACTTCCCGGACGACTTCCTGCTCGTCATCGACGAGTCGCACGTCACCGTGCCGCAGATCGGAGCCATGTACGAGGGCGACGCATCCCGCAAGCGCACCCTCGTCGACCACGGCTTCCGCCTGCCCTCCGCCCTCGACAACCGCCCCCTGAAGTGGGAGGAGTTCCAGGAGCGCATCGGTCAGACCGTCTACCTGTCGGCGACTCCCGGCACCTACGAGCTCTCCCGCTCGGACGGCCAGGTCGAGCAGATCATCCGCCCCACCGGCCTCGTCGACCCGGAAGTCGTGGTCAAGCCCACCGAGGGCCAGATCGACGACCTGGTCCACGAGATCCGGACGCGCGTCGAGAAGGACGAGCGCGTCCTGGTGACCACCCTCACCAAGAAGATGGCCGAGGACCTCACGGACTACTTCCTGGAGCTCGGTATCCAGGTGCGCTATCTGCACAGCGACGTCGACACACTGCGCCGTGTCGAGCTGCTGCGAGAGCTGCGCGCCGGCGAGTTCGACGTCCTGGTCGGCATCAACCTGCTCCGTGAGGGCCTCGACCTGCCCGAGGTGTCCCTGGTCGCGATCCTCGACGCCGACAAGGAGGGCTTCCTGCGCTCCGGCACCTCCCTCATCCAGACCATCGGCCGCGCGGCGCGCAATGTCTCCGGCCAGGTCCACATGTACGCCGACAAGGTCACCCCGGCGATGGAGAAGGCCATCGACGAGACCAACCGGCGCCGGGAGAAGCAGGTCGCGTACAACAAGGCGAACGGCATCGACCCTCAGCCGCTGCGCAAGAAGATCAACGACATCGTCGCGCAGATCGCCCGCGAGGACGTCGACACGGAGCAGCTGCTCGGCACGGGTTACCGGGCCAAGAAGGACGGCCGGGGCACCAAGGCCCCCGTGCCCTCCCTCGGCGACAAGGCGGCCAAGAGTGCGAAGGCGGCCAAGCCGGCCAAGGGCAAGGCCAAGGAGACGGTGCCGACCGACCGCCCGGCGGCCGACCTCGCCGAGCAGATCGAGGAGTTGACGGCACGTATGCGTGCCGCCGCCGCGGATCTGCAGTTCGAGATCGCGGCCCGGCTGCGCGACGAGGTGTCCGAGATGAAGAAGGAACTGCGCCAGATGAAGGAGGCCGGCCTGGCCTGACGGCCCACCCGGGCACGCGCTGTGTTGCAAGACCGACACAAAGTGCGGACCGGACTACGTCACTGTCAGTGCCCCTGCGTAGGGTTCTGAACATCCGCGGAGTCCGCGGCCAACAGGGGACAGCTCGAGAGGGGAATCGGCACGTGACCGTCAACATGACCAAGGGTCAGGCCATCAGTCTGCAGAAGAACGACGGAGGCAGCCTGACCGCGGTGCGCATGGGTCTCGGCTGGCAGGCGGCTCCCCGGCGCGGCCTGTTCGGCTCCCGCACTCGGGAGGTCGACCTGGACGCCTCCGCCGTTCTGTTCGCGGACAAGCAGCCGGTCGACGTCGTCTTCTTCCGCCACCTGGTGAGCGACGACGGCTCGGTCCGTCACACCGGTGACAACCTCGTCGGCGGTGTCGGCCAGGGCGGCGACGACGAGGCGATCCTCGTCGACCTCGCGCGCGTCCCGGTCCACATCGACCAGATCGTCTTCACCGTGAACTCCTTCACGGGCCAGACCTTCCAGGAGGTGCAGGACGCGTTCTGCCGCCTGGTCGACGAGACCAACGGCCAGGAGCTCGCCCGCTACACGCTCGCGGGCGGCGGCTCCTACACGGCCCAGATCATGGCGAAGGTGCACCGCAACGGCCCGGGCTGGACGATGACGGCCCTCGGCACCCCGGCCAACGGCCGTACCTTCCAGGACCTGATGCCGGCGATCCTGCCGCACCTGTAACAACCGCGGCGCGGCCCGGCGAGCCGCGCACGACAAGACAAGCGACACAGGGGGACGAAGGCATGACGGCCGAGCTGGTGCGGGGGCAGAACCACCCGCTCTCCCAGGCCCGTCTGGAGATCAGGGTCTCGGCCGGAACGCCGATCGTGGCCGGGGCCACGCTCGGCGACGAGCAGGGCAGGATCCACGGCGTCGAAGGGGTGGCCCACCCCGGCGCCCCCACCCTGCCCGGCCTTGAGGTCTCCCGGCAGGCGGCGGCCGATCATCGCCTCGCGGTGGACCTGGACGCCATGCCCGAGGCCGTCCACCGCGTCAGTGTGCTGCTCGCCCTGCCGGCCGGTGTCGGCGGCCCGACCCGCTTCGGCGCCGTAGCCACCCCCTTCGTCGCGGTCACCGGCCTCGACGGCACCGAGGTCGCCAGTTACACCATCACCGGCCTGGAAGCCGAGTCGGCCGTGGTCGCCCTGGAGCTCTACCGCCGCCAGGGCGCCTGGAAGGTACGGGCCATCGGCCAGGGCTACGCCGGCGGCCTCGCCGAGCTCCTCACCGACCAGGGCCTGCCCCAGTCCCACCAACTGGCCGGCAGCATCAACGAAGCGGTGGCCCAGGGCATGGCCCGCTCGATACCGGCACCCCCGTCACGGACGGACGGCGACCGCTCCCGGCAGGCGGCCGCACCAGCACTCGGCCCGGACCAGGGCGGCTCCGCACCGCAAGGCGCCTCCGGGCCCGTACCGCCGCAGCCGACCTCGCCCTACGGCACCCAGACACCGGGGGCGCCCGGACAGCCGACACCGCAGGCGAACTCCCCGTACGGCGCCCAGACGCCAGGCATACCGGGCCAGCCCGCGCCGCAGCCGTCGTATCAGGGCGGAAGCGGCGCCAGCGATACCACCCAGCCGTCCGCACCCACCTCCGGTGGCCCGATCGACTACAGCCACCCGCGCCGCCAGAACGCGGCTCCGCCGCCCCCGCCGACCGCGCCCCCGGCCCAGCCCGGGCAGCCGGCGCAGCCCGTCGCGGGTGACGCCAATGGCTGGTCCATGGACGAGCGGCTGTACAACCAGGTGTGGGGCATGTTCGAGGACCTGGCCCGTACGACCGCCGCCTACCGCAGCGCGGTCGACTTCGCCGACTCCCGCATGGAGAAGGAGCTCGACCAGGTCCTGTCGGACCCGCGCAGCCGGATCGGCGGTCAGGGCGACGCCGCACGCGAAGCCGCCCAGGCCAAGCACGCCCAGCTCGTCAGCCAGGCCAGGGCGACGCTCGACCGGGACCTCGCTCAGCTCACCGCCGAGGCCGACGTCGTCGAGCCCGCCCTGCCGCCCGCGTACGCGCGCTGGGACAACCCCGTCTGGCACGGCTACCGCGTGCCGATGGAGATGCCCATGGCCCTGCGCCTGGGCGACCTCCACCTCCCCGAGAGCGCCCAGTTGCGCATCCCGATGCTGGTCCGGCTGCCACTGGAGCGCGGCCTGTGGATCGACAGCGGACGCGCTGGATCGATCGACGGCTCGTTCACGGACTCCCACGACCTGCGGCGCCTCGCGATGGAGGCGGCCGTGGCGCACGCGGCACGGCTGCTCGCCGTCCATCCGGCGGGCGAATTCACCGTGCACGTCATCGATCCGGCCGGTTCGGGCGCGCAGGCACTCGCACCGCTGGTGCAGACCGGTGTGCTCGCTGCCCCGCCCGCGGTGGGCGCGGCCGGTGTCGCGGACGTCCTGGCGCGGCTCACTCAACGCGTCGACCTGGTGCAGATGGCCGTGCGCGGCGGAGCGCCCGACTCCCTGCCGCCCGGCTTCGACACCTCCGAGCAGTTGCTGATCGTCAACGACTTCCCGCACGGCTTCGACGACCGGGCCGTCAACCAACTGCGCTACCTGGCGGACGAGGGACCCGCCGTCGGCGTGCACCTGATGATGGTCGCGGACCGGGAGGAGGCCACCGCCTACGGTCCGTTGCTCGACCCGCTGTGGCGTTCGCTGCTGCGATTGAGCCCGGTGCCGGACGACCACCTCGCCGACCCTTGGGTGGGGCACGCCTGGACCTACGAGCCCTCACTCGTCCCGCCCGGCAGCCAGGTGCTCCAGCAGGTGCTCACGCAGGTTTCCGAAGCTCGCGCCAAGTACAGGTAAAGCCACCTTGACCTGCTCACTTGGCGTTCCTTTTGCCGAGCGCTTTACCTTTCTTTGGTGATTGGGGTAGTGTTCGTCCCACGGAGGGGAGTACTCCCTGTCTAGTGCGACGTACCCGTCAATACGGATCCGGCCAGATCCCGGGGCGTCGGCCCATCGTGGGTGGAAGAGACCTCCGGCGCGCGACGACGCTGACATTTGCCGTTACGACTGCCGGAGGCGCAGTGGAAGTTTCCGCGACCCTATGGGTCCTGACCATCGTGGGCCTTGCCGCCCTGATCGCGGTCGATTTCTTCATCGGCCGCAAGCCGCATGACGTGTCGATCAAGGAAGCCGGAATCTGGACGGTCGTCTGGATCGTCCTGGCCGCCCTCTTCGGGTTCGGCCTGCTGATCTTCGGAGGCGGACAACCCGCCGGCGAGTTCTTCGCGGGCTTCATCACCGAGAAGTCGCTGAGCGTCGACAACCTCTTCGTCTTCGTCCTGATCATGGCGAAGTTCGCGGTGCCCTCGCAGTACCAGCAGCGTGTACTGCTCATCGGTGTCCTGGTAGCCCTCGTGCTCCGCGCGGTCTTCATCGCCGCGGGTGCCGCGATGATCTCCAGCTTCTTCTGGATCTTCTACGTCTTCGGCGCCTTCTTGATCTACACCGCCTGGAAGCTGATCCAGGAGGCCAGGGCCGACGAGCCCGAGGAGGACTGGGAGGAGAACAAGCTGCTGAAGGCCGTCGAGAGGCGCTTCGGCGTGGCCGACCGCTATCACGGCACCAAACTGTGGATCGAGGAGAACGGCAAGCGCGTCATGACGCCGATGCTGGTCGTGATGCTCGCGATCGGTATGACGGACGTGCTGTTCGCGGTCGACTCGATCCCCGCGATCTTCGGCCTGACCCAGGACCCGTACATCGTCTTCACGGCCAACGCCTTCGCCCTGATGGGTCTGCGGCAGCTGTACTTCCTGATCGGCGGCCTGCTGAAGAAGCTGGTCCACCTCAGCTACGGCCTGTCGATCATCCTGGGCTTCATCGGCGTCAAGCTCGTGCTGCACGCGCTGCACGAGTCCGGTGTCCACGTCCCCGAGATCAGCATTCCGGTCTCGCTCGGCGTGATCTGCTCGGTCCTGGTCATCACCACGATCACCAGCCTGAGGGCTTCCAAGAAGCAGGCGGCGGCCGAGGCGGCGCAGGAGCGGAGCGAAGACACTCCGAAGAACAGCATCGACGTTTGACCCTGTCGAACGTAGGAAGACCAACACCGGGAGTGGTGCCCAGCGAATTCGCCGAGCACCACTCCCGGTGCTTCTTCGGGTCGGCTCAACCGCTACCTGGACCTGCTACCTGGACCTGCGACGTACAGGAGATGACCGATTTCGCGTAGCGACACACACCACACGAAGGCCCCGCATCCCGAGGGCGCTGGGCCGCCTGACCACCACACGGACCGGAATGCGAACCCCCAAGGGCTCTGCGACGATCGCTCCATGATCGCTCGGCTGAGGTCGCTCACGACCCGGTGGACGTCCTTCGTGCCGGTGCTCGCGGTCGTCCTGCTGGCGTTCACCTGGGGACGGGATCTGCCCGGCGCGGTCATCGCCGTGGTGACGCTGGTCCTGGCGGGGGCCGTCCTGTCCGCCGTACACCACGCCGAAGTGGTCGCGCACCGGGTCGGCGAACCGTTCGGCTCCCTCGTCCTCGCGGTAGCCGTCACGATCATCGAAGTCGCCCTGATCGTGACCCTGATGGCGGACGGCGGAGACAAGGGCTCGACCCTCGCCCGGGACACGGTCTTCGCCGCCGTGATGATCACCTGCAACGGCATCGTCGGCCTGTGCCTGCTGGTCGCCTCTCTGCGGCACCGGACGGCGGTCTTCAATCCCGAGGGCACCGGGGCCGCGCTGGCGACCGTCGCCACCCTGGCCACGCTCAGCCTGGTGCTGCCGACGTTCACCACGAGCAAGCCCGGGCCGGAGTTCTCCACCGTGCAGCTGACGTTCGCGGCGGTCTCCTCGCTCATCCTGTACGGCCTGTTCGTGGCGACCCAGACCGTGCGCCACCGCGACTACTTCCTCCCCATCACCCGGCAGGGCGAGGTGATCACCGTGGACGACCACGCCGACGCGCCCTCCGCCCGCACCGCACTGCTCAGCCTGGGGCTGCTGGGGCTGGCGCTGATCGGCGTGGTGGGCCTGGCCAAAGGCGTGTCGCCCACCATCGAGTCCGGGGTGGCGGCCGCCGATCTGCCCCACGCCGTGGTCGGCGTGATCATCGCCATGCTGGTGCTGCTTCCCGAGACGATCGCCGCGCTGCGCTCCGCCCGCCGGGACCGCGTGCAGACCAGCCTGAACCTCGCGCTCGGTTCGGCGATGGCCAGCATCGGCCTGACCATCCCCGCGGTCGCCCTGGCCTCCATCTGGCTCTCCGGCCCGCTCGTCCTCGGCCTCGGCCCCACCCACATGGTGCTGCTCGCCCTGACGGTGGTGGTGAGCTCGCTGACGGTGGTACCGGGGCGGGCGACGCCGCTCCAAGGCGGCGTCCACCTGGTGCTGTTCGCGGCGTATCTGGAACTCGCGATCAACCCGTAGCCGTGGCCGCCGTATACGGGACCGAGGTGTACGCGACCGAAGGTGTATGCCACCGACGTATACGCGGCCGACGTATGGGCGACCGACGTCTGCACAGCCGTGGTGTTCCGTCCCGCCGCCGTCCCGGAGCCCGTCACCCCGTGGCGGGCTCCGCCGCGGCAGGCACCGGACGGGTCTCGGGCAGCAGCGCGAAGCACCCCAGGCTGAGCAGCGCGACCCCCGTCAGATACGCCCCCACCCCCCAGGGCACCCGACCGCCCTGCTCGGCGAGCGCCGTCGCCACGATAGGTGTGAGCGCGCCCCCGAGAACGCCGCCGAGGTTGTAGCCCACCGCGGCCCCCGTGCAGCGCACCCGGGGCTCGTACAACTCCGGCAGGTACGCGGCGATCACGGCGAACATGGTGATGAACGCGATCATCGCCCCGAGAAAACCCAGGAACATCGGCAGCGGCGCGCCCGTCGCGAGGAGCGCGACCATCGGGAACATCCACAGGGCCGAGGCGGCGCACCCGATCAGGGCCAGCGGCCGCCGCCCGTACCGGTCGCCCAGCAGCGCCGCCAGCGGTGTGAGCGCGCCCTTCACCACCACCGCGGCCATGATGCAGGTCAGCATGACGCTGCGGCTCACACCGAGCCGTTCGGTGCCGTAGGCGAGGGACCAGGTCGTCACGGCGTAGAAGATCGCGTATCCGACCGACAGCGCCCCGGCTGTCAGCAGCAGGAGCCGCCAGTGGTCGCGTACGACTTCGACGAGCGGCACGCGCGCGTGGTCGTCGAGTTCGAGGAACCGCGGGCTCTCGGCGAGCGACGACCGCAGCCACAGTCCCACCAGGGCGAGGACCCCCGCCGCCCAGAAGGGCACCCGCCATCCCCACTGCGCGAACTGCGCCTCGGACAGCGTCGCCGACAGCCCGAGCACCACCCCGTTGGCGAGCAGGAAGCCGAGCGCGGGCCCGACCTGCGGGAAGCTCGACCACAGACCGCGCCGGTCGGCGGGCGCGTGCTCCACGGTCAGCAGGACCGCGCCACCCCATTCGCCGCCGAGGCCGAGGCCCTGAAGAAAGCGGAGTACGAGCAGCAGCAGGGGAGCGGTCACACCGATCGTGTCGTACGTCGGTACGCAGCCGACCGCGACCGTGGAGGCGCCGGTCAGCAGCAGCGAGGCGACGAGGACCGGCCGGCGTCCGTGACGGTCTCCGATGTGCCCGAACAGCACCGACCCCAGCGGCCGCGCCACGAAGCCCACGCCGAACGTCGCGAAGGCGGCCAGGGTTCCCGCCACCGGCGAGAACGTCGGGAAGAACAGCGGTCCCAGGACCAGCGCCGCAGCGGTCCCGTAGACGAAGAAGTCGTAGAACTCGATGGCCGTCCCGGCGAGCGAGGCGGCAGCGAGCCGCAGCATGGAGGGCGCCCTTACTGTGCGTACGTCGTGCATGCCGCGACAACTACCCACCGTGACCACGGGTTACGGGGGCGTGCGGGGGCGGTCGGGCCAGTCAGTAAGTGACGGTGATGCGCCGGGCGGGGCCGTCGACGCGGACGACGCCGCCGTAAGGGATCACGAGTTGTGGGTCGGTGTGCCCGAAGTCCACGTCGAAGACGATCGTGGTGTCGGGGGCGTACGCCCGCATGGCGCGCAGGACGGCCTCGCGCTGCTCGGTGGCGTAATGAGCGGCCTCGTCCGGGCCGTTGGGGCGTTCGAAGGACCATGTCTTCGCACGGCCCATCAGCAGCGCCGAGAAGCGCTGGAGCAGCCCGCGCTCGCCCATGTTGCGCAGGGTGCGGAAGACCTCCGTGCCGCTCGGCATCTCCTCCGACGTCTCCAGGATCAGCACCCCGCCGTCGAATTCCGACAGGTCACGCGGGATCTCCCGGTCGGCCATCAGCAGCCAGCCGAGGATCTCCAGACAACCACCCCAACTGCGGCCCTCCACCACCCGGTCGGCGTTCACCCAGGTCCACCCGGCGCCGGACCGCGTCTCCGGCTCCGCGTCGAAGGTCGCCGGGTCGGCCCAGTCGCGGTTGACATCGTTCCAGCGGTCGGCGGGCTTCAACTCGTACTCGCCCGACGTGAACAGCGCCGCCCGCAGCGACTCCGCGGTCAGCGGATCCATGGCGACCGGGCGGCCCAGCGCGGTCATCACGGTCGCGCCGTGGTAGCCGACGATTCCGGTGTTGCGCAGGAACATGAGCAGGTTCGTGTTGTCGCTCATCCCGAAGAACGGCTTCGGGTTCGCCCGGATCAACTCCCGGTCCAACAGCGGCAGTACGGTGATCTGGTCGTCTCCGCCGATGGAGGCGATGACCGCCCTGACGCCGGGGTCGGCGAAGGCGGCGTGGACGTCGTCGGCCCGCTCCTGCGGCGTGGAGCCCATCTTGCGGGTCGCCGGGTACTCGACCGGTTCGAGTCCGTAGTCCTCGCGCAGCCGCTCCAGACCCAGTTCGTACGGGCGCGGGTAGAGCCCGGGCAGGCCCGACGCGGGCGAGATGACGGCGATGCGGTCGCCGGGGGAGGGCTTGGGAGGATACGAGATCACGCTCATGACCGGAGCGTATGGCGGAGGGCGCGGGCCGTGCACCGTGATAAACCGGGGTCCGAGCAGCGGTCGTCGACGGACCGCCCGACCCCCGAAAGGACCGGAGGAACCGTGCCCCGCACCCTGGCCAACGCCCCGATCATGATCCTCAACGGCCCCAACCTCAACCTGCTCGGCCGGCGCCAGCCGGAGATCTACGGCTCCGAGACCCTGGCCGACGTCGAGGCCCTGTGCGCCAAGGCGGCGGCCGCGCACGGCGGCACGATCGACTTCCGGCAGTCCAACCACGAGGGTGAGTTGGTGGACTGGATCCACGAGGCACGGCTGAAGCACTGCGGGATCGTGATCAACCCCGGTGCCTACTCCCACACCTCCGTGGCGATCCTGGACGCGCTCAACGCCTGTGACGGCCTTCCTGTACTGGAGGTCCACATCTCCAACATCCACAAGCGCGAGTCGTTCCGGCACCACTCGTACGTCTCCCTGCGCGCCGACGGCGTCATCGCGGGGTGCGGTGTCCAGGGGTACGTGTTCGGGGTGGAGCGGGTCGCGGCGCTGGCGGGGGCTGGGCGCGCGGACGCCTGACGCCTAGGGGGCGATGTACCGGCCCCGCCGAGCTGGTCCCTGATCCCTGGTCCCTGGGCAGTCGCCGGGGCCGCCGGTCGAGGGCGGGGATTGAGGGACCGGCGGCCCGTACCGCTCAGGAGCCGTCATCCTGTGCGGGGCTGCTTCCAGTTGACTGCGCAACAACGCCCGCCGGGAGCGCGCGTAGGGCACCGGCGCGTGTGAACGGTTCACACGGGGTGTGTACGGCGCGCGGTTGCGATTCCCGCCGGGCGCACGTGTTTCCGCCGGGCGCACGCTCTTGAGCTTCGCGCCACCGGGTCCGCGTTCACCAGCCTCGCTCGTGCCACTCCGGCAGATGCGGCCGCTCGGCGCCCAGCGTCGTGTCGTTGCCGTGCCCCGGGTAGACCCAGGTCTCGTCCGGCAGCACGTCGAAGATCTTCGTCTCGACGTCGTGGATCAGGCGGGCGAACGCCTCGGGATCCTTGCGGGTGTTGCCGACGCCGCCGGGGAACAGGCAGTCCCCGGTGAACACATGGGGGTGCCCGTGCGGGTCGTCGTAGACAAGCGCGATCGAGCCCGGTGTGTGCCCGACCAGGTGGCGCGCGGTCAGCTCCACGCGCCCCACCCGGATGATGTCACCGTCGTCCACCAGGACGTCGGTCGGCACCGGAATGCCCTCGGCGTCGTCCCGGCCGGCGTACGTGCGCGCGCCGGTGGCCTCGACGACCGCGCCGAGCGCCTGCCAGTGGTCGCCGTGCTGGTGCGTGGTGACGACGGACGCGATGCCGTCGTCACCGATCATGCCCAGCAGTACGTCCGCGTCGTTGGCGGCGTCGATCAGCAGTTGCTCGTCCGTGGCCCGGCAGCGCAGCAGATAGGCGTTGTTGTCCATCGGGCCGACCGCGATCTTGGTGATCATCAGGTCCTTGAGCTCGTGCACGTCGGCGGGGCCACCGACCGTCACCTGTCCGCTGTAGGTCATGTCGGCAGCCTATAGCGGCAGAACGATCCACGGACCGTCCAGAGGCTGGAGCGGCAGAGGCAGGCGCTACAGCGGCGGGAGCGACGGCAGCGCGCCGCCCTCGGCACTCAGGCCGGACCCGTCACGGCGCCCGGCGAGCCAGCCGAGCAGATCGGGCGCGGAACCTCGGACGGTGACCTCGGCAGCTCCCGCCTCCCGGCCCGTGCTCCACGCGCGCGTGCCGTCCGTGAGACGGGTCGGCGGCACATCGGGATGCCCGGTGAACCGCTCCGCGAGGAAGTCGATCTCCCGCTCCACGAACTCCGCCGGCAGATCCTCGAGCTCGTACCCGATCCCGAGATCCACGTGATGCAGTTCCACCTCGACCCACCGCCGGAACGGCACCCGGGCCGCCGCGTCGGTGACGCCGTTGCGCAACTCCACCGTGCGTGACCAGTCCGCGGGCACGGCACCCGTGTCCTGGAAGCGGGCGGCGCTCTCGCGCACGTCGGCGAGCTGGACGTCGAGGGGGCGTGGGGCGTCCCGCTCGATGTCGGCGTCGCGGGCGGTGGGGGAGACGTACATGGGGCGCCCTTCGAGGACGTTCACGAGGGCGTCCGCGTTGCGGGCGAGATGCGCGAGGACGTGGCCGCGGCTCCAGCCGGGGAGCCGTGACGGCTCGGCCACGGATGCGTTGTCCAGCTTGGCCGCTGCGGTGAGCAGTCGTTCCGTCGCCTCACGTACAGACGCCAGGTCACGAGCGTGATCAATCATGGTGCTGACATTAGCCGCGCCACACCTTTGGGTGAAGGTGGTGAACGGGCGCCGTAAATCGAATGCGCGTGCTATAGGGTCGGATGTGGCGTCGGGCATGCTGGATAGCCCGGGATTGTTGTCCCATTCGGGAATCCGACCGGCGTTGTCAGTGGCTCCCCCTAGTCTGAGAAAGCACGGGGGCCTCGCCCCTGTCACTTCTCTCAAGAAAGGTGCGGACCGGCGTGGCCGACCGTCTCATCGTCCGTGGCGCGCGCGAGCACAATCTGAAGAATGTCTCGCTCGACCTGCCGCGCGACTCGCTCATCGTCTTCACGGGCCTGTCGGGGTCGGGCAAGTCCTCGCTGGCCTTCGACACCATCTTCGCCGAGGGCCAGCGGCGCTACGTGGAGTCGCTGTCGTCGTACGCACGGCAGTTCCTCGGCCAGATGGACAAGCCGGACGTCGACTTCATCGAGGGTCTGTCCCCGGCGGTCTCCATCGACCAGAAGTCGACCTCGCGCAACCCGCGCTCGACGGTCGGCACCATCACCGAGGTCTACGACTACCTGCGTCTGCTCTTCGCGCGTATCGGCAAGCCCCACTGCCCCGAGTGCGGCCGCCCGATCTCGCGACAGTCGCCGCAGGCCATCGTCGACAAGGTCCTGGAGCTGCCGGAGGGGAGCCGCTTCCAGGTGCTGTCGCCGCTGGTGCGCGAGCGCAAGGGCGAGTTCGTCGACCTCTTCGCCGATCTCCAGACCAAGGGCTACTCACGCGCGCGCGTGGACGGCGAGACGATCCAGCTCTCGAACCCGCCCACGCTGAAGAAGCAGGAGAAGCACACCATCGAGGTGGTCGTCGACCGCCTCACGGTGAAGGACTCCGCCAAGCGCCGCCTCACCGACTCCGTGGAGACCGCCCTCGGCCTGTCCGGCGGCATGGTCGTGCTCGACTTCGTCGACCTCCCCGAGGACGACCCCGAGCGCGAGCGCATGTACTCGGAGCACCTGTACTGCCCGTACGACGACCTCTCCTTCGAGGAGCTGGAGCCGCGCTCCTTCTCCTTCAACTCGCCCTTCGGCGCCTGCCCCGAGTGCACCGGCATCGGCACGCGCATGGAGGTCGACCCCGAACTGATCGTCCCGGACGAGGACAAGTCCCTCGACGAGGGCGCCATCCACCCCTGGTCGCACGGTCACACCAAGGACTACTTCGGCCGCCTGATCGGTGCCCTCGCGGACGCGCTGGGCTTCCGCACGGACATCCCCTTCGCGGGCCTGCCGCAGCGCGCCAAGAAGGCGCTCCTCCACGGCCACAAGACGCAGATCGAGGTCCGCTACCGCAACCGGTACGGCCGCGAGCGCGTGTACACGACGCCGTTCGAAGGTGCCGTTCCCTTCGTCAAGCGCCGGCACAGCGAGGCCGAGAGCGACGCCAGCCGCGAGCGCTTCGAGGGCTACATGCGCGAGGTGCCCTGCCCCACCTGTGAGGGCACGCGCCTGAAGCCGATCGTCCTCGCGGTCACGATCATGGAGAAGTCGATCGCCGAGGTCTCCGCGATGTC
The DNA here is from genome assembly GCF_040612485.1 of Streptomyces sp. NPDC006385. Taxonomy (NCBI): domain Bacteria; kingdom Bacillati; phylum Actinomycetota; class Actinomycetes; order Kitasatosporales; family Streptomycetaceae; genus Streptomyces; species Streptomyces sp. NPDC006385. The sequence goes on from NZ_JBEXQG010000034.1 coordinate 29,320, forward strand.
CATCAGCGACTGCGCGGAGTTCCTGGGCGAGCTGAAGCTCAACGCCCGCGACAAGAAGATCGCCGAGCGCGTGCTGAAGGAGGTCAACGAGCGGCTGCGCTTCCTGGTCGACGTCGGCCTCGACTACCTCTCGCTGAACCGCGCCGCGGGCACCCTCTCCGGTGGAGAGGCCCAGCGCATCCGCCTCGCCACCCAGATCGGCTCCGGGCTCGTCGGCGTCCTGTACGTCCTCGACGAGCCGTCCATCGGTCTGCACCAGCGCGACAACCACCGGCTGATCGAGACCCTGGTCCGGCTGCGCGACATGGGCAACACGCTCATCGTCGTCGAGCACGACGAGGACACCATCAAGACCGCCGACTGGGTCGTCGACATCGGCCCCGGCGCCGGTGAGCACGGTGGCAAGGTCGTGCACAGCGGCTCCCTGAAGGAGCTGCTGGCCAACGCCGAGTCGCAGACCGGTCAGTACCTGTCGGGGAAGAAGTCCATCCCGCTGCCCGACATCCGCCGCCCGCACGACCCGTCCCGGCAGCTCACGGTGCACGGCGCGCGCGAGAACAACCTTCAGGACATCGACGTCTCGTTCCCGCTGGGCGTGTTCACCGCGGTCACCGGTGTGTCCGGCTCCGGCAAGTCGACGCTGGTCAACGACATCCTGTACACGCACCTGGCACGCGAGCTCAACGGCGCGCGCAACGTCCCCGGGCGGCACACGCGCGTGGACGGCGACGACCTCGTCGACAAGGTCGTGCACGTCGACCAGTCGCCCATCGGCCGCACCCCGCGGTCGAACCCGGCGACGTACACCGGCGTCTTCGACCACATCCGCAAGCTGTTCGCCGAGACGACCGAGGCGAAGGTCCGCGGCTACATGCCGGGTCGCTTCTCCTTCAACGTCAAGGGCGGCCGCTGCGAGAACTGCGCGGGCGACGGCACGATCAAGATCGAGATGAACTTCCTCCCGGACGTGTACGTCCCGTGCGAGGTCTGCCACGGCGCCCGGTACAACCGGGAGACCCTGGAGGTCCACTACAAGGGCAAGTCCATCTCCGAGGTCCTGAACATGCCGATCGAGGAGGCGACGTCGTTCTTCGAAGCCGTCCCCGCCATCGCCCGGCACCTCAACACGCTGAAGGACGTCGGTCTCGGCTATGTCCGGCTCGGCCAGTCCGCGACGACACTGTCCGGCGGTGAGGCCCAGCGCGTGAAGCTCGCCAGCGAGCTGCAGAAGCGCTCCACCGGCCGTACGGTCTACGTCCTGGACGAGCCGACCACGGGTCTGCACTTCGAGGACATCAGCAAGCTGCTGAGGGTCCTGTCCGGCCTGGTCGACAAGGGCAACACGGTCATCGTCATCGAGCACAACCTCGACGTGATCAAGACCGCCGACTGGATCGTCGACATGGGTCCCGAGGGCGGCGCCGGCGGTGGCCTCGTCGTCGCCGAGGGCACGCCCGAGGAGGTCGCCGCGGTCCCGGCCAGCCACACCGGCAAGTTCCTGCGCGAGATCCTGGGCGCCGACCGCATCAGCGACGCGTCCTCGGTGAAGGCCCCGCGCAAGACGGCGGCCAGGAAGACGGTCGCGGCAGGGGCGACGGCGAGGAAGACGGCGACGGCCAGGACCACGAAGACGGTCAACAACAAGGCGACGGACAAGACGGCCGGGGCCGCGAAGAAGACCGCGACGTCGAAGAAGACGGCGACCGCGAAGAAGACGACGCGGACCCGTAAGGCCTGAAGCTCGCGAGCGACAAGCCCGAACAAGTCCTGAAAAAGTGCGGCGCCCCGCGGGAACTCCCCGCGGGGCGCCGCACGTTCCCTCATCAGCCGCCCGATCCCCGCGGCTGCGACGGACCTTGACTCCTCAACAGCGGAACAGAGCGGAACGCCTACTGGAAGTCCCCCAGTTCCCAGGCGTACGGCGGCTCGGCGCCCGCCCGGGAGCAGGTGATCGCGGCAGCCCGCGCCGCGAACCGCAGCAGCCGTGTCCAGCCGTCGGCGCCCAGTCCCACGAGCGCCTCGGCCGACAGGGCGTCCTGGGCGGCCAGCCCGTGCAGCAGGGCCGCGTTCACGGTGTCGCCCGCACCGATCGTGTCCACGACGTCGACCTCCTCGCCCGGCACGGAGTGCACCCCACCGTCCCGTGTGAAGGCGGTCAGTCCCTCACCGCCGTGAGTGATCACAACGGCCGCAGGTCCCGCGGCCAGCCACTCGCGCGGGGTTCCGCCCAGCCACAGCGCGTCCTCCTCGGAGAGCTTGAGCAGCGACACCGACGGCAGCCAGCTCTTGAACCGTGCCCGGTAGCCGTCCGGGTCCGGGATCAGACCGGCCCGGATGTTCGGGTCCAGCGCGGTGAACACCCCTTGCGCCGCCGCACCGCGCATCAGTTCCTCGTAGGCGCTCGCCCCCGGTTCCAGGACGAGTGAACAGGTACCGAAGGACACCGCGCGGGACGCCGCGGGCAGCTCGGGAGGTGCCGTGAAGAGCCGGTCCGCGGTGCCCTCGACATAGAAGGAGTAGGCGGCCGAGCCGCTTGCGTCGATGGTGGCGACCGCGAGGGTGGTCGGCTCCGTGCCGCGCTGCACGGCCGACACGTCCACCCCGGCCTTCCGCAGCCCGTCGAGCAGCGCCTCACCGAAGGCGTCGTTGGAGGTGCGGGAGCAGAAGGCGGTGGGGGAGCCGAGGCGGCCGAGGGCCACGGCGGTGTTGTAGGGGCCGCCGCCCAGCGCCGGCTTGAGGCCCGCGAGGGCGCCCGAGCCCTGCGGTACCAGGTCGATCAATGCCTCACCGGCGACGACGATCACGAGACGGTTCCTTTCACGGACCTCAGGGGCTGTTCGGGACTGTCGGAGGACGAGGGCTCGGCCGTGCCGTCGGGGTTCTCGGGCCGCGCCGACCACTCAGGCTCCGCCGGTCGCTGAGACCCCGGGACTTTCTCCGACCTCATGGCTTTCTCGGACCTCATGGCTTTCTCCGACCACATGGCTTGCTCCGGCCCCGCGGATCCCCCTGACCGCCGGGGCTGTTCGGCGCAGCCGCACGAGGTGCGATGCACGAAGGTGCACGGCAGACGCACGCTCCGGGCAGGCCGGTCCGGCGAGTCGAGTCGGTCCAGCAGCACACGCACCGCCTGGGCGCCGATGTCCCTGCTGGGCTGGGCTATCGCGGTGAGTCGGGGCGAGAAGAGATCGGCCCAGGCGAAGTCGTCGAAGCAGCACAGTGCGATGTCGTCGGGCACGGAAAGGCCCCGGTCACGCAGGGCGCGCAGGGCGCCGATCGTCATCGCGTTGTTGGCGGTGACGATCGCGGTGGGCGGCGAGGCGAGCGACAGCAGTGCGGCGGTGGCCTGTTCGGCACCGGCCGACGCGGAGTCGCCGTGCACGACGAGGTCGCCGTCGTAGGTGAGCCCTGCGGCGGCCAGGCCGTCCCGGTATCCCGTGCGGCGCTCGCTGGTGGTGCTGAGCCCGGGCAGGCCCGCGACCAGGGCGATCCGACGGTGGCCCAGACCGGCGAGATGGGTGACCAGCCGCGCCATGGGTTCGGCGCTGTCGGCGCAGACCTGGTCGAACCGCGTCGAGTCGTCCGCCGGGGCGTCGACCACGCGGTCGAGAAGGACGGTCGGCACCTTGTGGCGCCCGAGGTAGGCGATCAGCTCGCGCGGGTCGGCGGAGGGCGCGACGATCATGCCGTCCACACGGCGTTCGTGCAGGAGCTGGACGACCTTGCGTTCATGCACCGGATCGTCGTGCGGGTCGGCGATCAGCAGGCTGTAGCCGTGTTCCAGGGCAGCGGCCTCGACGCCCTGGAGTATCTCCGTGAAGTACGGGTTGCTGATCGCCGACACCGCGAGCCCGATGGACCGGGTGCGGGACGTCACCAGGGAACGGGCGAGGCTGTTGGGTGTGTACCCGAGCTCCTCCACGGCGTCCAGCACCGCCTGACGGGTGTGGGGCAGAACCGGCCGGGTGTCGTTCAGCACATGCGAGACGGTCGCCACGGACACGCCGGCGCTCCGCGCGACGTCGGCCATGGTTGCCATCGCGTCCCCTCCCACTTCCGCTTCCCACCGACGCCTTCCACCGCAGCGTCCCACCCCGGGCCGCCATGGCACTTCTGGCGGGAAGGTATCTCATTCGGAGCCTGACGTAAACGCTTGCGCAAGCGTTTACGTCCACGGGCGCGTCACGCGACGCGCCCCACGAGAGATCGCGTGGGGAGGAGGACTGCCCCGGAGGGTGCTTCAGGCGAGGGTGCTTCAGGGGTGGCTGCTCACTCCCACTCCCACCCGATGCCCACGATCCCCGTCCGCACCCGTGGCTCGACGAGGTGGACCGAATGGTGCGGCCCGCTGAGGGTCAGCCCCTGGCGGCCGCTGCGGGGCGCTGCCGCGGAGTGCTGGGAGAAGCGGTGGCAGCGGACAGGGAGGGTGTTCTCGGCGAAGCAGACCTGTAGGGCGTACTGACCGCCCGCGAGAGGGAAGCCTCGGGCGTACTCGCGGGACACCTCGGCCGTGCCGTCCTCGACACCGTAACGGAAGAGGTAGGTGTCGCCGGAGCGCAGCCGCGTGCCGAAGAAAAGCTCCGCCACGAGGACACCGGTGTCGTGGTGCCAACGGACCCGGCCCGTACGGCAGTTCTCCAGGGCGTGGACTGTCATGCGCTCCGGTATGCACCCCGGATCGCCGTGGTGGACGGCCACGAAGCGGTCCACGCCGTCCTTGTGGGACCGCACGATGTGGTGCGACTCGCGTCCGGCGAGTTCGCGGCGGGCCCCGATGCGTACCCGCTCGTGGTGGGCGAGGGTGTGCACGCCGCCGTCCACCGGACAGTCCAGCTCGGCCAAGAGCTGTTCCAGGACGTCCGACGCCTCCACCAGGGAGCGGTAGGAGCGGGCCGCCGGCCGCTGGACGGCGGAGTGGTCGTCGGCATCCGCGAGCAACCGGATCAGGGACTCCTCCGGCAGTTGGAGGATCTCCTCCAACGCCCGTACCGCGCGCAGTGACTCGGGGCGCTGCGGCCTGCGGGCACCTTGCTGCCAGTAGCTCAGGCTGGTGACGCCGACCTTCACACCGCGACGGGACAGATGGTGCTGCACGCGCTGCAGCGGCAGTCCCCGGGCGGCTATCGCGGCGCGCAGAGCGACGTGGAAGGGGCCGCCTCGCAGGGCCGTGTCCAGTTCCGCGGTGGCGATGGCGGGGATGTCCGCGTGCTGAGTGGCGTGCGGCATGCAGGGGCCTTTCTGTGGTGTTCACAACGGCTGGTCGGACCGTTCGCGTGGCTGCTCGGGGCCACCCCGTCGGCGCGGCAGAGGTCTTCACATCCGTATGCCGTCGTTCCCGGCCCCGAGTTCCCCCGCATTGAAGCGTGTTGACCAAGTCCCGACAACACCTGACGCCCAATGCGGCGCGGGTCTGGCCGAGTCCTGGTGCCGTCGCGCGCACCGCAGTCTCAAGCCGCCGTACCGGGAACGCGGTTGCGAGTGCGCGGCCGTGCGGGGCCGGGTCCTGGCATCCACGTGCGGACAACGAGTGGACACACTTCGCAGCCAGGCGCGTGTGCGGTCATTGGCGTGGCGACTCCCTGCCGTCGACAGGCGATCAGCCACAGCCCTTGTCGACCTGCTGGCTGAAGTGGATCGCGGTCCCGGCCGGCGACCAGGCCGCGGCCATGGCGACGCCGGGGCTCACCCGGCCCCGGCCCCAGGCCCGTGCCCTTCGCCGGGGTCGAGGCCGAGGCGATCATCGACGAGGACGGCCGCGGAGGCGTATGGCCACCCCGACGGCCTGGCCCCGGCGTAAGCGTGCCCCGAGACCGACGGTCGGACGCCGGCCATCGGCCCGTGGTGCGACCCGTGCGAGAGCGCGCGCGGCGACGAGGTTGTTGCAGAGACCACATCGCCCACAGCCCACGAGGCCCACAAGGCCCACAAGGCCCACAAGGGCTGCGCTGAGTGTCCTGAGCCGCCGCCATCGGCTCCCGCTCCCGCAGCTCGGTGACGCGCCATCGCGGGAGAGCCCGGGCGGAGCCCCGCCTCACCGAGGACGGCGACGACCCCCCCTGTCCTGGCCGTTCTCAGGTGGCCGGTGCCCGTGGAGCGCGCAAGCGGGTTGTCCACAGCCTCGTCGGACTGTCAGCCCTCGCCAGTAGGGTGTGAGACATGGCCGACCCCTCCAGCTACCGCCCCAAGCCGGGACAGATCCCGGACTCTCCCGGGGTGTACAGGTTCCGTGACGAGCACCGCCGGGTGATCTACGTCGGGAAGGCGAAGAGTCTGCGCCAGCGCCTGGCGAACTACTTCCAGGACCTGGCGGGCCTCCACCCGCGTACCCGCTCGATGGTCACCACGGCCGCGTCCGTCGAGTGGACCGTGGTGTCCACGGAGGTCGAGGCGCTGCAGCTGGAGTACTCCTGGATCAAGGAGTACGACCCCCGGTTCAACGTCAAGTACCGCGACGACAAGAGCTACCCGTACCTCGCGGTGACGATGAACGAGGAGTTCCCGCGGGTGCAGGTGATGCGCGGTCACAAGAAGAAGGGCGTGAGGTACTTCGGCCCGTACGCCCACGCGTGGGCGATCCGCGACACGGTCGACCTCCTCCTGCGCGTCTTCCCCGTGCGCACCTGCTCGGCGGGCGTCTTCAAGAACGCCCGCCGCACCGGCCGCCCCTGTCTGCTCGGCTACATCGGCAAGTGCTCCGCCCCCTGCGTGGACCGCGTCTCCGCCGAGGAGCACCGTGAACTGGCCGAGGAGTTCTGCGACTTCATGACCGGCCGCACGGGCACCTACCTGCGCCGTCTGGAGAAGCAGATGATGGAGGCGGCCGAGGAGATGGAGTACGAGCGGGCCGCCCGCCTGCGCGACGACATCGAGGCTCTGAAGAAGGCCATGGAGAAGAACGCGGTCGTGCTCGCCGACGCGACCGACGCCGACCTCATCGCGGTCGCCGAGGACGAGCTCGAGGCGGCCGTGCAGATCTTCCACGTCCGTGGCGGCCGGGTGCGCGGCCAGCGCGGCTGGGTCACGGACAAGGTCGAGGAGATCACCACCGGCGCCCTCGTCGAGCACGCCCTCCAGCAGCTCTACGGCGAGGAGACCGGGGACGCGGTGCCCAAGGAGGTCCTCGTCCCGGCCCTGCCCGACCCGCTGGAGCCCGTGCAGGAGTGGCTGTCGGGGCGGCGCGGCGCCAATGTCTCGCTGCGCATCCCGCAGCGCGGCGACAAGCGCGCCCTCATGGAGACCGTCGAGCGCAACGCCCAGCAGGCGCTCGTCCTGCACAAGACCAGGCGCGCGTCCGACCTGACCACGCGCTCGCGTGCCCTGGAGGAGATCGCCGACGCCCTCGACCTGGACAGCGCCCCGCTCAGGATCGAGTGCTACGACATCTCGCACCTCCAGGGCGACGACGTCGTGGCCTCCATGGTCGTCTTCGAGGACGGGCTGCAGCGCAAGAGCGAGTACCGCCGCTTCCAGATCAAGGGCTTCGAGGGCCAGGACGACGTCCGCTCCATGCACGAGGTGATCACCCGTCGCTTCAAGCGCTACCTCGCCGAGAAGGAGAAGACGGGCGAGTGGACCGAAGGTGAGAACGCCCCCAGCGACACCTCGTCTGGTCACCTCAGCGACACCTCGTCCGATCCCCTCACCGACACGTCCGGGGCTCTCACCGACACCACCTCAGCCCCCCTCGCCAACGGCCTCAAGGACGACGACGGCCGCCCCAAGCGCTTCGCCTACCCGCCCCAGCTCGTCGTCGTCGACGGCGGTCGGCCGCAGGTCGCCGCCGCTCAGCGGGCCCTGGACGAGCTCGGCATCGACGACATCGCCGTCTGCGGGCTCGCCAAGCGCCTGGAGGAGGTCTGGCTGCCCAGCGAGGACGACCCGGTCGTCCTGCCCCGCACCAGCGAGGGCCTCTATCTGCTCCAGCGCGTCCGGGACGAGGCCCACCGTTTCGCGATCACCTACCAGCGCACCAAGCGGGCCAAGCGCTTCCGGTCGAGCCCGCTGGACGACGTGCCGGGCCTCGGCGAGACCCGCAAACAGGCGCTGATCAAGCACTTCGGCTCGGTGAAGAAGCTGCGATCCGCGACAATTGATGAGATCTGTGAGGTTCCGGGCATAGGTCGCAAGACGGCCGAGACGATCGCCGCGGCCCTCGCCCGGGCGGCCCCGGCCGCACCCGCCGTGAACACGGCGACTGGAGAGATCATGGAAGACGAGGACTCCGATACGACGGCGGAGACCTCGGGGGAGCCCGTGTCCGCGGGCGCCCCGGACGAACGACGGGGGCAGGAGAGATGAGCGAGCACGACACACAACCCACGCCCGAGCGAGATCCACACAGCCAGGAACCCCACAAGGTGACCGGCGAGGACCTCACCCGGCAGGAAGCACGCCAGGAAGACGGAGCACAGGTGAGTACGGGCATCGACGCGGGCGGGGTCCCCGAAGCGGCCATCCCCGAGCTGGTGATCATCTCCGGCATGTCCGGGGCAGGCCGCTCGACGGCCGCCAAGTGTCTGGAGGACCTCGGCTGGTTCGTCGTCGACAACCTCCCGCCCGCGCTGATCCCCACCATGGTGGAGCTGGGCGCCCGCTCCCAGGGCAACGTGGCGCGGATCGCGGTGGTCGTCGACGTCCGCGGCCGCCGCTTCTTCGACAATCTCCGCGAGTCCCTCTCCGACCTCGACACCAGGGGCGTGACGCGGCGGGTCGTCTTCCTGGAGTCCTCCGACGACGCCCTGGTGCGCCGCTTCGAGTCGGTGCGCCGCCCGCACCCGCTCCAGGGCGACGGCCGTATCGTCGACGGCATCGCCGCCGAGCGCCAGCTGCTGCGCGAGCTGCGCGGTGACGCCGACCTGGTGATCGACACCTCCAGCCTGAATGTGCACGAACTGCGGGCCAAGATGGACGCCCAGTTCGCCGGCGAGGAGGAGCCCGAGCTGCGGGCCACGGTCATGTCCTTCGGCTTCAAGTACGGCCTCCCGGTCGACGCCGACCTGGTCGTGGACATGCGCTTCCTGCCCAACCCGCACTGGGTCCCGGAGCTGCGCCCGTTCACCGGCCTCAACGAGGAGGTCTCGGCGTACGTCTTCAACCAGCCCGGCGCGAAGGAGTTCATCGACCGCTACTCCGAGCTGCTCCAGCTGATCGCGGCCGGATACCGCCGCGAGGGCAAGCGGTACGTGACCATCGCGGTCGGCTGCACCGGCGGCAAGCACCGTTCGGTCGCCACATCGGAGAAGCTCGCGGCGCGCCTTGCCTCCCAGGGCGTGGAGACGGTGGTCGTACACCGGGACATGGGACGCGAATGACGGGACGTACTCCGCGGCTGAGCAGGCTGCGCCGTGCGCTGCCCGAGTCACGCGCCGGCCGACCCGTCGAGCCCCGTGGCGGCAGACCACGCCGCCGGGGCGCCCAGCCCAAGGTCGTCGCCCTCGGCGGCGGCATGGGGCTGTCCGCCTCGCTCGCCGCGCTGCGCCGGATCACCGGCGACCTCACCGCCGTCGTCACCGTGGCCGACGACGGCGGCTCCAGCGGGCGCCTGCGCGACGAGCTGGGCGTGCTGCCGCCCGGTGACCTGCGCAAGGCGCTGGCCGCGCTGTGCGGGGACGACGACTGGGGCCAGACCTGGGCCCGCGTCATCCAGCACCGCTTCCACTCCAAGGGCGACCTGCACGACCACGCGGTCGGCAACCTGCTGATCGTCGCCCTGTGGGAGCAGCTCGGCGACCACGTCCAGGCCCTCGACCTGGTCGGCAAGCTCCTCGGCGCGCACGGGCGCGTGCTGCCCATGTCCGCCGTGCCGCTGGAGCTGCAAGCCCTGGTCAAGGGGCACGACCCGGACCGGCCCGAGGACGTCGACACCGTGCGCGGCCAGGCCACCGTCGCCCTCACCCCCGGCGAGGTGCAGTCGGTGCACCTCGTGCCGCACGACCCGCCCGCCGTTCCGGAAGCGGTCGCCGCCGTCCGGGACGCGGACTGGGTGGTGCTGGGACCGGGGTCGTGGTTCTCCTCGGTCATCCCGCACCTGCTCGTACCGGAACTCCTGGACGCCCTCACCGAGACGAAGGCGCGGCGAGTACTCTCGCTGAACCTCGCCCCGCAACCCGGAGAAACCGAAGGCTTCTCCCCGCAGCGTCATTTGGAGGTTTTGGGACGACACGCCCCTAAACTCGCCCTGGACGTGGTGCTGGCCGACGAGGCCGCCGTGCCGGACCGGGATGTGCTCACCGAGGCCGCCAAGCGGCTCGGTGCCGCGGTCGAGCTGGCCCCGGTGGCCCGGACGGACGGGACGCCCCGGCACGACCCGGAGCTGCTCGCCGCCGCGTACGACCGTATTTTTCGGATGCATGGAAGGATCGGCCCATGGCGATGACGGCAGCGGTGAAGGATGAGATCTCCCGACTCCCCGTCACCCGGACCTGCTGCAGAAAGGCGGAGGTCTCCGCCATTCTGCGGTTCGCCGGCGGCCTCCACCTGGTGAGCGGACGCATCGTGATCGAGGCGGAGCTGGACACCGCGATGGCGGCTCGCCGGCTCAAGCGGGACATCCTGGAGATCTTCGGGCACAGCTCCGAGCTGATCGTGATGGCACCGGGCGGGCTGCGTCGCGGTTCGCGCTACGTCGTGCGCGTGGTCGCGGGCGGTGACCAGCTGGCCCGTCAGACGGGCCTGGTCGACGGGCGGGGCCGCCCGATCCGCGGCCTGCCCCCGCAGGTGGTCTCCGGGGCCACCTGCGACGCCGAGGCCGCCTGGCGCGGTGCCTTCCTGGCGCACGGCTCGCTCACCGAGCCCGGCCGCTCCTCCTCCCTGGAGGTGACCTGCCCGGGACCCGAGGCCGCGCTCGCCCTGGTCGGCTCCGCCCGCCGGCTGTCGATCGCCGCCAAGGCCCGCGAGGTGCGCGGAGTGGATCGCGTGGTCGTCCGGGACGGTGACGCGATCGGCGCCCTGCTGACCCGGCTCGGCGCGCACGAGTCGGTGCTGGCCTGGGAGGAGCGCCGGATGCGCCGTGAGGTCCGCGCCACGGCGAACCGCCTCGCCAACTTCGACGACGCCAACCTGCGTCGCTCGGCGCGCGCGGCCGTGGCCGCCGGCGCCCGCGTCCAGCGCGCGCTGGAGATCCTCGGCGAGGAGGTCCCCGAGCACCTCGCCGCCGCCGGACGCCTGCGCATGGAGCACAAGCAGGCCTCCCTCGAAGAACTGGGCGCCCTCGCCGACCCACCGCTGACCAAGGACGCCGTCGCCGGCCGTATCCGCCGACTGCTGGCCATGGCCGACAAGCGGGCCCAGGACCTCGGCATCCCGGGTACCGAGGCCAACCTCTCCGACGAGTTGGCGGACAACCTCGCGGGATGAGGTGAGGAGTCGTCAACAGTCCGGTGCCGGTGTCCGCTTGGGACATCGGCACCGGTGTTCGCCTGTCTTTGCAGCGCCCTTGACTGGGCTGTGATGTGGCATGAGCCTGGCAGTCATTCGTCACTGTGGCGAATCACCGCCAGGGGGGTTCATGAGACCCAGAGCAAGATCGATCGTCGCTGCGGGCGCGCTCCTCATAGCCGGAGCGAGCATCGCACCCATCGCCCAGGCTCGACCGGGAAGTTCGCAAGGATCCGACCCGAGCGAAATCAAGGTCTTCCGGGCCGAGGTCACCAAGAAGCAGGTACCCCTGCTGCTGGCGGCCGGCCAGGACGGTCACGAACTCAGCGAGCAGGCGCCCGAGAAGGGCACGGCCACCGTCGAGGTCTACCTCACCGACGACCAGGCCGAGAAGTTGGAGAAGCAAGGCGTCGAGCTCACCGAGCACGACCTCTCCGCCAGGGCCGAGGCCCGTGTCGAGAAGGCCGCCGAGGGCGTGTACCGCCCGTACAGCGGGAGCGGGGGGATCAAGGAGGAGATCGTCCGGACCGGGCAGGAGAATCCCGGCCTGACCAAGGTCGTCTCCATCGGCAAGACGGTCAACGGCCAGGACATCCTGGCGCTCAAGCTCACCAAGAACGCGAAGAAGACGAAGGACGGCGCCAAGCCGTCCGTCCTCTATCTCTCCAACCAGCACGCCCGCGAGTGGATCACGCCGGAGATGACCCGGCGCCTGATGCACTACTACCTGGACCACTACAAGACGGACAAGCGGGTCAAGAAGATCGTCGACTCGACCGAGCTGTGGTTCGTCCTCTCGGCCAACCCCGACGGCTACGACTACACCTTCCAGGACACCGACAACCGCCTGTGGCGCAAGAACCTGAGGGACAACAACGGCGACGGTGCCATCAGCACCGGCGACGGCGTGGACCTCAACCGCAACTTCACCTACAAGTGGGGCTACGACGACGAGGGTTCGTCGCCCAACCCCACCAGCGAGACCTACCGCGGCGCGTCCCCGGGTTCGGAGCCGGAGACGAAGGCGCTGGACGCCTTCGAGAAGCGCATCGGCTTCACCTACGGCATCAACTACCACTCCGCCGCCGAACTCATCCTCTACGGCGTCGGCTGGCAGGTCGCCACCGACAGCCCGGACGACGTCCTCTACGAGGCGCTCGCCGGCACACCGGACAACCCGGCGGTCCCCGGCTACCACCCGCAGGTCTCCTCGGAGCTGTACACCACCAACGGCGAGGCCGACGGCCACGCCTCCAACGTCAACGGCATCGCGATGTTCACGCCCGAGATGTCGACCTGCCAGACCGTGTCGAACATCGACCCGAACGACCAGTGGAACGCCGCCGACTGCCAGTCGGTCTTCAACTTCCCGGACGACGAGAAGCTGATCCAGCAGGAGTTCGCCAAGAACGTGCCCTTCGCGCTCTCCGTCGCCGAGAGCGCCGCGCGTCCCGACCAGCCCTCGTCCTCGGTCGGCGCGAAGGCCGCCGACTTCAGCCCGGCGCCGTTCACCACGTCGTACTCCCGCGGCGCCGACCAGGAGGTCTCGGTCGTCGTACGGAAGTCCGTGCGCGACAAGGAGCTCAAGTACCGCGTCAACGGCGGCCGTACGCACGACATGCGGCTCAAGCCCTGGAAGGGCGGCGAGACGTACGGCGGTGAGGACAACCTCTACTTCGACGAGTACCGGGCCGAGGTCGCGGACGGCGACCCGGGCGACAAGGTCGAGGTGTGGTTCACCGGCGAGACCAGGAGCGGGAAGAAGGTCTCCAGCGAGCACTTCACGTACACCGTGGCGCAGCGGCCGCGCGCGGACGTCCTCGTGGTCGCCGAGGAAGGCGCCACCGCCACGCACGCGCAGAAGTACGTCGACGCGCTCAAGGCCAACGGCCACCGGGCGATCGTCTGGGACGTCGCCAAGCAGGGCGCACCCGACGCCCTCGGCGTGCTGGGCCACTTCGACACCGTCGTCCACTACACCGGCGCGAACGTCCCGGGCAACGCCACCCAACTCCAGCTGCGCGCCTACCTCAACGAGGGCGGCAAGCTGATGGAGGCGGGCGAGCAGGCCGGCGGCAGCGTCGATCTCGGCGGCGGCACCCTGTCGAACGACTTCAGCCAGTACTACCTGGGCGCCTACTCCCGTACGTCGCTCCCCGGCGCCACCGGCTTCGCCGGCTCCGGCAGGCTCGGCGGCGTCACCGGAGCGCTCGGTGACGCCACCGGAAACCCGCTCGACAAGGCCGGGAGCTACGGCGTCACCTCGGACGAGCTCCCTGTCGACAAGTACCCGCAGTTCGCCAGCGCGGGCGCCGGCCAGTTCGCCGGGACCGTCAACCCGTACGGGCCGTACGCCGGTTCGTACATGGCGGCCGCCGTGCACACCGACGACGCCTACAAGCGGCTGACCAGGACCGTCGACCTCACCGGGGTGAGCGCGGCCGACAAGCCGACGCTGCGCACCCAGCTGCTGTGGGACGTCGAGCCCGGCTACGACAACGTCCTGGTCGAGGCGCACACCACCGGGGCCGAGGACTGGACGACCCTTCCGGAGGCGGGCGGCGCCACCAGCACCACCGTGCCCGCGGAGTGCGAGGCCGGGTTCTACATGGCCGAGCACCCCTGGCTCGCGCACTATCTGACGCACTCGGCCGACGCCTGCACCGCGACCGGCACCAGCGGCTCGTGGAACGCCCTCACCGGCGCCTCCTCGGGCTGGAAGCAGGTCGAGTTCGACCTGAGCGCCTACGCGGGCAAGTCGGTCGAGGTCTCGATCAGCTACGTCACCGACCCGGGCTTCGGCGGTCGCGGCGTCCTCGCCGACGATGCCTCGCTCGTCGTCGGCGGTACGGCGACCGGCACCGAGGGCTTCGAGACGTCGCTGGGCGCCTGGAGCGTGACCGGCCCGCCCGCGGGCAGCCCGGCCGTCCTCAAGGACTGGGCGCGCACGGGAGCGCTGTTCCGGACCTACAGCGCGGTCACCACGGACGACACCGTGCTGCTGGGCTTCGGCCTGGAGCACGTCCCCGCGGCGGCCGACCGCAAGGCGCTCATCGGAAAGGCCCTCGACTCACTTGACGACTGACACGCCGAGGTCAACTGCGCGCAACGCACAGTGACCGAATCGAGTGATCCGGGTTTCCGGGCAGGGCGGTCCGTACCCCTACTGGCGGGTACGGACCGCCCTGCCGTGTATGAGGCATCTGAATGTCACCACGGCGGCCTCAGGGAGGTAGGGTCGTAGGCGGTCGGGGACATCCCAAACAGAGCTCGCCGGCACCGCATGGCCGGCGTACCAACGAGGAGATCGGTTCGTGACGATCCGCGTAGGCATCAACGGCTTCGGTCGTATCGGTCGCAACTACTTCCGCGCACTGCTGGAGCAGGGTGCTGACATCGAGATCGTGGCTGTCAACGACCTGGGTGACACTGCGACCACCGCTCACCTGCTGAAGTACGACACCATCCTGGGCCGCCTCAAGCAGGAGGTCACGCACACCGCCGACACGATCACCGTCGACGGCAAGACCATCAAGGTCCTGTCCGAGCGCAACCCCGCCGACATCCCGTGGGGCGAGCTGGGCGTCGACATCGTCATCGAGTCGACCGGCATCTTCACCAAGAAGGAAGACGCCGCCAAGCACCTGGCCGGTGGCGCCAAGAAGGTCCTCATCTCGGCTCCGGCCAAGGACGAGGACATCACCATCGTGATGGGCGTCAACCACGACAAGTACGACGCGGCGAACCACCACGTCATCTCCAACGCCTCCTGCACCACCAACTGTGTGGCGCCGATGGCGAAGGTCCTCGACGAGAACTTCGGCATCGTCAAGGGCCTGATGACGACGGTGCACGCGTACACGAACGACCAGCGCATCCTGGACTTCCCGCACAAGGACCTGCGCCGCGCGCGTGCCGCCGCCGAGAACATCATCCCGACCACGACCGGTGCCGCCAAGGCCACGTCGCTGGTCCTGCCGCAGCTCAAGGGCAAGCTGGACGGCATCGCGATGCGCGTCCCGGTCCCGACCGGCTCGGTCACCGACCTGGTCGTCGAGCTCGGCCGCGAGGTCACCAAGGAAGAGGTCAACGCCGCCTTCCAGAAGGCCGCCGAGGGCGAGCTGAAGGGCCTCCTCGACTACACCGAGGACCCGATCGTCTCCTCCGACATCGTCAACGCCCCGGCGTCCTGCACCTTCGACTCCTCCCTGACCATGGTCCAGGAGGGCAAGAACGTGAAGGTCATCGGCTGGTACGACAACGAGTGGGGCTACTCCAACCGCCTCGTCGACCTCACGGTCTTCGTCGGCAACCAGCTCTGATATCCAGAGCAGGCGCATTGATGTGAGTCAGGGCTCGGGCGGCGCAGGGACGCGTCGTCCGAGCCCTGACGCGCGTGCAGAACAGACCTGTTGGATCACGAGCGCTTCCGAGCGATCACGAGCGATCACGAGCCCTCCTCAGGAGTCCCCTTCATGAAGACGATCGACGAACTTCTCTCCGAAGGCGTCGCCGGCAAGCGGGTCTTCGTCCGCGCCGACCTGAACGTGCCGCTGGACGGCACCACGATCACCGACGACGGCCGTATCCGCGCCGTCCTGCCCACCGTCAAGGCGCTGGCCGAGGCGGGCGCGCGCGTGGTCGTCGCCTCCCACCTGGGCCGCCCCAAGGGCTCCCCGGATCCCGCCTTCTCCCTGGCCCCGGCCGCCGCGCGCCTCGGCGAACTCCTCGGCACGGACGTGGCGTTCGCGACCGACACGGTCGGCGAGTCCGCCCAGGCCGTCGTCTCCGGCCTCACCGACGGCCAGGTCGCGGTCGTCGAGAACCTCCGCTTCAACGCCGGCGAGACCAGCAAGGACGACGCCGAGCGCGGCGCCTTCGCCGACCGGCTCGCCGCCCTCGCCGACGTGTACGTCAGTGACGGCTTCGGCGCGGTGCACCGGGGGCACGCCTCGGTGTACGACCTCCCGGCCCGCCTGCCGCACTACGCCGGCCACCTCATCGCCACCGAGGTCGGCGTCCTGAAGAAGCTCACCGAGGACGTCAAGCGCCCGTACGTCGTCGCGCTCGGCGGCGCCAAGGTGTCCGACAAGCTCGCCGTCATCGACCAGCTGCTCGGCAAGGCCGACCGTCTCCTCATCGGCGGCGGCATGGCGTACACCTTCCTCAAGGCCAAGGGCTACGAGGTCGGCATCTCCCTCCTCCAGGAGGACCAGATCCCGGCGGTCACCGAGTACATGGAGCGCGCCGAGAAGAACGGCGTCGAGATCGTCCTGCCGGTCGACGTCCTGGTCGCCACCGAGTTCCCGGACCTGAAGACCAAGGCCCCGGCCAACCCCACGACCGTCGCCGCGGACGCCATCCCCGCCGACCAGGAGGGTCTGGACATCGGTCCCGAGACCCGCAAGCTGTACGCCTCGAAGCTCGCCGACGCCGCCACCGTCTTCTGGAACGGCCCCATGGGCGTCTTCGAGCACCCCGACTACGCCGAGGGCACCAAGGCGGTCGCCCAGGCCCTCGTCGACTCCAAGGGCTTCACCGTGGTCGGCGGCGGCGACTCCGCCGCGGCCGTGCGCACCCTGGGCTTCGACGAGAACGCATTCGGCCACATCTCGACCGGTGGCGGCGCCTCCCTCGAATACCTTGAGGGCAAGACGCTCCCCGGCCTCGCCGCACTGGAGGACTGACCTTAATGAGCACGCGCACGCCGCTGATGGCGGGCAACTGGAAGATGAACCTCAACCACCTCGAGGCCATCGCCCACGTCCAGAAGCTCGCCTTCGCCCTGGCCGACAAGGACTACGAGGCCGTCGAGGTCGCCGTCCTGCCGCCCTTCACCGACCTGCGCTCCGTGCAGACCCTGGTCGACGGCGACAAGCTGAAGATCAAGTACGGTGCCCAGGACATCTCGGCCCAGGACTCCGGCGCCTACACCGGCGAGATCTCCGGCCCCATGCTGGCCAAGCTGAAGTGCACGTACGTGGCGATCGGCCACTCCGAGCGCCGCCAGTACCACGCCGAGACCGACGAGATCGTCAACGCCAAGGTCAAGGCCGCCTTCAAGCACGGCCTCACCCCGATCATGTGCGTCGGCGAGGAGCTGGACGTCCGCGAGGCCGGCAACGCCGTCCCGCACACCCTGGCCCAGGTCGAGGGCGGTCTGAAGGACATCCCGGCCGAGCAGGCCGAGACCATCGTGATCGCCTACGAGCCGGTGTGGGCCATCGGCACCGGCAAGGTCTGCGGCGCCGAGGACGCCCAGGAGGTCTGCGCCGCCGTCCGCGGCAAGATCGCCGAGCTGTACTCGCAGGACGTGGCCGACAAGGTCCGCATCCAGTACGGCGGCTCCGTGAAGTCCGGCAACGTCGCCGAGATCATGGCGCAGGCCGACATCGACGGCGCGCTGGTCGGCGGTGCCTCGCTGGACGCCGACGAGTTCGTCAAGATCGTGCGCTTCCGCGACCAGTGAGTAGGCCATAGCGGCGATCCGTCGTACCCTTGCGGGGGCATGGTAAGTGCATTGATGTGCGGCTCCGCCGCGCGGCTACCGTGCCCCCGTCGTTCATCCGAATTCCGAGAGAGTTGGTCCAGCCGTGGTTTTGGGGTTCTCGATCGCCCTGATCGTCTTCAGCCTGCTGCTGATGCTGCTGGTGCTGATGCACAAGGGGAAGGGCGGCGGCCTCTCCGACATGTTCGGTGGCGGCATGCAGTCGTCCGTCGGCGGCTCCTCGGTCGCCGAGCGCAACCTCGACCGGATCACCGTGGTGGTCGGTCTGCTGTGGTTGGCGTGCATTGTCGTACTCGGCATCCTGATGAAGGTCAACAACTGACCCGCTGAACGCAGCCGACCGGTCCGCGCGCACATTCCGCACGCATACCGCACGTAAGGCCCCATGTTCGGTACGCGCAGCTGAGCGCGGCCTATCATGGGGCTTGCGTCTTGTGTGGGGGATCTGTAACTCCAATCACTGGACGCGCGTTGGGCCTTACGTAGACTGAGGCGCTCGCAGCGAAGCGGAACGCCGACTCGCTTCGCGGCACCATCACGCAGGGAGTTACGACCGTGGCAAGTGGCAACGCGATCCGAGGAAGCCGGGTCGGGGCGGGGCCGATGGGCGAGGCCGAGCGCGGCGAGTCCGCGCCGCGTCTCCGCATCTCCTTCTGGTGCTCCAACGGGCACGAGACGCAGCCCAGCTTCGCCAGCGACGCGCAGGTTCCCGAGACCTGGGACTGCCCGCGCTGCGGCTTCCCCGCCGGACAGGACCGGGACAACCCGCCGGACCCGCCGCGCACCGAGCCCTACAAGACGCACCTGGCGTATGTACGGGAACGGCGCAGCGACGCGGACGGCGAGGCGATCCTCGCCGAGGCACTCGCCAAACTGCGGGGTGAGATCTAGGAGTTGAGGACCGGCCGGGCATCATCGGATGCCCGGCCGGACCTGTACGAAGCTCCGGCGGACTCCCGCTCCAAGGCCGATTGTCAGTGGTGCCCTCTACGGTTTGTCCATCGATCTCGTGCATCGGTGGACCGGGAGGGGGAGCCGTGACGACGGCTGAGGCGGCGGGCGTGCGTGCGCCCGCGTGGCGCGGGGGTTTCGGGCGGTTGTGGAGCGCCGCCGTGCTCTCCAGCTTCGGTGACTCCCTGCGTACGGCCGCCCTGCCGCTCCTCGCCGTGACGCTGACGGACCGGCCGTTGCTGATCGCCGCGGTCACCGCCTGTGGCTATCTGCCCTGGCTGCTTTTCGGCCTGCTCGGCGGCGCTGTCGCCGACCGGGTGGACCAGCGGCGCGCGATGTGGACGGTGGACGCGTTACGCGGCCTGCTGGTCGGCGCGTTCGCGGTGGCCGTGGCCCTCGGTCACGCCTCGATCGGCCTGCTCATCGCGCTGGCCTTCACCTTGACCGCGCTCCAGACCCTGTTCGACAACGCCGCCACGGCGCTGCTGCCCGCCCTGGTGGACCAGAAGGCCCTGAGCAGCGCCAACGCCCGGTTGATGACCGGGCAGAAGATCGCGGGCGGACTGCTGGGGGCGCCCGCGGTGCCCCTGCTGCTCGCCGCGGGGGCCGCCGTTCCCTTCGTGGCCGACGCCGTCACCTTCCTGCTGGCCGCCGCGCTGATCGCCTCACTGCGGGCCGCGGCGCCCGACCGCGCGCCGAAACCGGCCGGCAGCACCCTGCGCCGGGAGATCGCGGACGGGCTGCGCACCCTGTGGGGTGACCGGGCGCTGCGGGGGCTGTGCGCCGCGACAGCCTTGTGCAACGTCGGCATGGGTGCCCTGATCGCCACGCTGGTCGTCCTGGTGACCGGATGGCTGGACGCGGGCACCACCGGATACGCGGTGGCGACCACCGCGTACACCGTCGGCAGCCTGGCCGGGGGCCTGGGGAACCGGTGGGCCGCCGCCCGGTTCGGGCCGGCGCGGGCCGTGCTGCTCGCCGGAGTCGTGCAGACGGGCGCCCTCGTCGTCATGGGCAGCGTGCGCAGCCTGACCGCGGTGGCGGCGGCCCTCGCCGTCTTCGGGTTCATGGGCATGGTGTGGAACGTCAACACCACGACGCTGATGCAGCAGCGCGCCCCCGCCGACATGCTGGGCCGGGTCAGCTCCGCCTTCCGCACCCTGGCCGTCGTCGGCACCCCGCTGGGCGCCCTGCTCGGCGGTGCCGTCGCCACCGCCTGGGGCCTGAACACGCCCGCCCTGCTCACAGCCGCCTTCTTCGTCCTGTCGGTCCTCGCGCTGATACCCGGCGGCAAACCGGACGTACCTGTTGTTGCGCCGGACGACGACGCGACGACAACTCACGTCACCCGCTGATCAACTACGTTGGGACAGGCCCCCTCAGGCACGGAAGAAGGCTGAAGTCGGACATGAACGCAGACGGACGTACCAGGCTCAACCGGACGCCCCAGTGGACCGCGCTGGCCAAGCATCGCGAGGAGCTGGGCGAGGTCGAGTTGCGGGACCTGTTCGCCGCCGACCCCGATCGCGGCGCGGGGTACACGCTGCGGGTCGGCGACCTGCACATCGACTACTCCAAGCACCTGGTCACCGACGAGACGCTGCGGCTGCTGCGCGAGCTGGCCGCCGCCACGGACGTGTTCGGGCTGCGGGACGCCATGTTCCGCGGCGAGAAGATCAACACCACCGAGAACCGCGCCGTGCTGCACACCGCGCTGCGCGCGCCGCGCGACGCGGTGATCGAGGTCGACGCGGAGAACGTCGTCCCCGGTGTGCACGCCGTCCTCGACAAGATGGCCGACTTCGCCGAGCGGGTCCGCTCCGGCGCCTGGACCGGCCACACCGGCAAGCGCATCCGCAACGTCGTCAACGTCGGCATCGGCGGCTCCGACCTCGGCCCGGCGATGGCCTATGAGGTGCTGCGCAGCTACACCGACCGCGACCTCACCGTCCGCTTCGTGTCGAACGTCGACGGTGCCGACCTGCACGAGGCCACCCGCGACCTGGACGCGGCCGAGACACTGTTCGTCATCGCCTCCAAGACCTTCACCACGATCGAGACGATCACCAACGCCACCTCGGCGCGCAACTGGCTGCTGCGCGAGCTGAAGGCGGGCCCGGAAGCGGTCGCCAAGCACTTCGTCGCCCTGTCGACGAACGCCGAGAAGGTGACGGACTTCGGCATCGACCCGGCGAACATGTTCGAGTTCTGGGACTGGGTCGGCGGACGGTACTCCTACGACTCGGCGATCGGGCTGTCCCTGATGACCGCCATCGGCCCGGACCGCTTCCGGGAGATGCTCGACGGCTTCCGCCTCGTCGACGAGCACTTCCGCACCGCGCCCGCCGAGTCCAACGTGCCGCTGCTGCTCGGCCTGCTGGGCATCTGGTACGGCAACTTCCACGACGCCCAGTCGCACGCGGTGCTGCCGTACAGCCACTACCTGTCGAAGTTCACGGCGTATCTCCAGCAGCTGGACATGGAGTCCAACGGCAAGAACGTCGGCCGGGACGGGCAGGAGGTCGACTGGCAGACCGGGCCGATCGTGTGGGGCACGCCGGGCACCAACGGGCAGCACGCGTACTACCAGATGATCCACCAGGGCACCAAGCTGATCCCGGCGGACTTCATCGGGTTCGCCGAGCCGGTCGCCGAGATGAGCGACGAACTCAAGGCGCAGCACGACCTGTTGATGGCGAACTTCTTCGCCCAGACGCAGGCGCTGGCCTTCGGCAAGACGCCCGACGAGGTGCGTGCCGAGGGGGTGCCGGAGGAACTGGTGACCCACAAGACGTTCAAGGGCAACCACCCGACGACCACGATCCTCGCGCGCGAGCTGACCCCGTCGGTGCTGGGCCAGCTGATCGCGCTGTACGAGCACAAGGTGTTCGTGCAGGGCGCGGTGTGGAACATCGACTCCTTCGACCAGTGGGGCGTGGAACTCGGCAAGGTCCTCGCCAAGCGCGTCGAGCCCGCGCTGACCGAAGGCGCCGACGTGCCGGGTCTCGACGCGTCGACGAAGGCGCTCGTCGCCAAGTACCGGGAGCTGCGCGGGCGGAGGTGACGGGCGGTGCGGGGCAGCGGGCGGCGCGTGGCCGTCCGCTGCCCGTAAACACCCCAGGTGCGCTCAAGTTGCTGCTGCTTGGGCACCGCCGCCGCGCAACCCGCGGTGGCCCCGCGGGCGTCGGTCAGGTCACCGCGGTCAACGTGTCCGCGAGTCGGCGGCGGGCCGCGCGGGATGCCGGGACGGTGGCGAGGGCGGCCGCGCCGAGGACCGCGGCCATGCCGAACAGGAGCAGGAACGCGGTGGACGGACCCTGGGCGATCCCGGCGCCGATGCCGCTCCATCTGCCCTGGGCGTCGATCAGCCAGTTCGCGAGCGGTGCGCCCAGCGCAGTGCCGATGCCGACCGCGGCCAGGGCGGTGCAGGCGGTGGACGTGACGGTGATCGCGGTGATCTGCCGTGGGGACAGACCGATGGCCTTGAGGGCCAGCAGGTCACGCTCGCTGTCGCGGACGGTGCCGCCGATCGCGGTCAGCAGTTCGATGAGGCCGATGAGGGCCAGCACGGCGATCAGGCCCACGACGACTCCGCGCAGCGGCGAGAGGCCCTCGGCCGGGTTCGGCGCGGCGTTCACGTCCAGGTGCCCGCGCCCGGCCTCGGTCAGCCGGTCGGCGACCCGGTTCGGGTCCGCGCCCGGGTGGAGCCGCAGTTCGTAGAGGGTGGGGCCGAGGCCCGGGTCGTTCTCGCGGAGGGTGTCGAGGGAAGTGGAGATGACCCGGCCGGCGTTCTCCGGCTCGATGCTGCGGCCCACGATGTGCAGGATCTGCGGCTGGTCGCCGACGGTCATCCGCACCCAGTCGCCGACCCGCACGTCCAGCAGATCGAGCAGCCCCTGCCCGGCCACCGCCTCGTCGCGACCTTGGGCGGGGCGGCCTTCGGCCAGGGCGTACGGGTAGGGCTCCTGGCGGGTGCCGAGGCCGCGCAGGGCGATCGTGGCCGTCTGGCCGGGGACCAGGGCGGCCACCTCCACGCCCGGGTAGGCGGCGGCGACCTGCGGGTCGCGTTCCAGCACCGCGCGGGTGTCGCGGTCGGTCAGGCCGGAGTCGGCGTGGACGGTCAGGGCGGTCGGCAGGCCGATCTGCTCGGGTCTCGAGTCGAAGCGGTCGATCGTGGTCCACGCGCTCATCGCGACCACGATCAGCAGCAGCGGCAGCGTGAGCCGGGCGACCGTCGCCAGCGACCGCGGACGGCGCGTGAACGCCCGGTGCCAGCCGAGCACCAGCGCGGGCGGCAGCCGTAGCCCCAGCGCCCGCCGGGCCACCTCCGACAGCCGCCCGCCGAGCGGAGCCGCCGGCCGGGGCACCGGCACGGGCGGCACGCGTCCGGCCCGCCACGCCGCGAGCCCCGTGGTCGCGCCGATGAACAGCACCGCCCCCACCGGCACCACGACCAGCGCCACGGTGTGCCCGGGCAGCCCCTGCCACACTCCGACCGTGTCCCCGAGCCGCCCCGGGATCCGGCGGCCGAGGACCTGGACGAGGGCCGCCGCGGCCACGGCGCCCAGCAGCGCGTAAGCGAGGTGCTGGAGCAGGAAGACACGGACCACCTGGCCCGGCGTGAAACCGATCGCCTTCAGCACCGAGATGTCCCGCAGATGACCGCGGATCCGGGTGCCGATCGCCCCGTGCACGGCGAGCCCGGCGGCGACCAGCGCGCCCAGCCCGAACAGGCCCAGCACCTGCCCGAGCAGCCGGTTGTCGCCCTGCGCCTCGGCGCGGGCCTGCTTCCAGGTGGACACCTCGCCGACCGCTCCGGCGCCCAGCACGGTCACGGCGCGCTGGACGGCGTAGTCCGTGTCGTCGGGATCCGTCAGGCGCAGCCCGATCACCTGCCCGCCCGGGTCGCGCACGGCCGACGGCTGCGCCCAGACGAGCCCCGGTCGCTCGCCGGGCCGGTAGCGGGGCTCCGCGCTGTCGGCGACGCCGAGGACGGTCACGGTCCGGCCGGTGCCGGGCAGGGCGAGGGTGTCGCCGGGCGCGGCCAGGAGGGCACGGGCCAGCCGGGTCTCCAGGACGACGCCGTCGGGGTTCGCCGGGTCCAGCCAGTGGCCGGCGGTGAGGAGCGGGCGGCCGACGGCGGGGCGGTCAGGTGTGCCGCGCAGTTCGACGGAGGCGCGGGTGCCCTGGGAGGCGAGGGTGGTGGCGGCGGTCGGGTAGGGGCCCGCGACGGACTCGACGCCGTCGAGTGCACGGAGTTTTCCGGTGTCGGCCGCGGAGCCGGTGTGCAGCCAGACGTGCGCGCCGTGGGCCTGGGTGAAGACACGCTGCCAGGGGTTGGTGGCGTAGCCGAAGAGGGCCGTGGCCAGCAGCAGGGAGACGACGATCCCGGCCGTGGCGAGCACGAGGAACAGGGCCTCGCCGCGGTGCGTGCGCAGATCGGAGTGCGCCCAGCGCAGGGTGGCTCGCACGGGCCTCAGCCCCTCGGCCCGAGTGCCGGGCGGTCGTCGTGGAGCCGCATGTCAGTCCTTGAGCTCCAGCACACCCGAGATGCCGGGCCGGCGCGGCGGCGGGCCGGCGTCCAGTTCGGCGTCGTCGGCTATGCGGCCGTCGAAGAAGCTGATCACCCGGTCCGCGGCGCTGGCGAGCCGTGCGTCATGGGTGACCAGCACGATGGTCTGGCCGCGCTGGTGGAAGCGGGACAGCAGGCGCATCACCTCGCGGGTGCCCTTGCTGTCCAGGCTGCCGGCGGGCTCGTCGGCCAGCAGCAGGGGCGGCCGGTTCACCAGGGCCCGGGCCAGCGCGACGCGCTGCTGCTCGCCGCCGGACAGCTCGCCCGGCATGCTCCGCTCCTTGCCCGTGAGCCCCAGCTCGCCCAGCAGTTCCGTCCGCTCGGCGCGGGCCCGCTTCGGCGGGACGCCGGCCAGCAGGGCGGGCAGCTCGACGTTGTCGGCGACGGAGAGGTCGGAGACCAGGTTGAAGAACTGGAAGACGATCCCGATGCGCTTCCTGCGCTCCACCGCCCAGCGGGCCTCGCTCCACGCGTCGGCGCATTCGCCGTCCAGCCAGATGCTGCCGCGGTCGGGTCGCTGGAGTCCGCCGAGCAGATGCAGCAGGGTCGACTTGCCGGCCCCGGACGGACCGGTGACGGCCACGAACTCGCCCCGCCGGACGGAAAGACCGACTCCCCGCACGGCATGCGCCGGAGCGCCCTCGCCGTAATGCGTCTTGACCAGCCCCTCGGCGCGCAGCACAGGGCTCTCGGCGCGCAGCACAGGGCTCTCGGCGCGCGGCACAGGAGTGGAATCGTCGCTCACTCCAGCTCCTCCAGCTCTTCCTGGCACCGCTCCAGCCAGTCGAGGTCGGCCTGCAGATGCAGCATCGCGCCCTCGATCAGCAGATGGGCGACGCGGTTGTCCCGGTCCTCGGCGGCGGCGAGCTTCGACAGGTGACGCATGGTGTTCAGATACTGACGCCGCTGTTTGTTGATCAGGGCGACTTGGTCGGCGAGACCGGTCTGCGGGGCGAGGGCCAGTTTCATGAAGAACTCGTCCCGCACCCGCGGCTCGTCCTCGGGCTCCTCGAACCAGGCGCGCAGTGCCTCGCGCCCGGCTTCGGTGAGGTGGTAGACCTTCTTGTTGGGTCGGCTGGACTGCTCCACGTCCTCGCCCTCGATCAGTCCCGATTTCTCGAGGCGGCCGAGGGTCACATAGATCTGGCCGACGTTCGGCTGAGGGTACGCGGAGCCCAGCGTCTGCTCAAGGTCCTGCTTGAGCTCGTACCCGTGGGCCGGTCCGCGTGCCAGCAGCGCCAGGAGGGGCAGCCGCACTCGCGCTCTCCTCCTCGCATCCGGTCAATCTGCCGAGGGACCTAGTATCGCGCATACCTAACAGGTATACATGGCCTCTGACTCCGGGCGAAGGTGCTTGGGGCCGGTGTGCAAGGAGGAACCTATGCGGTGGATCCACGCCGCTGGTAGGGGCCTTCTCGTCCTTGTCGTGATCGTGACCGGCTACGTCGCCTCCGGCGTCGGCTCCGGTGCGGGCCCCGCGGACGGCAGGGGGCCCTTGACCCTCGCCACCGCCGGCGATCTCACCGGCTATCTCGGCTCCGTCCTGGAAGGCTGGAACCGCACCCACCCCGGCGAGAAGGTCACCCTCGTCGAGCTGCCCGACTCCGCCGACGAGACCCGGGCGCAGATGGCCACCGACCTGCGCGGCGGTGACCGCAGCCGCTTCGACGTCCTCAACATCGACGTCAGCTGGACCTCGGAGTTCGCCGCGCAGGGCTGGATACGCCCGCTGGCCCGCGACCGCTTCCCGCTGGACACCTTCCTGCCCAGGGTCGTGGACACGGCGACCTACGACGGACAGCTGTACGCGGTGCCGTACGTCACCAACGCCGGACTGCTGCTCTACCGCAAGGACATCCTCGCCAAGGAGGGCGTCGACCCACCGCGCACCTGGTCCGAACTGGAACGGGCGGCGAGGACGATCGCGCCCAAGTACGGCCTCGACGGCTACGCGGGCCAGTTCCTGCCGTACGAGGGCCTCACCGTCAACGCCGCCGAGGCCGTCTACTCGGCGGGCGGCACGATCCTCGGCGACGAGGGCGAGCGCGTCACCGTGAACTCGACGGCCGCCCGTGAGGGCATCGGCTTCCTCGCCCGTGGCGTGCGCGAGGGCTGGATCCCGAAGCAGGCGCTGACGTACAAGGAGGAGGAGTCCAAGCGGGCCTTCCAGGACGGACGCCTGCTTTTCCTCCGCAACTGGCCGTACGCCTATGCCGTGGCGTCGGCCAAGGGCTCACCGGTGGCCGGGAAGATCGGCGCCGTACCGCTGCCGGGTCCGCGGGGGCCCGGGGTGAGTGTGCTGGGCGGCTCCAACCTGGCCGTCAGCAGCCACGCCCGGCACCCCGACTCGGCCGCCCGGCTGATCGCGTACCTGACCAGCGAGCGGGTCCAGCGCCAGGTGCTCACGCGGGGCGCGCTGCCGCCCGTGCGGGCCGACCTCTACGAAGATCCGGACCTGGTGCGGGAGTTCCCGTATCTGCCGACCCTGCGCGAGAGCGTGCGGGCGGCCGCTCCGCGTCCCAAGAGCCCGCGCTACGACCAGGTGAGCCTGGTGGTGCAGGCGGTCGCGCATGACGCGATGACCGGGCGCCAGACGCCTGTGGCAGCCGTGCGGCGACTGGCGCGGGAGCTCGACGCCATTTCCTCTCGCTAGTTACTTGTTAGGTAACGCCCAGGTCTCTTCTGGGATCCTCTTGGGTTATTAAGTCCTGATATAAAGCCCTAACCCCTCGGTAGCTTGCGTCCAGTTCATTGACACTCTCGCGACATGCCTACTTAACATGCATGCATAACTGCTGCCCTCCTCAGAGACAGGTCAATGGGTTGAACAGGCACCCTTGGTGGCGTGACGCCGTGATCTACCAGGTGTACGTCCGCAGCTTCCTCGACAGCACCGGCGACGGTGTCGGCGATCTCGCCGGCGTCCGGGCCGGGCTGCCGTACCTGAAGAAGCTCGGGGTCGACGGGATCTGGCTGAGCCCCTTCTATCCCTCGCCGCAGCACGACCACGGCTACGACGTGGCCGACTACTGCGACGTCGACCCGCTTTTCGGCGACCTCGACGAGTTCGACCTGCTGGTGGGGGCCGCGCGGCGGCTCGGCATCAAGGTGCTGCTCGACATCGTCCCGAACCACTGCTCCAGCGAGCACCCGTGGTTCCGCCAGGCGCTGGCGGACGGTCCCGGCAGCGCGGCCCGCGCCCGCTTCCACTTCGCCGACGGCCGGGGCGCGGACGGGTCCGAGCCGCCCAACAACTGGCACTCCATGTTCGGCGGCCCCGCCTGGAGCCGGGTCACCGAGGCGGACGGGCGGCCCGGCCAGTGGTACCTGCACATGTTCGCGCCCGAGCAGCCCGACTGGAACTGGCGCGACCCCGAGGTCGGCGCCGAGTTCGACCGCATCCTGCGCTTCTGGCTGGACCGGGGCATCGACGGCTTCCGCATCGACGTCGCCGCCGGCCTCTTCAAGCACCCGGAGCTGCCCGACTCGGACGACCCCGAGGCCGACGCCCGCACCCGCGACTCGGTCAACCCGCTCGCCTGGAACCAGCCCGAGGTGCACGACGTATGGCGCCAGTGGCGCTCCATATGCGAGGAGTACACCGCCCGCGACGGCCGGGAACGCCTGCTCGTCGGCGAGGTGTCCGTCCCGACCGCGCGCGAACACGCCCTGTACGTCCGCCCGGACGAACTCCACCAGGCATTCTTCTTCGACTTGCTCAGCGCCCCCTGGGAGGCCGACGCCTTCCGCAAGGTCATCTCCGAGGCCATGCAGGACATCGCCGGCACGGGCTCGACGGTCACCTGGGTCCTCAACAACCACGACCAGGTCCGCACCGTCACCCGCTACGGCGAACCCGCCACCGAGGGCAGCGGCCCAGGGGCTGCGTCGGAAGTGGCGCCTGCCGGGCGACGCCTGGCACGCTCCCCCACTGCCCTAAAGGCGTGGGAGGTGCCCCCACTCGCCGCACCGGGCGAAAGCCCAAGTACGTCCAGTACAAGGACTTCCGCCCGGCACGCCGAGAGCACGCTCCCCCACCCTCGAACCGAGCTTCGCACGGCTCGGGCGGGAGGTACCCCCACGACGCCGCCCGGCCCGCCCTTCGGGCGGACGACGCCACTTCCGACGCAGCCCCTGGGCGCCGCCCGCGCCCGCGCCGCCGCGCTGCTGATGCTGGCGCTGCCCGGAGCCGCGTACATCTACCAGGGCGAGGAACTGGGCCTGCCCGAGGTCGTCGACCTGCCCGACGACGTGCTCACCGACCCGATCTTCCGCCGCACCGGCAGCCGCGCCCGCATCCGCGACGGCTGCCGGGTGCCGCTGCCCTGGTCGGGGCAGGCGTCGCCGTTCGGCTTCACCTCCGGCGTGGCGGGCGTCAAGCCGTGGCTGCCGCAGCCGGAGTACTTCGCCGAGTACGCCACCGACCGCGCCCTCGCCGACACCCGCTCCTTCTGGCACCTGTACCGCGACGGCCTGCAACTGCGCGACGCGCTGCCCCAGTTGGGCGAGGGCACGCTGCGCTGGCTGGACAGCCCGCCCGGCGTCCTGACCTTCGTCCGCGGTGACGGCCTCGTCTGCGCCGTCAACTTCGGTACGGCACCGACGCCGGCGCCGGCCTCCGGCGCCCCGCTGCTGGCCAGCGGCCCCTGCCCGGCCGGAGTGCTGCCCGGTTCGACGGCGGCCTGGTGGATGGCCGACGGGGCCGAGTCCTGACGTTCCGTCCCGCCGATCCGGCCCCAGCCCGCCCAGCTCCTGATTTCCCGTCAGTTCCCCATCCCCGAAGGGACATCAACGATGATGCGACGACGTACGACCCTGCTCACCGGCTGCACCGCACTCGTCCTGGCGCTCGGCGCGACCGCCTGTGGCGGCGGACCGGTCTCCGCGGGCGGCGGTGACAAGGCGCTCAGCGGTCAGACGGTCACCGTGGCCGGTGTCTGGTCCGGCACCGAGCAGAAGAACTTCCAGAAGGTGCTGGACGCGTTCAGCGAGAAGACCGGCGCCAAGACGCAGTTCGTGTCCACCGGGGACAACGTCTCCACCGTGGTCGGCAGCAAGATCGAGGGCGGCAACGCCCCCGACGTCGTGATGGTCCCGCAGGTCGGCGTGCTCAAGCAGTTCGCGCGGAAGGGCTGGCTCAAGCCGCTGTCGAAGACCGCGCAGAAGTCCGTGGACGCCAACTTCGCGCCCGTGTGGAAGGACTACGGCAGCGTCGACGGCGCCCTGTACGGCCTCTACTTCAAGGCCGCCCACAAGTCGACCGTCTGGTACAGCCCCGACGCCCTCGCCCAGGCCGGCGTGAAGCCGCCGAAGACGTACGACGACATGCTGAAGGCCGGACGGACCGTCTCCGACTCCGGGCTCGCCGCCTTCTCGGTCGCCGGGCAGGACGGCTGGACCCTCACCGACTGGTTCGAGAACGTCTACCTCTCCCAGGCCGGGCCCGAGAAGTACGACGCCCTCGCCGCGCACGACCTGAAGTGGACCGACGCCTCCGTGGTCGACGCGCTCACCACCCTCGGCAAGCTGTTCAAGGACAAGCAGCTGATCGCGGGCGGCCAGAAGGGGGCCCTCAACACCGACTTCCCGGGCTCGGTCGAGAAGGTGTTCGGACCGAAGCCCGAGGCGGGCATGGTCTACGAGGGCGACTTCGTCGCGGGCGTCGCCAAGGACCAGTTCGGCAGGGCGATAGGCGAGGACGCGAACTTCTTCCCGTTCCCGGCGGTCGGCGGCGGCAAGGCGCCGGTGGTCAGCGGCGGTGACGCGGCCGTCGTCCTCAAGGACGGCGAGAACCAGAAGGCCGGCATGGCGCTCCTGGAGTACCTGGCGACGCCGGAGGCCGCGGCGGTGTGGGCGGAGGCGGGCGGCTTCCTGTCCCCGAACAAGAACGTCGACCTCGCCTCCTACGGTGACGACGTCACCCGCGCGACCGCCAAGTCCCTCGTCGCGGCGGGCGATTCGGTCCGCTTCGACATGTCCGACCAGGCCCCGGCGGCCTTCGGCGGCACCAAGGGCGCGGGCGAGTGGAAGCTCCTGCAGGACTTCCTGCGCGACCCGTCCGACCCGAAGGCGACCGCGGCGAAGCTGGAGGCCGCGGCGGCCAAGGCGTACCAGGGCCAGGGCTGACCGGTCATGACCGCGACACTCGTGAAAGAGGCGAGCCCCGCGCCCGCCGCCGGCGTCGGCAAGGCGCGAGCCCGGCGGACCCGGCGGCGCGGGAAGATCATCGCCCTGGTCTTCGTCTTCCCCGCGCTGCTCCTGCTGGGCGCCCTGGTCGTCTACCCGGTGCTGTTCTCCGTCGGGCGCAGCTTCTTCGACGCCTCCGGCACCCGCTTCGTGGGCGGCGAGAACTACGCCGAGATGTTCCGCGACCCGGCGACGCTCAAGGCCGTCCGCAACACCACGATCTGGGTGGTGGTGGCCCCGGCGCTGCTCACCGGCCTCGGCCTGATCCTGGCCGTGCTGGTGGAGAAGGTCCGCTGGGCCACGGCGTTCAAGCTGCTGCTGTTCATGCCGATGGCGGTGTCCTTCCTCGCCGCCGGCATCATCTTCCGGCTCGCCTACGACGAGGACCCGGACAAGGGCGTGCTGAACGCCGCGGCCGTCTCCGTCCATGACGCGTTCGCGGACTCGTCGACGTATCCGACGGCCCGGGCACGCGACGGGCAGGGGCTGACCAAGGGGACGGACGGCTCGTATCGCCTGAGCGCGAGCGTCTCCCCGGGCGAGGCGGTCACGCTGGGCCTGGTCGGTGTGCTGCCGGACCACCTGCCCGGAGGAGCCGAGCCCGCCTACGCGGCAGCGGGGGCGAAGGCGGGCCCCGGTGAGCTGCGCGGGGTTGTGTACCTCGACTTCACGCCCGGCGGGGGAGGGCGGCAGGGCAAGGTCGACCGGCGGGAGAGCGGGCTGCCGGAGATGACGGTCGAGGCGGTGCGGGCCGGGAAGGCGGTCGCCTCGACGACCACCGCGTCCGACGGGTCCTTCCGCTTCGAGGGGCTGGACGACGGGACGTACACGGTCAAGCTGCCGGCCTCGAACTTCGCCGCGCCCTACGAGGGGATCTCCTGGCTCGGGCCCACGCTCGTCACCCCGGCGATCATCGGGGCGTACCTGTGGATCTGGACCGGGTTCGCGATGGTCCTGATCGGCGCGGGGCTCGCGACGCTGCCGCGGGACGCCCTGGAGGCGGCGCGGATGGACGGCGCGAACGAGTGGCAGATCTTCCGGCGGATCACGGTGCCGCTGCTGGCACCGGTGCTGACGGTCGTGTTCGTCACCCTCGTCATCAACGTGATGAAGGTCTTCGACCTCGTCTACATCATCGCGCCCGGGCCGGTGCAGGAGGACGCGACCGTGCTGGCGACACAGATGTGGCTGGTGTCGTTCGGCGGCGGCAACAACCAGGGGCTCGGCAGCGCGCTCGGTGTCCTGCTTCTGCTGTTGGTCATCCCGGCCATGGTCTTCAACGTCCGCCGCTTCCGAGGGAGTCAGCGATGAACGCGGTCAGGCGCGGGCTGGGCAACGGGGTCGTCCAGGCGCTTCTCGTGGTGGTCGGGCTGGTGTGGATGACGCCGCTGGCCGGACTGTTCCTGTCGTCCCTGCGGTCCGCCGAGGACACGGCGAAGGGCGGCTGGTGGACGGTGTTCACCAGCCCCGGCCAACTGTCCTTCGACAACTACTCGGCGCTGCTGGGCAACGCCGGGATCACGCAGGCATTCTGGAACACCGTGATGATCTCGGTGCCGGCCACCGCGCTGGTGGTGGTCCTCGCGGCGCTCGCCGGGTACGCCTTCGCGTGGCTGGACTTCCCCGGCCGGGAGGCGATCTTCCTGGTCGTGGTGGCGCTGCTGGTGGTGCCCGTGCAGATCGGACTGCTGCCGGTGGCCCAACTCTTCGGTCAGCTCGGGCTGTTCGGCACGATCCCCGGAGTCGTCCTCTTCCACGTGGCGTACGGGCTGCCGTTCGCGGTGTTCCTGCTGCGGAACTACTTCGCCGAGATGCCGAAGGAGATGCTGGAAGCGGCGCGGATGGACGGCGGCGGCGAGTGGCGGATCTTCACGCGGCTGGTGCTTCCGGTGGGCCGCCCGGCGATCGCCTCACTGGCCATCTTCCAGTTCCTGTGGGTGTGGAACGACATGCTGGTGGCGCTGCTGTTCGCCGACAGCGCCTCGCAGCCGCTCACCGTCCAACTCCAGTCGCAAATAAGGCAGTTCGGCAGCAACATCGATGTGCTGGCGCCGGGTGCGTTCGTGTCGCTGGTGGTGCCGGTCGTGGTGTTCTTCGCGTTCCAGCGGCACTTCGTGCAGGGCGTGATGGCCGGGTCGGTGAAGTAGCGCGGGCAGGTGGCGCATGTGCTTCGGGCCCTCGCTTCACCGGGAAGCGAGGGCCCGAAAGGCGTTCAGGCGGAGGCCGGTGGATACAGCGACCTCGGCAACTGGGAGGCCGCCGCCGCGTCCAGCAGCCACAGGGTCCTGGAGCGGCCGTACGCCCCCGCCGCCGGTGCCTGGATCTCGCCCGCGCCCGACAGGGCGATGGCCGCGGCCCGCGCCTTGTCCTCGCCGGCCGCCAGCAGCCACACCTCACGCGCCGCCCGGATCGCCGGCAGCGTCAGGGTCACGCGGGTCGGCGGGGGCTTGGGGGCGCCGTGGACGCCGACGACCGTGCGTTCCGTCTCCCGTACGGCGGGGAGTTCCGGGAAGAGGGACGCCACGTGGGTGTCGGGGCCCACGCCCAGCATCAGGACGTCGAAGGTGGGAACCGCGCCGTGGTTCTCCGGGCCCGCCGCCCTCGCCAGTTCCTCCGCGTACGAGGCGGCCGCCGCGTCCACGTCCGTGCCGAACGGGCCGTCCGACGCGGGCATGGCGTGCACGCGCTTCGGGTCCAGCGGAACCGAGTCCAGCAGGGCCTCGCGCGCCTGGGTGACGTTGCGGTCCGGGTCGCCCTCCGGGAGGAAGCGTTCGTCGCCCCACCAGAGGTCCAGGCGGCCCCAGTCGATGGCGTCCCGTGCGGGGGCCGCCGCCAGCGCGGCCAGCAGGCCGTTGCCGTTGCGGCCGCCCGTGAGGACCACGGAGGCCGAGCCCCGGGACGCCTGCGCGTCCACGATCTTCGTGATCAGCCGGGCCGCCGCGGCCTGTGCCATCAGCTCCTTGTCGTGGTGCACGACCAGTTGCGGAGTGCTCACTTCGCCGCCGCCTTCTTCACCGGTTCCAACGCCGCCGCTTGCTTCGCGGGTGCTTTCGCAGCGGCTTCGACGGGAGTCTCAACCGCTTCTCCTTTGGCCGGCGATCCCTCCTCGGCCTGCGCCTCAGTGGCCTGCGCCTCAGTGGCCTGTGCCTCAGTGGCCTGCGCCTCAGTGGCCTGTGCCTCAGTGGCCTGTGACTCCTGGGCCGACGGCTCCTGGGCCGGCGCCTCATCGGCCTTGGCCACGGCCGCCTCGGCGCCCCGAACCGCCGGAACGGCTCCGGAGTTCAACCGCTCCACCCCGAACCGCAGCGCCGACGCGTACGTGTCGTCCGGGTCGAGCCGCCGCAGCTCCTCCGCGATCAACTCGGCCGTCTCCCGTCGCTTCAGCGCGACCGCACGGTCCGGCTGGCCCTGGATGGAGAGGGTCGCCAGGGAGCCGTCCGCCCGGTCGAGCGCGATGGGGCCGCAGTCGGTGGCCATGCGGACCGCCGTCAGGCCGGGGCCCGACGACAGCGACCGCTTCACGGGGACGTCCAGCCGGTCCGCGAGCCACATCGCCAGCAGCTCACAGCTCGGGTTGAACTCCTCGCCCTCCACCTCGACGGCCTTCACCTCGCAGACCACCTGGTCCAGAGCCGCCGCCAGCATCGAGCGCCACGGCGTGATCCGGGTCCAGGACAGGTCCGTGTCGCCCGGTGTGTAGGTGGCGGCGCGGGCCGACAGGTCCCGCACCGGCTGCTCCGAGGCGTAGGTGTCCGTCACCCGGCGCTGGGCCAGCGCGCCCAGCGGATCGTTCGCCGGGTCGAGAGGCGCGTTGACCGGCCACCAGACCACCACCGGCGCGTCGGGCAGCAGCAGCGGCAGGACGACGGACTGCGCGTGGTCGACCACCTCGCCGTACAGCCGCAGCACCACCGTCTCACCGGTGCCGGCGTCCGCGCCCACCCGCACCTCGGCGTCCAGCCGGGACTGCGTACGGTCGCGGGGCGAGCGCGAGACGCGCTTGATGACGACCAGGGTGCGCGAGGGGTGCTCGTGCGCGGCGTCGTTCGCGGCCTTCAGGGCGTCGTACGCGTTCTCCTCGTCCGTGACGATGACCAGCGTGAGCACCATGCCCACGGCCGGCGTGCCGATGGCCCGGCGGCCCTGCACCAGCGCCTTGTTGATCTTGCTGGCGGTGGTGTCCGTGAGGTCTATCTTCATGGCCGGCGCCAGCTCCGTCCGTCTCGCTCGAGCATTTCGTCCGCCTCGACGGGGCCCCAGGTGCCAGCCGGGTACTGGGCCGGCCTGCCGTGCTGGTCCCAGTACTCCTCGATCGGGTCGAGGATCTTCCAGGACAGCTCGACCTCCTCGGTGCGCGGGAAGAGGTTGGCGTCGCCGAGCAGGACGTCCAGGATCAGGCGCTCGTACGCCTCCGGGCTGGTCTCCGTGAACGACTCGCCGTAGGCGAAGTCCATGGAGACGTCCCGGATCTCCATGGACGTGCCGGGCACCTTCGAACCGAAGCGGACCGTGACGCCCTCGTCGGGCTGGACGCGGATCACGATCGCGTTCTGGCCGAGTTCCTCGGTGGCCGTCGTGTCGAAGGGGGAGTGCGGCGCCCGCTGGAAGACGACCGCGATCTCCGTCACCCGCCGCCCCAGCCGCTTGCCGGTGCGCAGATAGAAGGGGACGCCCGCCCAGCGGCGGTTGTCGATCTCCAGCTTGACCGCGGCGTACGTGTCGGTCTTCGACTTCGGGTCGATGCCCTCCTCCTGGAGGTACCCGACCGCCTTCGCGCCGCCCTGCCAGCCGGCCGCGTACTGCCCGAACACCGTGTCCCGGCCCAGGTCCTTCGGCAGTCGTACCGCGCCGAGCACCTTGGTCTTCTCGGCGGCCAGCGCGTCCGCGTCGAAGGAGGCGGGCTCCTCCATGGCGGTCAGGGCCATGAGCTGGAGCAGGTGGTTCTGAATGACGTCACGGGCGGCGCCGATGCCGTCGTAGTAGCCGGCGCGGCCACCGATGCCGATGTCCTCGGCCATGGTGATCTGCACGTGGTCCACGAAGGACCGGTTCCAGATCGGCTCGAACATCGTGTTCGCGAAGCGCAGCGCCAGGATGTTCTGGACGGTCTCCTTGCCCAGGTAGTGGTCGATGCGGAAGACCTGGTCCGGGGCGAAGACCTCGTGGACGACCTTGTTGAGCTCCTCGGCCGACCTCAGGTCGTGACCGAAGGGCTTCTCGATCACCGCGCGCCGCCACGAGCCGCCGGTCTGGTCGGCCAGGCCGTGCCTCTTGAGCTGCTGGATGACCACCGGGAAGGAGCGCGGCGGCACCGACAGGTAGAAGGCGAAGTTGCCGCCCGTGCCCTGCGCCTTGTCCAGTTCCTCGATGGTGGCGCGCAGCCGCTCGAAGGCGTCGTCGTCGTCGAAGGTGCCCTGCACGAAGCGCATGCCCTGGATGAGCTGCTGCCAGACCTCCTCGCGGAAGGGGGTCCGGGCGTGCTCCTTGACCGCGTCGTGGACCTCCTGGGCGAAGTCCTCGTTGGCCCACTCGCGGCGGGCGAAGCCGACGAGCGAGAAGCCCGGCGGCAGCAGACCCCGGTTGGCGAGGTCGTACACGGCGGGCATCAGCTTTTTACGTGACAAATCGCCCGTAACGCCGAAGATCACCAGGCCCGACGGCCCCGCGATACGCGGGAGCCGTCGGTCGGCGGCGTCACGAAGCGGGTTCGCTTCCGTGACGGTGAAGGGTGGCAAGGGATCAGCCCTCCGAGGGGGCGAGGCGCTGGAGCTCCGCCTCGGTCGACTTCAGCAGGTCGTTCCAGGACGCCTCGAACTTCTCGACGCCCTCGTCCTCCAGCAGCTGCACCACCTCGTCGTACGAGATGCCGAGCTTCTCGACCGCGTCCAGGTCGGCGCGGGCCTGCTCGTAGGTGCCGGCGATGGTGTTGCCGGTGATCTCGCCCTGTTCCTCGGTGGCCTGGAGGGTGGCCTCGGGCATGGTGTTGACCGTGTTCGGCGCGACCAGGTCGTCGACGTACAGGGTCGGCTTGTACGCCGGGTCCTTCACACCGGTCGAGGCCCACAGCGGACGCTGCTTGTTGGCGCCCGCGTTCTCCAGCGCGCTCCAGCGGTCGGAGGAGAAGACCTCCTCGTACGCCTGGTAGGCGAGGCGCGCGTTGGCCACGCCCGCCTTGCCGCGCGCGGCCTTGGCCTCGTCGGTGCCGAGCGCGTCGAGGCGCTTGTCGATCTCGGTGTCCACGCGGGAGACGAAGAAGGACGCCACGGAGCGGATCTGGGACAGGTCCAGGCCGCGCTCCTTGGCCTTCTCCAGACCCGCGAGGTAGGCGTCCATCACCTTGCGGTAGCGCTCCAGCGAGAAGATCAGCGTGACGTTCACGCTGATGCCGAGGCCGATGACCTCGGTGATCGCCGGCAGGCCCGCCTCGGTGGCCGGGATCTTGATGAGGGTGTTGGGCCGGTCGACCAGCCAGGCCAGCTGCTTGGCCTCGGCGACGGTCGAGCGCGTGTTGTGCGCCAGGCGCGGGTCGACCTCGATGGAGACCCGGCCGTCCTGGCCGCCGGTGGCGTCGAAGACCGGGCGCAGGATGTCGGCGGCGTCCCGGACGTCCGCCGTGGTGATCATGCGGATCGCCTCTTCGACGGTGACCTTGCGGGCGGCGAGATCGGCGACCTGCTGGTCGTAGCCGTCACCGCTGCTGATCGCCTTCTGGAAGATCGTCGGGTTGGTGGTG
Source organism: Streptomyces sp. NPDC006385 (assembly GCF_040612485.1). NCBI lineage: Bacteria > Bacillati > Actinomycetota > Actinomycetes > Kitasatosporales > Streptomycetaceae > Streptomyces > Streptomyces sp. NPDC006385. The sequence goes on from NZ_JBEXQG010000034.1 coordinate 66,646, forward strand.
ACACCGACGACATGCTGCTGGTCGATCAGCTCGGCGAGGTTGCCGGACGTGATGCGCTGGCGCGACAGGTCGTCCAGCCAGATCGCGACGCCTTCCTCGGAGAGGCGCTTCAGTGCGTCTGTCATGGAAAATCAAACTCCTACGTCTCGTATATGAGCGTCAGCGCCGGGCCGCGGCGAGGCCCGTAGTCGAATCAAGCACAGCCCGCGCGGCGGCGGCCACGTTCTCGGCGGTGAAGCCGTACTCCCGGAAGAGCACCTTGCCGTCGGCCGAAGCACCGAAGTGCTCCAGGGAAACGATGCGACCCGCGTCCCCGACGTACTTGTGCCAGGTGAGACCCACCCCGGCCTCCACCGCGACACGAGCCTTGACGGACGGCGGCAGGACGCTGTCCCGGTACCCCTGGTCCTGCTCCTCGAACCACTCCACCGACGGCATCGACACCACCCGGGTCGGCACCCCGTCGGCCTGGAGCCGCTCGCGCGCCTCGACGGCGACGTGCACCTCGGAACCGGTCGCGATGAGGACGACCTGCGGCTCGCCACCGTCGGCCTCGGCCCTCACGTAACCGCCGCGCGCGGCATCCTCGTCGGGCTCGTACGTCGGCACGCCCTGCCGGGTCAGCGCGAGCCCGTGCGGGGCGCCCTTGCCGAACTCCTTGGTGTACCGCTTGAGGATCTCGCGCCAGGCGATCGCGGTCTCGTTGGCGTCGGCGGGACGCACGATGTTCAGGCCCGGGATGGCGCGCAGGGACGCGAGGTGCTCGATCGGCTGGTGGGTGGGGCCGTCCTCGCCGAGGCCGATCGAGTCGTGCGTCCACACGTAGGTCACCGGCAGGTGCATCAGCGCCGACAGACGCACCGCGTTGCGCATGTAGTCGGAGAACACCAGGAACGTGCCGCCGTAGATCCGCGTGTTGCCGTGCAGGGCGATGCCGTTCATCTGCGCGGCCATGGCGTGCTCGCGGATGCCGAAGTGGATCGTGCGGCCGTACGGGTCCGCCTCCGGCAGCGGGTTGTCCGCCGGGAGGAAAGACGACGTCTTGTCGATGGTGGTGTTGTTGGAGCCGGCCAGGTCGGCCGAGCCGCCCCACAGCTCGGGGATGACGGCGCCCAGCGCCTGGAGCACCTTGCCGGACGCGGCACGCGTGGCGACGCCCTTGCCGGGTTCGAAGACCGGGATCTTCTCCTCCCAGCCGGTGGGCAGCTCACCGGCCGCGATGCGGTCGAACTCGGCGGCGCGCTCGGGGTTGTTGTCCCGCCACTGCTGGAACGACTTCTCCCACACCGCCCGGGCCGCCTGGCCCCGCTCAAGGGCGCCCCGGGTGTGGTTGATGACCTCGTCGGACACCTCGAAGCTCTGCTCCGGGTCGAAGCCGAGGACGCGCTTGGTGGCCGCGACCTCGTCGTCGCCGAGCGCCGAGCCGTGGGCGGCCTCGGTGTTCTGCGCGTTCGGGGCCGGCCAGGCGATGATGGAGCGCATCGCGATGAAGGACGGCTTGTCCGTGACCGCCTTGGCCTTCTGGATCGCGTCGTAGATGGCGGCCGGGTCCAGGTCGCCGTTGGCCTGCGGCTCGACGCGCTGCACATGCCAGCCGTACGCCTCGTACCGCAGAACGGTGTCCTCGGAGACGGCCGTCTCGGTGTCGCCCTCGATCGAGATGTGGTTGTCGTCCCACAGCAGGATGAGGTTGCCGAGCTTCTGGTGACCGGCCATCGAGGACGCCTCGGCGGAGATGCCCTCCTGGAGGCAGCCGTCACCGGCGATGACGTAGACGAAGTGGTCGAAGGGCGAGGTGCCCTCGGGGGCCTCCGGGTCGAACAGGCCGCGCTCGTAGCGGGCGGCCATCGCCATGCCCACCGCGTTCGCGACACCCTGGCCGAGCGGGCCGGTCGTCGTCTCCACACCGGTCGTGTGACCGTACTCGGGGTGGCCGGGGGTCTTCGAACCCCACGTCCTGAAGGCCTTCAGGTCGTCCAGCTCCAGGCCGAAGCCGGCCAGGTACAGCTGGGTGTAGAGAGTCAGGGACGAGTGGCCGGCGGACAGCACGAAGCGGTCGCGCCCGACCCAGTCGGCGTCCGCCGGGTCGTGCCGCATCACCTTCTGAAAGAGGGTGTAGGCGGCAGGCGCCAGGCTCATCGCCGTACCCGGATGGCCGTTGCCGACCTTCTGTACGGCATCGGCGGCCAGGACGCGGGCGGTGTCGACGGCCCGCTGGTCCAACTCGGTCCACTCGAGGTCTGTGGTGGTCGGCTTGGTGCTCACCCTGGGTCAGGGCTCCTCTCCACATGTCACGCATGTATCGAATGCCGGTGCATCGGGCGCCCGGCCGTGGTCGAGCCTACCCCCGTGAGTACGTGCGTCTTTTCGAGTCATTCCAGACTGCCGGGAGAGTCAGGGATCCGCCTCCCCACTGGGCGTGACCGCGTTCGGCAACTGAATACGCAGCCGCTCGTCCGAGTGCTCAACGGTGACGTGCGGGACTCTTCCGAGGGCCCTCCACAACACGAGCCGACCCCCGCGAATGCCCGGGTCTGGGCAACGTCTACAGTGGCGTGGTACGCGCGAGCCTTTACCGGGACTTCACACGGGGAGGCTTGCTGGGATGTCTCTGTCAGGGGTGTGCGTGACGGCCGTTGAATCCCGTCCAGCGGGGATGATCGGGACGAGCCAGAGCCCGAGCCACCGGCCGTTCGGGGCCCGTGTCAAGGCGTTCGTGGCGCTGACGAAGCCGCGGATCATCGAACTGCTGCTGATCACCACCGTTCCGGTGATGTTCCTCGCCGAGCAGGGTGTGCCCGACCTCGGTCTGGTGCTCCTCACCTGCGTCGGCGGCTACCTCTCGGCAGGCGGTGCCAACGCGCTGAACATGTACATCGACCGTGACATCGACGCGCTCATGGACCGCACGTCGCAGCGTCCCCTGGTCACCGGGATGGTCAGCCCGCGCGAGTGCCTCGCCTTCGGCATCACGCTGGCGGTCGTCTCGACCCTGCTGTTCGGCCTCACCGTCAACTGGCTGAGCGCCTGGCTCGCCCTCGGAGCGCTCCTCTTCTACGTCGTCGTCTACACGATGCTCCTCAAGCGCCGTACGTCGCAGAACATCGTGTGGGGCGGCATCGCGGGCTGCATGCCGGTGCTGATCGGCTGGTCCTCGGTCACGAACTCCCTGTCGTGGGCCCCGGTCATCCTCTTCCTCGTCATGTTCTTCTGGACGCCGCCGCACTACTGGCCGCTGTCCATGAAGGTGAGGGAGGACTACGCGCGCGTGGGCGTGCCGATGCTGCCGGTCATCGCCTCCAACAAGGTCGTCGCCAAGCAGATCGTGATCTACAGCTGGGTGATGGTCGCCGTCTCCCTGCTGCTGACGCCGCTGGGCTACACCGGCTGGTTCTACACGCTGGTCGCCCTGGTGGCCGGCGGCTGGTGGCTGTGGGAGGCGCACGCGCTCCAGAACCGCGCGAAGGCGGAGGTGACGGGCGCGAAGCTGAAGGAGATGCGCCTGTTCCACTGGTCGATCACCTACGTCTCGCTGCTGTTCGTGGCGGTGGCGGTGGACCCCTTCCTGCGCTGACGTATGTCACAGGGCCCTGCACTCGCCAGCTGATCTACTCGTGAGTAGCATCCTGGCCATGGCAGACACGCAGCAGGTTGACGCAAGGGCCGAGCGCAAGGTGGCCAAGCTGGCCAAGCAGATCAACTCCTTCGCCAAGTCCCACGGCGGCGCCGAGGCCCAGGTCGCGTACCTCGGGCAGCGCGGCGCCCGCATCGTGCTCGTCGGCGACGACGGTGGCTGGGGCGACCTGGTGGCACCGTCGTACGAGATCGCCGAGAAGGCGGTGGCGAAGGCCGGGGTCACGGCTCATGAGTCGTTCGACGGTGAGTTCGCGGCGAAGGTGAGGACGGGCCCGTACGAGTGGAGCCGCATGGCGGGCATCCAGGTCGGCGGACCGAGCAACGGCTGAGAGTCGCCGGCGTTTTCGCACGGGGCGCGTGACACCAACACCTGAGGCCCGGTTCACCCGTTAGGACCTGTAGGGAGCACACGGTCCAGCAACGGGGAGTCCGGATGATCGAAACGCCGTCCCTCGTGGACCAGTACTGCCACGGCGTACTGAGAACAGAGCTGGGCCTCGGCACCTTCGAGGCCCAGCTGGCCCGCACCGAGGGCCCACCGGCACCCGGCACCACCCTCTTCGACACCCAGACCGGTTTCGCCGTACGCCGCTGGTGCCCCCCGCTGCTCGGCCTGGAACCGCACTGCCCACCCGCCCGCTATCTGGCCCGGCGCCGCGAACTCGGCGTGCTGGAGTCTGGCCGGCGCCTGCTGCGCGGCAGCGGCATCACGACGTATCTGATCGACTCCGGCGTCCCCGGCGACCTCACCGGCCCCGCCGAGCTGGCCTCCGCCGCCTCCGCCGAGGCCCGCGAGATCGTGCGCCTGGAACTGCTCGCCGAACAGGTCGCCGACACCTCCGGCACCGTCGAGTCCTTCCTCGCCAACCTCGCCGAATCGGTGCACGGCGCGGCGGCGAACGCGGTGGCCTTCACGTCCGTGGCGGGCGTACGGCACGGACTGGCGCTCGCGCCCGAACCGCCGGGGCCGGGAGAGGTGCGGGGCGCGGCGGGCCGCTGGCTGGCGGCACGCAGGGTCGGCGGCGAACTGAGCGACCCGGTACTGCTACGGCATCTGCTGTGGATCGCGGTGGCGTCGGGACTGCCCCTCCAACTGCACGCCGGGCTCGGGGAGCCGGGACTGCGCATCGACCGCACGGACCCGGTGCTGCTCACGGACTTCGTGCGCGCCACGGCCGGCCTCGGCACCGACCTGATCCTGCTGCACGGCTATCCGTACCACCGCCACGCCGCCCACCTGGCCGGCGTCTTCCCGCACGTCTACGCCGACTCGGGCGCCGCCCTCATCCGCACCGGCGCCCGGGCCGCGACGATCCTCGCCGAGATCCTGGAGCTGGCCCCCTTCGGCAAGATCCTCTTCTCCAGCGGCGCCCAGGGCCTGCCCGAACTCCACGTGGTGGGCGCCGGCCTTTTCCGCGAGGCCCTCGCCAGGGTGCTCGGCGGCTGGGTCGCCGAGGGGGCGTGGTCGCTGGGGGACGCGCAACGGGTGGCGGGGATGGTGGCCGCGGGCAACGCGAAAAGAGTGTACGGGCTGGACTGAGGGGCTGAGGGGGCTGAGGGGGCTGAAGGGCCGAGGGGGTTTACGGGCTGTGGTGTCCCGCACAGACTGGGCGGATGCCGACCGACGCCTTACTCGACCGCTTCCTTCACGAGCTGATGGCCCTGGACCCCCTCGCCGTCTGGGCGCACGGCTCCCTCGCCGGCGGCGACTACCAGGAGGGCCGCAGCGATCTGGACCTGATCGCCGTACCGGCCGGCCCGCTCACGCCCCGCACCGTCTGGCGGCTGGCGAAGCTCCACGCCCGCCTGCGGGCCGAGCCCCTCGCCGCGCGACTGCACTGCACCTACCTGACGCCGGACACGACGGCTGACCTCGGCCGACGCCACCTCACCTGGGCGCACGAGCGGCTGTTCGAACGGCCGGTCACCCCGGTCACCCGGCGCGAGCTGCACGCCTTCGGACGCGTGCTGCACGGGAAGGCGCCCGCGGGCCTGCTGCCGCAGGTGACGGACCGGGAGCTCGGCGAGTTCGTCGTACGCGACCAGCGGGACTTCTGGCGCCCTGCCGTCGACAACGCCCCGTTGTGGACCCGGGACGTCTGGGTCGACCTCGGGATGATCACCTTCGCGCGGGCGAGCGTCACCCTGCGCGACGGCCGCCTGATCTCCAAGCGTGAGGCCCTGGACCTGCTCCCCGGCCTCGGTGCGCCCGTCGAGGTCGTCGACGACATCCGCGCGCGCCGCTACGACGGCGCCGCGCCGCCCACCGAGGAGTGGGCGGCGCGCAGGGCCGGACTGACGCGGGGCTACCTGGGACCGGCGATCGACGCGCTCGTGGCCTCGTCGTACGGCTGAAGGGGCAGGTCCGGCACCGACTCCGCGGCCCGTTCCCGCAGCGCCAGCAGCACCCGCAGCACCGCGATCCACGTCACGGCCGAGCCGAACATGTGCAGGCCGACCAGGATCTCCGGAAGGTCCGTGAAGTACTGGACGTAGCCGATGGCGCCCTGGGCGAGGAGGATCAGGAAGAGGTCGCGGGTGCGGTTCAGAGGGCCCTTCGGGGCGTCGACCGCCTTGAGGACGAACCACAGGGCGAACGTCAGCGTGACCACGATCCACGCCAGTACGGCGTGCAGCTTGGTCACGTTCTCCCAGTCGACCGGCATCCGCTCGACCTCGCTGGAGTCGCCCGCGTGCGGGCCCGCGCCGGTCACCACCGTGCCGACCAGGATGAGCAGCACCGAGGCCCCGACCAGGAACCACACCAGTTGCCGCACCGCCTTGCCGACCAGCGGACGGGGTTCCGAGTCGCCCTCGCGGGTGCGCTGCCACATCACCGTGGCGACCGCGATCAGGGCGGACGTCGCCACGAAGTGGGCCGCGACCGTGTACGGGTTGAGGCCGACCAGGACGACGATGCCGCCGAGCACCGCGTTGCTCATGACGATCCAGAACTGCGCCCACCCCAGCCGGGTCAGGCTGCGCCGGTACGGCTTCTCCGAGCGCGCCGCGATGATGGCCCAGCCGACGGCGGCGCACAGCACGTACGTCAGCATGCGGTTGCCGAACTCGATGAAGCCGTGGAGGCCCATCTCGCGGGTGGCGGTCAGCGAGTCGTCGGTGCACTTGGGCCAGGTCGGGCAGCCGAGCCCTGACCCGGTGAGTCGGACCGCACCGCCGGTGACCACGATGACCACCGACATCACGATCGCGGCGAGAGCCGCCCGCTGGACCGTCCTCGGGGTCGGGGTCCAGCGTGCGGCGATGAAGGCGAGGGGGTTGCGCACGGCCGCCACGGCGTCGGCGCGGGTCAGGTTTGGCACGCGCTCCATCGTAGGCGGCCGCTTGTGCACGCTTTCACGAGGGTCCCCCGGGAAGGTGTCTGGGCGGCCTCGCGTACTCCTGTCAGGCGGACGAGGGGTCGCGGGAACCGGGGTCCCAGCTGCCCCAGGCGGGCCCGGACCCCGGCGCTGCCGGCCACGTAGGGATGGTCCGGACCCATGACGGCGGCAGCCATCCGCCGGGCATGCCTCAAGCGCTCGTACGACTGCTCCAGCCCGCCCGTGTCGCGGTGCAGTCGGCCCAGCCGGATCAGCGTGCCGACCGCGTCGGGGTGGTCGCCGTGCCGGCCGCGGATCCGCAGGGCGTGCAGCAGGGCCGTACGCGCTTCTTCGGTGCGCCCGAGTCGGCGCAGCGCCTCGCCGAGGTGGTCGTCGACGTCGCCGATATCGGGGTGGTCCTCGTCGTACGCCGGCAGGAGCAGGGCACGGGCGCCAGTGGACGTCGCCCAGGACCATGAGGCAGTCCGCCGTGTTCGGGTCCTGTGTGCCGTAGGCCACCGTGGAAACGGCCAGCGCCCGCCGGGCGGTGTTCTCGGCGGCCGTCAGCTGCCACTGCTCGCGCTGGATCCGGCCGCGAAGTCCCCGGCATCCCTCACCTCTGCCCGTCACGGCGGGAGCCGCACGTCACTCCGCGCCGCTCCTGCGTCCTTCCAGGTCACTCCCAGCGGAAGGACTTCCCCTCCCAGGTCACTCCCAGCGGAAGAACTTCCCCGCGGCTCCCAGCCCCACGACCGCCCACCCGGCCAGAATCCCCAGGTCGCCCCAGGGCATCCCGGCCCCGTGCTGGAGCACGTCGCGCAGCCCGTCCGACAGGGCCGAGATCGGCAGCAGGCCGAGGACGTCCTGGGCGCCGGACGGGAACTTGTCCAGCGGCACGATGACCCCGCCGCCGACGAGCAGCAGCAGGAAGACCAGGTTGGCGGCGGCCAGGGTGGCCTCGGCCTTGAGGGTGCCGGCCATCAGCAGGCCCAGACCCGAGAAGGCGGCCGTCCCCAGGACCAGCAGGAGGACGACGGCTGCCGGGTTGCCGTGCGGCGACCAGCCGAGTGCGAAGGCGATCACCGTCAGCAGGAGGATCTGCAGGACCTCCGTGACCAGCACGGACGCCGTCTTCGCCGTCATCAGCGCCCAGCGGGGCAGCGGCGAGGAGGCCAGCCGCTTCAGCACGCCGTACCGGCGCTCGAAGCCCGTGGCGATCGCCTGCCCCGTGAACGCCGTCGACATCACGGCGAGCGCGAGGATGCCGGGGGTCAGGAAGTCGACGGCCTCGCCGGCGCCGGTGTCGACGATGTCGACCGAACTGAACAGCACCAGCAGCAGGGTGGGGATCACGACGGTCAGCAGGAGCTGCTCGCCGTTGCGCAGCAGCATCTTCGTCTCGAGCGCCGCCTGGGCCGCGATCATGCGGGGGAGGGGGGCGGCCCCCGGTTGGGGGGTGTAGGTCCCAGCGGTGGTCACGAGCGCAGCTCCTTGCCGGTCAGCTCCAGGAAGACGTCCTCCAGGGTGTGCCGCTCCACCGAGATCCGGTCCGGCATCACCCCGTGCTGCGCGCACCAGGACGTCACCGTCGCGAGCAGTTGCGGGTCGACCTTGCCGACGACCCGGTACGAGCCCGGCGTCAGCTCCGCCGCCGTGCAGTCGGCGGGCAGGGCCTTCAGCAGGGATCCCACGTCCAGGCCGGGACGGCCGGTGAAGCGGAGGGTGTTCTCGGCGCCGCCGCGGCACAGCTCCTCGGGGGAGCCCTGGGCGATGACCCGGCCGGCGTCGATGATCGCGACGTCGTCGGCGAGTTGCTCGGCCTCGTCCATGTAGTGGGTCGTGAGGATCACGGAGACGCCGTCGGCGCGCAGGTCACGGACCAGGTCCCAGGTGGCCCGGCGGGCCTGCGGGTCGAGCCCGGCCGTCGGCTCGTCCAGGAACACCAGTTCCGGGCGGCCGACCACGGCCATGGCGAGGGCGAGCCGCTGCTGCTGCCCGCCGGAGAGGCGGCGGTAGGCGGTCCGGCCGCAACCGCCGAGCCCGAGCCGCTCGATGAGGGCGTCGACGTCCAGGGGGTGCGCGTGCAGCTTGGCGACGTGGCGCAGCATCTCGTCCGCCCGGGCGCCCGAGTAGACCCCGCCCGACTGGAGCATCACACCGACGCGCGGCCGCAGCTCGCCGGACTGTCCGACCGGGTCCAGGCCCAGGACGCGCACCGTGCCGGAGTCCGGCCTGCGGTACCCCTCGCAGGTCTCGACCGTCGTCGTCTTGCCCGCGCCGTTGGGGCCGAGTACGGCGGTCACGCCCGCACGGGCCACCAGGTCGAGGCCGTTCACCGCGGTCTTCGTGCCGTACCGCTTCACCAGGGCCTGGACCTGGACCACGGGCTCAGTTCGCATGGCTCCAGAGTCTAGGTAGGCGATCGGTCCCCCGGACGGGCGGGTTCACATCTGCCCGGTCGGCACGGGTCAGATCTCCTCCGCCCGGGGCCGGTGCAGGGCCAGCCACCGCTCCGCGTACGCCACCGCGTCAGCCAGCGGGAACAGCCGTACGTCGGCCGCGCCCACCTTCCCGCGTACGACGGGACGGTCCCGCTCGAAGTCATGGCCCAGCTCGTCGAACCGGTCCGAGGTGATGGACACCTCGGTCACCACCTCCCACTCCGTGGGACCCGGCCGCCCCACCTTCACCACGGGTGACGGAACGCGGTACTCGGCCAGGTGGAAGGCGGTGCACGCGTCGTAGCCGGCGCCGAGGAGCAGCACGCGCGCGTGGAGCGCCTCCAGCCGGGCCAGGGGGCTGCGTTCGCCGAGGCGGCAGTCGGGGGCGTGCCCGTCGGTTATGCGCTCTGCGCGTGGGCCGACGGCGGCGAAGGACGTCTGCGGATGCGCGCTGCGCCGGGCACCCGGCCAGGTCCGTACGGCCTCGGGGATGACGCCGACCCCGCGCGTGGGCGTGACGAGGGGGTCGTAGGCGGGCATGGTCGCCCGGATCGTCTCCCACCACTCCTCCGGCACCGGCGGATTGCTCCACACCGCCGGGTCGGAGAGGTCGCCGGTCTGCGTGGGGACCACGAGAGTGCCGTCCGGGCCGAGGGCGTCGAGCAGTCCCTGGACCACTGCGACGGCTCCTCCGCAGACCCAGCCGAGGGAGCTGAGGGAGGAGTGCACCAGGAGCGTTTCACCGCTTCGGACGCCGAGCTCGCGCAACTGCGCGGCGAGGGTGTCGCGGGTGACAAGAGGGCCGGTCGCAGGGGGTGTCGACATGCTTCGTGAGTGTCCCGGAGACGGCCTTCCCATGCCACCGATTTGATCGATCAAAGATCGTTTGCGCAGGTCAGATTAGGTAAACCTAAGTGACGTAGGGCACCGCCCAGGTGCCCGGACGCGGCTTGCCTGCCCTTGAGGAATTACGCAACAATGGCGTTGTGAAAAACGTCGGCGAGGCTCGGGAGACCCCCATGGGGACCCCTCAGGAGGAGCTCGCGGCTGGGTTGCGCTCGGATCGCTCCACGCGCAACCGGGTCGCGCGATCCATCCTGGACCACGGGCCCTCGACCGTCGCCGAGCTGGCCGGCCGGCTGGGCCTCACCCAGGCCGCCGTACGCAGGCACCTGGACGCGCTCGCCGCGGACGACGTCGTGGAGGCCCGCGAGCAGCGGGTGTACGGCGCGCGTACGCGCGGCCGTCCCGCCAAGGTCTTCGCGCTCACCGACTGTGGCCGCGACGCCTTCGACCAGTCGTACGACAAGCTCGCCGCGGACGCCCTCAAGTGGATCGCCGAGCGTGAGGGCGGGAGCGAGGCGGTCGCCGCCTTCGCCCGCGCCCGGATCGCCGCCCAGGCGAACGCGTACCGCAAGGCGATCGAGGCGGCCGCCCCCGACAAGCGCACCGAAGCCCTGGCCAAGGCCCTGAGCGCAGACGGGTACGCTGCAACGGCGCGCAGCGCACCCCTCCCTCAAAAGGGCGAGCAGCTCTGCCAGCACCACTGCCCGGTCGCCCATGTGGCGGAGCAGTTCCCGCAGCTGTGCGAGGCGGAGACGGAGATCTTCGCCGAACTGCTCGGAACGCACGTCCAACGGCTGGCGACCATCGCGCACGGCGACGGCGTCTGCACGACGTTCATCCCACAGATTTCCCACACCACCCATAAAGCACCTGCAAGCACGGCCGGGAGGAACCCCGCATGACTCTCCCCACGGAGACTGCCCACCCTGAGCTCGAGGGTCTGGGCAAGTACGAATACGGCTGGGCCGACTCCGACGAAGCCGGCGCCTCTGCGAAGCGCGGTCTGAGCGAGGACGTCGTCCGTGACATCTCCGCGAAGAAGAACGAGCCGGAGTGGATGACCAAGCTCCGCCTCAAGGGCCTGCGCCTGTTCGACAAGAAGCCCATGCCGAACTGGGGCTCGGACCTCTCGGGCATCGACTTCGACAACATCAAGTACTTCGTACGCTCCACGGAGAAGCAGGCGGAGTCCTGGGAGGACCTGCCCGAGGACATCAAGAACACGTACGACAAGCTCGGCATCCCGGAGGCGGAGAAGCAGCGCCTCGTCGCCGGTGTCGCGGCCCAGTACGAGTCGGAGGTCGTCTACCACCAGATCCGCGAGGACCTGGAGGAGCAGGGCGTCATCTTCCTCGACACCGACACCGCGCTGAAGGAGCACCCGGAGCTCTTCAAGGAGTACTTCGGCACCGTCATCCCGGTCGGTGACAACAAGTTCGCCTCCCTGAACACCGCCGTGTGGTCGGGTGGCTCCTTCATCTACGTCCCGCCGGGCGTCCACGTGGAGATCCCGCTCCAGGCATACTTCCGCATCAACACGGAGAACATGGGCCAGTTCGAGCGGACCCTGATCATCGTCGACGAGGGTGCCTACGTGCACTACGTCGAGGGCTGCACGGCTCCGATCTACAAGTCGGACTCGCTGCACAGCGCCGTGGTCGAGATCATCGTCAAGAAGAACGCCCGCTGCCGCTACACGACCATCCAGAACTGGTCGAACAACGTCTACAACCTGGTCACCAAGCGCGCCGTCGCCTACGAGGGCGCGACCATGGAGTGGATCGACGGCAACATCGGCTCCAAGGTGACGATGAAGTACCCGGCCGTCTACCTGATGGGCGAGCACGCCAAGGGCGAGACCCTGTCCATCGCCTTCGCGGGCGAGGGGCAGCACCAGGACGCCGGCTCCAAGATGGTCCACATGGCGCCGAACACCTCCTCCAACATCGTCTCGAAGTCCGTGGCGCGCGGTGGCGGTCGTACCTCCTACCGCGGTCTCGTCGAGATCGGCGAGGGCGCCGCCGGCTCCAAGTCGAACGTGCTGTGCGACGCGCTGCTCGTCGACACCATCTCCCGCTCCGACACGTACCCCTACGTGGACGTCCGCGAGGACGACGTGTCCATGGGCCACGAGGCGACCGTCTCCAAGGTCTCCGAGGACCAGCTGTTCTACCTGATGAGCCGCGGTCTGAGCGAGTTCGAGGCGATGGCGATGATCGTGCGCGGCTTCGTCGAGCCCATCGCGAAGGAGCTGCCCATGGAGTACGCCCTCGAGCTCAACCGGCTGATCGAGCTGCAGATGGAAGGCGCGGTCGGTTAAGACCGGTCCCTCTGCAAGCAGCTAGCGAAATCTGACGTAGGAAAGAGAGCAGACCGACAGCCATGGCTGAGGCTCAGAACATCCCCGTGGGGTCCACCACCGCGGGCCAGATCGCGGTGGCCGCCGAGTCGACCGTCGCCACGCGCATGAGCGCGCCCCCGTCCTTCGACGTGGCGGACTTCCCGGTCCCGCACGGCCGCGAGGAGGAGTGGCGGTTCACCCCGCTGGAGCGCCTGCGCGGCCTGCACGACGGCACCGCCGTCGCCCATGGCACCGGCGTGAAGGTGGACGTCCAGGCCCCCGAGGGCGTCACCGTCGAGACCGTCGGCCGTGACGACGCCCGGATCGGCAGGGCGGGCACCCCGGTGGACCGCGTCGCCGCCCAGGCGTACTCGGCGTTCGAGAAGGCCGGCGTGGTCACCGTCCCCAAGGAGACGGTCCTCACCGAGCCGATCCGCATCGCCGTGCACGGCGAGGGCGGGGTCGCCTACGGCCACCAGGTCGTCGAGCTCGGAGCCTTCGCCGAGGCCGTCGTCGTCATCGACCACACCGGTGACGCGGTGCTCGGCGTCAACGTCGACTACATCCTGGGCGACGGCGCAAAGCTGACCGTCGTCTCGGTCCAGGACTGGGACGACAAGGCCGTGCACGTGGCCCAGCACAACGCCCTCATCGGGCGCGACGCCAGCTTCAAGTCGGTCGTGGTGACCTTCGGCGGCGACCTCGTACGGCTGCACCCGCGCGTCACCTACGCGGGCACCGGCGGCGAGGCCGAGCTGCTCGGGCTGTACTTCACGGACGCCGGCCAGCACCAGGAGCACCGCCTCCTGGTCGACCACAACGTCCCGCACTGCAAGTCCAACGTCGTCTACAAGGGCGCGCTGCAGGGCGACAACGCCCACGCGGTGTGGATCGGCGACGTCCTCATCGAGGCCAAGGCCGAGGGCACGGACACCTACGAGATGAACCGGAACCTGGTTCTGACCGACGGCGCCCGCGTCGACTCCGTGCCGAACCTGGAGATCGAGACCGGCGAGATCGTCGGCGCCGGCCACGCCTCCGCGACCGGCCGCTTCGACGACGAGCAGCTTTTCTACCTGATGGCCCGCGGCATCCCCGCCGACGAGGCCCGTCGCCTGGTGGTCCGCGGCTTCTTCGCCGAGCTGGTCCAGCAGATCGGTGTCGACGACATCGAGGAGCGCCTCCTCGTGAAGATCGACGAGGAGCTGGAGGCGTCGGTCTGATGACTGCCTTCGTACGCGCCTGCGGCCTGAGCGAGCTGGAGGAGGACACCCCGAAGCGGGTGGAACTCAACGGCACGCCGGTCTCGGTCGTGCAGACCGAGGGGGAGGTGTTCGCCATCCACGACATCTGCTCCCACGCGAACGTCTCGCTCTCCGAGGGCGAGGTGGAGGACTGCCAGATCGAGTGCTGGCTGCACGGTTCCGCGTTCGACCTCCGCACCGGCAAGCCGTCCGGCCTACCCGCGACGCGCCCCGTCCCCGTATACCCCGTAAAGATCGAAGGGGACGACGTTCTCGTCTCCCTCACCCAGGAGTCCTGAGGCACCCATGGCAACGCTTGAAATCCGAGACCTGCACGTCACCGTCGAGGCCGACAACGCCACGAAGGAGATCCTCAAGGGCGTCGACCTCACCGTGAAGCAGGGCGAGACGCACGCCATCATGGGCCCCAACGGCTCCGGCAAGTCGACCCTCGCCTACTCCCTCGCGGGTCACCCGAAGTACACGATCACCGGCGGCTCCGTCACCCTCGACGGCGAGGACGTCCTGGAGATGTCCGTCGACGAGCGCGCCCGCGCCGGTCTGTTCCTCGCGATGCAGTACCCGGTCGAGGTCCCCGGCGTCTCGGTCTCCAACTTCCTGCGCACCTCCGCCACTGCCATCCGCGGCGAAGCCCCCAAGCTGCGCACCTGGGTGAAGGAGGTCAAGGAGGCCATGGAGCGCCTCAACATGGACCCGTCCTTCGCCGAGCGCAACGTCAACGAGGGCTTCTCCGGCGGTGAGAAGAAGCGCCACGAGATCCTTCAGCTGGAGCTGCTCAAGCCGAAGATCGCGATCCTCGACGAGACCGACTCCGGCCTGGACGTCGACGCCCTGCGCGTCGTCTCCGAGGGCGTGAACCGGGTCCGTGAGACCGGCGAGGTCGGCACCCTGCTGATCACGCACTACACGCGCATCCTGCGCTACATCAAGCCCGACCACGTCCACGTCTTCGCGGCCGGCCGTATCGCCGAGTCCGGCGGCGCGGAACTCGCGGACCAGCTCGAGGCCGAGGGCTACGACAAGTACGTGAAGGGTGGCGCATCCGCGTGACACAGCTGCCGGGCCTCCTCGACACCGAGGCGCTCCGCAAGGACTTCCCGATCCTGGACCGCGTCATCCACGACGGCAAGAAGCTCGTGTACCTGGACAACGCGGCGACCTCGCAGACGCCCCGCCAGGTGCTCGACGTGCTCTCCGAGTACTACGAGCAGCACAACGCCAACGTCCACCGTGGCGTGCACGTCCTCGCCGAGGAGGCCACGGCGCTGTACGAGGGCGCGCGCGACAAGGTCGCGGAGTTCATCAACGCGCCTTCGCGCGACGAGGTGATCTTCACCAAGAACGCCTCCGAGTCGCTCAACCTCGTGGCGAACATGCTCGGCTGGGCCGACGAGCCCTACCGAGTGGACCACGAGACCGAGATCGTCATCACGGAGATGGAGCACCACTCCAACATCGTGCCGTGGCAGCTGCTCGCGCAGCGCACGGGCGCGAAGCTGAAGTGGTTCGGCCTGACCGACGACGGCCGCCTCGACCTGTCCGACATCGACGAGATCATCACGGAGAAGACGAAGATCGTCTCCTTCGTGCTGGTCTCCAACATCCTGGGCACGCTGAACCCGGTCGAGGCGATCGTGCGCCGTGCGCAGGAGGTCGGTGCGCTGGTCTGCATCGACGCCTCTCAGGCGGCTCCTCACATGCCACTGGACGTGCAGGCCCTCCAGGCCGACTTCGTGGCCTTCACCGGCCACAAGATGTGCGGCCCGACCGGCATCGGCGTCCTGTGGGGCCGCCAGGAGCTGCTGGAGGACCTGCCTCCGTTCCTCGGCGGCGGCGAGATGATCGAGACGGTGTCGATGCACTCGTCGACGTACGCTCCCGCCCCGCACAAGTTCGAGGCGGGTACACCTCCGGTCTCGCAGGCGATCGGCCTGGGCGCGGCGATCGACTACCTCAACGCGATCGGCATGGACAAGATCCTCGCCCATGAGCACGCGCTCACCGAGTACGCGGTGAAGCGGCTGGCGGAGGTCCCCGACCTGCGGATCATCGGCCCGACGACGGCCGAGGACCGCGGCGCCGCGATCTCCTTCACGCTCGGCGACATCCACCCGCACGACGTGGGCCAGGTCCTCGACGAGCAGGGCATCGCGGTACGGGTCGGCCACCACTGCGCCCGCCCCGTCTGCCTGCGCTACGGAATTCCTGCGACCACGCGAGCGTCGTTCTATCTGTACTCCACGCCGGCCGAGATCGACGCTCTGGTGGACGGCCTGGAGCACGTACGGAACTTCTTCGGCTGACGGGACGAGCGATCGCATGAAGCTGGATTCGATGTACCAGGAAGTCATCCTGGACCACTACAAGAACCCGCACGGGCGTGGTCTGAGGGATGGCGACGCCGAGGTGCACCATGTGAACCCGACGTGCGGCGACGAGATCACCCTTCGCGTGAAGTATGACGGCACGACGATCGAGGACGTCTCGTACGAGGGCCAGGGCTGCTCGATCAGCCAGGCGAGCGCGTCCGTACTGAACGAACTCCTCGTCGGCAAGGACCTCTCCGACGCGCGGAAGATCCAGGAGACCTTCCTGGAGCTGATGCAGTCCAAGGGGAAGATCGAGCCCGACGACGCCATGGAGGAGGTCCTGGAGGACGCGGTCGCGTTCGCCGGGGTCTCCAAGTACCCGGCCCGGGTCAAGTGCGCCCTCCTGAGCTGGATGGCGTGGAAGGACGCGACGGCCCAGGCGCTGGGCGGCGCCGACGCCGAAAGGAAGACGGCATGAGCGAGACCGTTGAGATGAAGCCGGCCTCGGAGGAAGAGGTCCGTGAGGCGCTGTACGACGTCGTCGATCCCGAGCTGGGTATCGATGTCGTCAACCTCGGCCTGATCTACGGCATCCACATCGACGAGGCGAACATCGCCACGCTCGACATGACCCTGACCTCGGCGGCCTGCCCGCTGACGGACGTCATCGAGGACCAGGCCAAGTCCGCCACGGACGGTCTCGTCAGCGAGCTGCGCATCAACTGGGTGTGGATGCCGCCGTGGGGTCCGGACAAGATCACGGACGACGGCCGCGAGCAGCTTCGGGCGCTGGGCTTCAACGTCTGAGGCGCACAAGCCACGTACGAACGGCGAGGTCCACCGGACCTCGCCGTTCGTGCTTCTCAGGCCAGCCCCGCCACCACCTGGAACGCGGAGTCCGCCAGATAGACGGAGTTGTTCTGGAAGGGGGCCAGCTTCAGCTGGAAGTCCTGGTGGCGCAGGAAACGTCCGGGATAGTTGACGGATTCCAGCATGACCGCGCCCGAATACGCCGAGCCGCGCGGGCAGAAGGTGGCGTCCTGCTCGAACAGGGCGGAACCGTCGTCGCGTTCGGAGCGCAGGACGAAGTCGCGGTGGCGGAGATGGCCGCCGTCGGCCGTGGCGAAGGAGTAACAGGAGGCGTCGGCCAGGCCCTTGACCAGCTTGAAGGTGGAGTCCTCGCGGCTCTCCGAGCCACGGACCGGTTCCAGCTCCACAAAGCCGCCGCTCGCCCGCCAGTAGCGGTCGGGGTAGTTGACCGAGCGGACGGACCGCCAGGTCGTGGCGGCGGGGGGCTTCTGGCCCGAGGACGAACCTGACTCGCGCGTAGGCGACTTGGACGGCTCCGGCGCGGGCTTGGGCGTGCCGGCGTCCTGTTGGCGGGGTGCTTTCGTCGTCTCCTTCGCTGTTGACAGGCCGCTCTTGCCCTTCGGGGGAGTCGCCGACTTCGAGGGGGTGGCGAAGGAGATCAGGCCGGGGACCGACGTGTTCTCCGAGGAGGGCGAGGCAGAGAGCGTGTGGTCGTATTCCCTTTCCGACACGGCTATCGCCGTGGCGCAGGCGATGATCGTCGCCACCGCCATGCCGCCCGCCAGCCAGAGGCGGCGGGTTCCCGGTGCCCGGGAGGTGTCAGGTGCCCAGCCGTTCTCCCATGGTTGGTCCTGAGGCGGCCGGGACTTGTTTTCTGGCATGCGCTGTTCCTCCAGCGGCGTCACGGGACGAAAACCGCGGCTGCGAAGGGCCTGGTAGATGAACGCTGAAACACTAGTGGTTCGGGTGGCTCCTGAGCAGCCGTTTGGAACGAGCCGTTTCCACATCGATGTTTACGGCGCCGGACGCGATGGCGCACACCCGCGCAGGGCGTGATCGCCGCGACTGACGCCCACTCAGCTCCGGTGGCTCGGAGCCGCATTGGCCAACGGCTGAACGCTCCCCGGGAGCAGGGCATCATGACCGGGGCAGCACCGCAGGTCACCACCCATCACCACCCATCACGAACCATCACCACCCACCGACAGGAGCCCCCGGACCATGGTCCACCGAGTCCACCGCGTCCACCGCATCCCCCGTGCCCTCCGCCGCGCGTCGGCGGCCGTGGTGCTGTGCGGTGCGCTCGCCCTGGCCGCGGGCGGATGCACGGTGTCCGGCGACGACGGCGAGGACGCCGACGCCGACCCGAAGAAGGTGGTGCTGCCCGAGCCGGGTGCCGCCTTCGACTACCAGATCGGTGGTGCCTACCCGCCCCCGGCCGGCGTACGGGCGCTCTCCCGCGACCGCACCGCGGAACCGGCGCCCGGCCTCTACAACATCTGTTACGTCAACGCCTTCCAGGCCCAGCCCGGCTCCGAGAGCTGGTGGCGGTCGCACCACCCCGGCCTGCTGCTCCGCGACGCCGGGGGAACGCCGGTGATCGACAGGGACTGGGACGAGCCCCTGCTGGACATCTCGACGCCCGCCAAGCGCGAGCAGCTCGCAGGAATCGTGGGGAAGTGGATCGACGCCTGCGCCGCGGCCGGATACCAGGCGGTCGAGGCCGACAACCTCGACTCGCACGAGCGGTCCGACGGGCTGCTGACCGCCGAGGACAACATGGCCTTCGGCGCGTTGCTCGCCGCACGCGCCCACGCCGCCGGTCTGGCGATCGGCCAGAAGAACGCCGCCGGCCTCGCGCGGCAGGGGCGGACCCTCGGTTTCGACTTCGCGGTCGCCGAGGAGTGCGGACAGTACGACGAGTGCGGTGCCTACGCGGACGCCTACGACGGCCGGGTCTTCGTCATCGAGTACCGGTCCGACGGCCTCACCGCCGCCTGCGCGGACTGGGGTGACAGGCTGTCGGTGGTCCTGCGCGACCTGGACGTCGTACCGGCGGGGGAGGCCGGCTACCGCCGCCGCACCTGCTGAACGGGGGCGGGTGACGTTCGTGCGGCCCGTTCGTGGACGCCTGTACCCCACGATGTGTACGCCCGTACCCAACGGTGTGTACGCTCGTACACATGGGATACGTGATGCTCGCGGCGGCCATCGCGGCCGAGGTGGCCGGTACGACCGCCTTGAAGTACAGCGACGGCTTCAGCCGGTTGTGGCCGTCACTGCTGACGGTCCTCGGGTACGCCGTTTCCTTCCTGCTGCTCGCCCAGACCCTGAAGACGGTGTCAGTCGGCACGGCGTACGCGATCTGGTCGGGCGTCGGCACCGCGGCCATCGCGACGATCGGGATCGCGTTCCTGGGGGAGGGGATGTCCGCCGTCAAGGCCACGGGGATCGCGCTGATCATCATGGGTGTGGTGGTGCTGAACCTGGGAGGTGCGCACTGATGCCCCGGCGTTACGACCCCGAGCGACGTCAGCGGATCATCGACGCGGCGATCCGGGTCGTCGGGGACAAGGGCATCGCGGGACTGAGCCACCGTACGGTCGCCGCCGAGGCGGACGTGCCGCTCGGTTCCACGACGTACCACTTCAAGACCCTGGACGACCTGCTCGTCGCCGCCCTGCGCCAGGCCAACGAGGGCTTCGCCAAGGTCATCGCCTCACGCGGCGGCCTGGAGGACCCGCACACCGACCTGGCCGCCGAACTCGCGGGCTGGATGGGCGAGTGGCTCGCGGGCGACCGCACGGGCGTGGAGCTGGAGTACGAGCTCTACCTGGCCGCCCTGCGCCGCCCCGCTCTGCGCTCCGTCGCGGCCGAGTGGGCCCAGGACCTCGCCGACCGGCTGTCCCACCGCACGGACGCGGTCACGGCACGGGCGCTGGCGGCACTCATGGACGGCATCTGCCTCCAGGTGCTGCTGACCGAGACGCCGTACGACGAGGGGTATGCGCGCGAGGTGCTGCGGCGGGTGATTCCCTGACCTGGCGGGGGCGGCTCCTGGCCTCGCCGGGTGTGGGGTGTGGGCTGCGGCGGGTGTTTGCCGGCCGGCTGCGGTTGGTTCGTCGTGGTTCGGTGGTTCATGGTTCTGCGGGGCGGGTCTGCGACCTTGCGGGGGAGGGCTCCTGGCCTTGGTGTGTGGGGTTTTGCCGTGCGACAGGCATTTACTGACCTGCCGCAGATGATTCATGGTCCTACGGCGAGCGATTCCGGCGTCGACGGGGACGGTTGGTGACCTGGGGGCATGAGCCGGCCCTGCCGGGCGACGCCGCATGATCCCTGTCCTGCCGTGGACGGCCCCTCGCCCAGGCGGGCACGCCCTCGCCCTGCCGCGCACGATCCTTGATCTGCCGCCGGCAACTCCTGGCCCTGCCGAGGGCCAGACCCTGAACCGCCCCGCACGTGGCGGGGCGCCGGAGCGGTTGGCCCTGTTCGCGTCCACCGGTCGGCTCGCCGGCGTCGGTGGTCGTCGACGGCGCGCTGCGTCGACCTGGACGCGCGGAGCGGCTCGCACCCTGAGACGCCGTCCCCGCCGGTTGGCCCGGGCGGCCCCCCGGCGGTTAGGTTGCCCTCATGACCGACACGACTGCTTCTCGCACCACCGGCGCCGTGGCCGCCGGCCTCGCCACGATCGCCGCCGACGGCACTGTTCTCGACACCTGGTTCCCCGCGCCCGAGCTCGTCGCCGAGCCCGGTCCGTCCGGCACCGAGCGGCTGTCCGCCGAGCGTGCCGCGGAGCTGCTGGGCGGCGGCGCCACCGCCGCGACCGGGCCGGACGCCCGCCGTGGCGTCGAGGTCGTCGCGGTCCGCACGGTCATCGCCTCGATCGACGAGAAGCCGATCGACGCACACGACGTCTACCTGCGCCTTCACCTGCTCTCCCACCGACTGGTCAAGCCGCACGGCCTGAGCCTGGAAGGCCAGTTCGGCTTCCTCGCCAACGTCGCCTGGACCTCCCTCGGCCCGGTCGCCGTCGACGACATCGAGAAGGTCCGGCTCAACGCGCGCGCCGAGGGGCTGCACCTTCAGGTGACCTCCATCGACAAGTTCCCGCGGATGACGGACTACGTGGCCCCCAAGGGCGTGCGCATCGCCGACGCCGACCGCGTGCGGCTCGGTGCCCACCTCGCCGAGGGCACCACCGTCATGCACGAGGGCTTCGTCAACTTCAACGCCGGCACCCTCGGCACCTCCATGGTCGAGGGCCGTATCTCCGCGGGCGTCGTCGTCGGTGACGGCTCCGACATCGGTGGCGGCGCCTCCACGATGGGCACGCTGTCCGGCGGCGGCAACGTGATCATCTCCATCGGCGAGCGCTGCCTGATCGGCGCCGAGGCGGGCGTCGGCATCGCGCTCGGCGACGAGTGCGTCGTGGAGGCCGGGCTGTACGTCACCGCGGGGACGCGCGTGACCATGCCCGACGGGCAGATCGTCAAGGCCCGCGAACTGTCCGGTGCCTCCAACATCCTCTTCCGCCGCAACTCGGTCACCGGCACCGTCGAGGCCCGCCCGAACAACGCGGTGTGGGGCGGCCTGAACGACATCCTGCACAGCCACAACTGACGACGACCGACGTTCCGAAAGTTCCGAGAGTTCCGAGAGTTCCGAGACCGGTGTCGGTGGGCGCCCTCTCGTGGCCGGGCACGGCTGCGGGAGGGCGTTCGTCGTGCGGGTGAGGGGACGCGGCGCGCCCACGTACGGGTTACTCGTCGTGACCTCTGCGCGGTCCAGGCAGATGAACAGGTGGACGCAGTGTCCGATCACACGCCGAACCGACGAGATGAGGGGCCGATGAGGGGTCGAGTGAAGACGAGCGAGCGGACGAGGACCGTGCTGCGCCTGGTGGTCGGCGCGTTGGCCGTGGCGGGGGCCTGCTGGCTGCCGGCCGGGACCGCGTACGCCGACGAGACGAACACGGGCTCGCACAACGGACCCCGCATCGGGCTGGTCAACTTCGGGCAGGTGGACGACCCGATGGAGGATGTGCTGGAGCACTTCCTGCTGTTCGGCGACGGGTACAAGTGGGGCTGAGCGCGCACCGGGGGCAGCGGGGGACCGGGGCCCGTACCGCACGGGGGTGCGGTGCGGGCCCCGCGCCTTTCCCCGTTCCGGGAAGCCTTCTGTATCGCCCCTGTATCGCCTCTGGATCGCCTTCGGATCGCCTCCGGATTTTCTTCCGGCACGTCGGCATAGCGGCGGGGCGTCGCACGCGTCACAAGGGGTGGGAGAGGCGGGCACCGGGTCCGCCCGGGGAAGAGAAGGTGACGATGGATGCCGAAGCGCAGGACAGCTTTCGGGAGTTCGTGGAGAACCGGTCGTCCGCGCTGCTGAAGACCGCGGTCCTGCTGACCGGCGGCGACCGGCACGCCGCGGAGGACCTCCTCCAGAACGCCCTGATCAAGGCGGCCGACCGCTGGCATCGCATCGACGAGCCGGAGGCGTACGTACGCCAGATCCTGTACCGGCAGCAGGTCAGCCGCTGGCGGCTGAAGTGGCGCCGACGCGAACTGACCGTCGCCGAGCCGCCCGAGACCGGCGCCGATCCGGACACCGCCTACGCCGCCGAACTGCGGCTGCTGATGCGCGGCGCGCTGGCCCGGCTGACCGCGCGGCAGCGCACCGTGCTGGTGCTGCGCTACTTCGAGGATCTGCCGGAGGCCGACGTGGCTCGCATCCTCGGCTGTTCGGTCGGCACCGTACGGTCCACCGCTCACCGCTCGCTCGCCCGGCTGCGGGCCCTCGCGCCCGAACTGGCTGCTCTCGGCCACCGGACTGAGAACGCCCGGTCACAGCCGTCCCGTGACTTCTCGCCCGTGGAGGTGCGGTAAGTGAACGTCGAGGAACTCGTACGGGACTCCCTGCGGGAGTTGGCCGCCGAACAGCCGTCGGCGGGCCCCGGGTACGCGGACCGGGTGCTGGCCGTCCGCCGGCGCCGCCGTACCCGTCGGCTCGCCTCCGTCGCCGCGGCCACCGCGGCCGTCGTCGGCATCGCGGTCGCCGTGCCGCTGCTGGACGGGGGAAAGAAGGAGGTGCGTCCGGCGAGTGTGCTCAACGGCCGCGGGACCAGTGCCCACCCGGACCAGTCACCGCCGCGCGACCTCATCGCGGCCGGGGACGTGGCGCTCGCCGCCTACTACACCACACAGATCGTCCCGCAGCGGAAGGACCGAGGGGTGTCCGAGCGCACCTACTGGCTCCTCGACCAGCGGACCGGACGCTACGAGAAGGACACCAGGTGGTCCTTCGTCGCCGTCGCGCCCGGGATGAGGACCGCCGCCGTACTGGAACGGAACCTGCCGGCCCAGCGGATCGGCCTGCTCGACCTCGCGACGGGGGAGGTCGAGCGGTGGATCCCGGTGGACCACGGGGTCGGCGGGCTGGCGTTCTCGTACGACGGGCGCAAGCTCGTCGCGACCACGTACGACGAGAACCCCGATCTGCGGATCAGGCAGACGGGCGACGAGGACGCCGTCCCCTGGGTGCCGCAGTTCCAACGTCCGAGCCGCAGCGGCTTCCACGTCGTGGACATCGCCTCCGGCACGGCCTCCTGGACCGGGGTCCGCAGCGGCCGTGGGACCAGCCCTCGACAGGACTTCTTCCTCAGCCGTGCCGGTGACCTCGTGTATACGCCGGTCCCGGGGCCCGCGGACGGTTCGCAGCAGTTCTACGACCTCGACGGCAACAAGGTCGCGGCGCCCGCGGACGAGCGGTACCTGCGCACGGACGTCGGCGCCCGGCTCTCCCCGGACGGCAGCCTCGCCGCGGGCGGCCTGTCCAAGGAGGTCCCGGACAAGTCGTACTCCTCGATCCGAGACCCCCGCACCGGCAGGGAGATCACCAAGGTGCGCGGCGCGGAGCTGCTCGCCTGGGTGGACGAGAAGCGGCTCATCGCCCAGGAGCGCACCGCGGGTGAGGGGCTGTACCGGCCCCGGCTCGTGCTCGTCACGATCGGAAGCGACGAGGTCGAATGGCTGAGCGGCCCGAGCGCGCAGAAGGACGACGATCTCTCCTACGCGTGGGAGCCGGTGCTGGCGCGTCGTTGATCAGCCCGCGGTGAGCGACTCGTACGCCGCGAGCAGCCCGTCGACCGCCTCCCGGTCGGCCGGCCGCAGCGGTGCGCGCACCGGGCCGGCGGGGAGGCCGAGTTCGTTGAGGAGCGCCTTCACGGTGACGGCGCCGGGCAGGCCCGCCGCCATCATCAACTCGATCAGCGGCGTGGCGCGTTGCTGGAGGCGGGCGGACACGGGGGTGTCGCCCGCCTCGAACGCGTCCAGCACCGAACGAAGGTGACCGGGGATGACATTCGAGACGGTGCTGACGTATCCCGTCCCGCCCACCGCGTACAGCGCCAGGTTGTGCTCGTCGCACCCCGCGTAGTACGCCAACTCCGTGCGCGCCAGCACCTTCTGGGCGCCGAGGAAGTCGTAGGAGCAGTCCTTCACCGCGACGATCCGGGGATGCTCGGCGAGGCGGATCAGCGTCTCCGGCTCGACGCGGGTGCCGGTGCGGCCCGGGATGTCGTACAGCATGAGCGGCAGTCCGGCCGCGTCGGCCACCTCGCGGAAGTGCGCCTCGACGGCGTCCTGCGGGGGCCGGCTGTAGTACGGCGCGACCACCAACAGGCCGTCCGCGCCCGCCTTCTCGGCCGCCAGGGCCAGCTCGACGGTGTGCCGGGTGTCGGAGGTGCCCACGCCGGCGACGACCGACGCCCGGTCACCCACCGCCTGGCTGACGGCCCTGATCAGCTCCGACTTCTCGGTGTCCGTCGTGGTCGGTGACTCGCCCGTCGTACCGGAGAGCACCAGGCCGTCGCAGCCCTCGCCCACCAGCCGGTCGGCGAGGCGCTGCGCGCCGTCGAGGTCGAGGGACCCCGAATCGGTGAAGGGCGTGATCATGGCGCACAGGGCGCGGCCGAAGGGAGCGGCGGAGGCGGCGGCAGTCGTCATGGGAGTAGTGTCGGCCGACTGACTTTGTAGCTCCACTTAATTCTGCTACGGGGTATTGGTAAGTGATGCTGAGTGGTGAGCTTGACCGTACGGCGGCCGAGGCGCTGCTGTGCACGGGCGGGCGCCGCGCGGCCGTCAGCGGATGCGCACCGCACGGCCGGCCCGCGCGCGATGACCGAACTCGCCGCCGAGGGTGAGCTGTTGCCGGCCCGCCTCGAATGGTTCCAGGCCGGTCGGCCCGGCCGGGCGAGCGGGACCGGACGGAGGACGGCAGGGATAGCGGCGGGCCGTCCGGGTACCCGGCAGTTCCGAACCGAGAGGAGGCGGAACACCGTGACCGGGACCACGGCCCCCGAGCCGGTGCACGACGGGCACCACTCGGCGGGCGAACTCGTAGGGCAGGCAGGCGAACAGCTCTCCCCACTCGTACGACAGGAAGTCGCCCTCGCCAAGGAGGAGCTGGCCGAGAAGGGCCGGAGCGCCGGTCGCGGCGGCGGCCTGCTGGGCGCGGCGGGCGCCGTCGCGTACGCCGGTCTGCTGTTCCTGGCCGGGTCCGCCACCGCCGCCCTCTCGCTGACGCTGTCCGTGTGGGCCGCGGCGTTGATCGTGACGGGGGTGCTGTTCGCGGTCGCCGGCCTGCTGGCGGCAACCGGCCGCACCCAGCTGCGACGGGCCGCGCCCCCGGCGCCCGAAGAGGCGCTCGGCAGTGTCAGGGCGGACGTCGAGGAGATCAAGGAAAGGGCGCATCGATGACGCAGAAGAAGGCGGGGGACAAGCGCGCCGCGGAGGCCGCGAAGAAGGGCTCCGCGAAGGCCGCCACCGCGGGCAAGGCCGCGACCGGGAAGGCCGCCGCCGCGGGGAAGTCGGCGGCCGGGAAGGCGAGCGGCGGGGCCAAGGGTCCCGAGGAGCTGCGCAGCCAGATCGAGCGGACGCGCGGCGAACTCGGCGACACCGTCGCGGAGTTGGCGGCGAAGGCGGACGTGAAGGGCCGCGCCGCCGCCCGCGCCGCCGACCTCCGGGACAAGGCGGGCGCGATGACTGTGCAACTGCGCAGCAGCGCGGCCCAGGCGGGCCACGCCGTGCAGGAGCGGGCGGCACGCGCGGGGCACGTCGTGCAGGACCGTGCGGCGCAGGCCGGGCACACGGTGCAGGACCGGGCGACCCAGGCCGGGCACACCGTCCAGGACAAGGCGACGCACGCGGGCCACGTGGTCGAGCACAGCGTGCCCCGCCCCGTCCGTACCGTCGTCCAGGCCGGGCTGCGGCATCCACGGCCGGTCCTGGTCGTCGGGGCGGCGGTCGGAGCGGTCGTCGCGGCGGAGATGCTGCGACGTCGGCACCGCTAGCGGACACCACCGAGACACCGAAAGGCGAGGAACGGCAGCGCACGGCGGCGCGGAACCGGACACCCGTTCGGCGC
>NZ_JBEXQG010000035.1:0-86116 GCF_040612485.1 Streptomyces sp. NPDC006385
GTGGCTGTCGCTGATCGTGTCGGTGGCCTTCTGGGGTGCGCTGCGGCTGGCCGAGCGGCTGCGGGTGGGCAGCGGGGCCGCCCAGCTGTAGCCGAGCCGGTCGCCTCGGCCGAGGTCGTGGACGGTGACGCCGACCCGCTTGCCCTTGGCGCCCGGCAGGTCGGAGTCGGTGATGACGCCGGAGACGACGGCCACCTTGCCCCCGGTGAGCAGGCAGTCGACCTTCGCCTTCGCCCGCGCGCCCTTGCCGTCGAGGTAGTGGCTGAACTCGAAGGAACCCGTGGCCTTCGTCGGATCGGCGGTGTCCTTCGCCGCCAGATGCGCGTCGAAGGTGAACGTGATGTCGTCGCCGGCCGAGCGGTACAGCTTGGCCGTGCCGGTGAGCGCGGCGGCTTCCCGCTGCGGTGCGGCGGCCTCGCGCTGCCGCGGTTCGTCCGACGCGGTCGCGACCGAGGCCGCTCCGGCGGTGAGCAGCAGTGCGGAGCCGAGCAGGACGATCTTGGTACGGCGGTTCATTGTGGACCTTTCCGCTGGTCAACTGGACGGTCACCACTCTCCCGGCCCGGCGCCCGCATCACATCGCGCCGAGGACGGGACCCCGCCTCCGCCGTCCGGCGGGGGAGCCCGCCGGGGCCTGCGCTCCGAGGAGGACCGGAACTACGACCGCGGTCGCGCAACGAATCGCCGCCCACCCCCTGCCGCACGCAACGAACCGCTCATCGGCGCGCAACGGCTCCTTCTTGTCCGCCCTGGTCAGCCGCCCGTACCGTCTACATGGCCCCACGTGGCCCCCCGACCCCCCTTCCATCCGGTGAGGAACACGCATGCGCACCGCCCTGCTCCAGAGCTCCGGCCGCCCCGGCTCCACCGTCGAGAACCTCAAGGTCCTCGACGAGGCCGCGGGCCGCGCCGCCGCCGCGGGCGCCGGGCTGCTGGTCGCGCCGGAGATGTTCCTGACCGGGTACGCCATCGGCGACGAGATCGCCCGCCTCGCCGAGCCCGCGGACGGCGACTGCGCGGACGCGATCGCCGAGACGGCGACCCGGCACGGTCTGGCGATCGCCTACGGCTACCCGGAGCGGGTCGACGACACCGTCTTCAACTCCGCCCAGCTGATCTCCGCCGACGGCACCCGTCTCGCCAACTACCGCAAGACCCACCTCTTCGGCTGCTTCGAGCGGGACCACTTCACGCCGGGGGACCAGCAGGTCGTCCAGGCCGAGCTCGACGGCCTGCGCGTCGGGATCCTGATCTGCTACGACGTCGAGTTCCCGGAGAACGTCCGCGCCCACGCCCTCGCCGGCACCGACCTGCTGGTCGTGCCGACCGCGCAGATGCACCCGTTCCAGTTCGTCGCCGAGTCGGTGATCCCGGTGCGTGCCTTCGAGAACCAGATGTACGTCGCGTACGTCAACCGGGTCGGCCAGGAAGGGGAGTTCGAGTTCGTCGGCCTCTCCACGCTGGCCGGCCCCGACGGGGTCGCGCGCACCCGCGCCGGACGCGGTGAGGAAATCGTCCTCGCCGACGTCGACCCCGCCTTCCTCGCCGCCGCCCGCGAGGCGAACCCGTACCTGAAGGACCGCCGCCCCGGTCTCTACGGGTCCCTGGTCTGAACCCGCCTGAACCTCCCCCCCCGCTTTCCCTGTCGCAGTCGCAGTCGCAAGGAGTCCGTACCCCATGACGTCCACGGTGCCCAACGCCGTCCAGCACGCCGACGAGCAGCAGCCGCCGATCACCATGTTCGGTCCGGACTTCCCGTACGCGTACGACGACTTCCTCGCCCACCCGGCGGGGCTCGGCCAGATACCCGCGACCGAGCACGGCACCGAGGTCGCGGTCATCGGCGGCGGACTCTCCGGCATCGTCGCCGCGTACGAGCTGATGAAGATGGGGCTGAAGCCGGTCGTGTACGAGGCCGACCAGATCGGTGGGCGGCTGCGGACGGTGGGCTTCGACGGCCCGAACACCGAGGGGCTGACCGCCGAGATGGGCGCGATGCGCTTCCCGCCGTCCTCCACGGCCCTCCAGCACTACATCGACCTGGTGGGTCTGGAGACCCGCCCGTTCCCCAACCCGCTTGCCGAGGCGACCCCTTCGACGGTCGTCGACCTCAAGGGCGAGTCGCACTACGCCGAGACGATCGACGACCTCCCGCAGGTCTACCGGGACGTCGCCGACGCCTGGAACAAGTGCCTCGAAGA
The DNA here is from genome assembly GCF_040612485.1 of Streptomyces sp. NPDC006385. Taxonomy (NCBI): domain Bacteria; kingdom Bacillati; phylum Actinomycetota; class Actinomycetes; order Kitasatosporales; family Streptomycetaceae; genus Streptomyces; species Streptomyces sp. NPDC006385. The sequence continues at coordinate 2,202 of NZ_JBEXQG010000035.1, forward strand.
GGGCGCCGACTTCTCGGACATGAACCGGGCCATGCGCGAGCGGGACGTGCCGCGCATCCGCGAGATCTGGGCGAAGCTCGTCGAGAAGCTCGACAACCAGACCTTCTACGGCTTCCTCTGCGACTCGCAGGCGTTCAAGTCCTTCCGGCACCGCGAGATCTTCGGCCAGGTCGGCTTCGGCACGGGCGGCTGGGACACCGACTTCCCCAACTCCATCCTGGAGATCCTGCGGGTCGTCTACACCGAGGCCGACGACCACCACCGCGGCATCGTCGGCGGCTCCCAGCAACTGCCGCTGCGCCTGTGGGAGCGGGAGCCGGAGAAGATCGTCCACTGGGCCCACGGCACCTCGCTCGCGAAGCTGCACGAGAACGGCGAGCCCCGCCCGGCGGTGACCCGCCTGCACCGCACGGCCGGCAACCAGATCACGGTGACGGACGCGAACGGCGACATCCGCACCTACCAGGCGGCCGTCTTCACCGCCCAGTCCTGGATGCTGCTGTCGAAGATCGCCTGCGACGACACGCTCTTCCCGATCGACCACTGGACGGCCATCGAGCGCACCCACTACATGGAGTCCAGCAAGCTGTTCGTGCCCGTCGACCGGCCGTTCTGGCTGGACAAGGACGAGGAGACGGGTCGCGACGTCATGTCGATGACCCTCACCGACCGCATGACCCGCGGCACCTACCTGCTCGACGACGGCCCGGACAAGCCCGCCGTCATCTGCCTGTCGTACACCTGGTGCGACGACAGCCTGAAGTGGCTGCCGCTGTCCGCGAACGAGCGGATGGAGGTCATGCTGAAGTCGCTCGGCGAGATCTACCCGAAGGTCGACATCCGCAAGCACATCATCGGCAACCCGGTGACCGTCTCCTGGGAGAACGAGCCCTACTTCATGGGCGCGTTCAAGGCCAACCTGCCCGGTCACTACCGCTACCAGCGGCGCCTGTTCACGCACTTCATGCAGGACCGGCTGCCCGAGGACAAGCGGGGCATCTTCCTCGCCGGCGACGACATCTCCTGGACGGCCGGCTGGGCCGAGGGCGCCGTCCAGACCGCGCTGAACGCGGTCTGGGGCGTCATGCACCACTTCGGCGGCGCGACCGACCCGACCAACCCGGGTCCGGGTGACGTCTACGACGAGATCGCGCCGGTCGAGCTGCCGGAGGACTGAGCCCGGCCAGGGCTCAGTTCCCGGCGGTCCGCACCGCCTCGTACACCTCGGCGGCGACGTCCTTCAGCTCCTGGCCGTCCCGTGTGGTGCTCCTCGACGCCGGGCTCGGCGTGGGCCGCGAGGTCCTCGACGATCTGGCCGCCCTGGGTCGCGGGTTCCGGGAACAGGCCCGCTCGTGGACCCACAGGCTCTCGTAGCCGATCTCCTCGGCGGTGCGCGCCACGTCCGGCACGTCGCGCCCGATGTCGTACCGCCGTGCTTGCGGGATGACGGCGGCGTGGCCGAGATCAGCCCGGCAGTGGCGTGAGCAGCATGCGTCCCGCGAACCCCACCGCCGCGTCCAGTCGCTCGGTGAACTCCCCGGCGACGTCCGGCAGTCGGCGCAGCGCCCACAGGGCACGGGCCGCCGACCAGGTGGCGTCCCGGGCCCGCTCCAGGCTCCAGGAGCCGAGCAGATGGGTGAGCGGATCGGCGATCTGGAGCAGGTCGGGACCCGGCATCAGATCTTCGCGGATGCGCTCCTCCAGCGAGACGAGGAGGTCACCCACCCGATCGAACTCGTCCTCCAGGTCGGCGGGTTCGCAGCCGAGGCTACGACAGGCGTCCACCACGGCGAGCGCCAGATCGTGCCCGATGTGCGCATTGATGCCCGCGAGCGCGAACTGCAGCGGACGTACGCCGGGATGGCGGCGCATCTGGAACAGGGGCCGCCAGCAGGCGGGCGGACGCCGCTCCTCCTCGGCCCGCTCCACCGCCGCCAGATACCGCTGCGCGAACCGCACGTCCAGCGTGATCGCGGCCCGCGCGTCCGTGAAGCGGCCGCGGTCGATGTGCCGGTCGACGGCCTCTGTGACGGTGAGGTAGACGCGGTTGAAGACCGCGACTCCGTCCCGTGCGGGCAGGGTCGCGTCGAGGGCGCGCATACGGGAGATGATCGCGTCCACGGGTGTGGTGAATTGTTCGCATTGCGCCATGGGGGCAGAGTCCCAGCTTTAGGCTGGCGGGAGTGTCGGCGGGCCCGGCGCTTCCCCAGAACGGGGGAACGCGCTCGCTGTCGGGGGAGGGGGAGCAGGACTGTGGCAGGCTTACGTGCCCAGCGACTGGCCGCACGCAGGTCCGAGCGCAGAAGGGCGGCACGGCGCAACGCCATGGTCGTGGCGGCCTCGGTCGTGGTCGCCGTCGGCACCGCCACCGGCATGATGTCCGCGCTCGACGGCAGAGGGCGCTCGGACGAGGCCGGGCCGCCCGCGGTGACGCGTACGCCGAGCCTGGAGCCCCGGCCCCTCCCGCCCTCGCCGTCCCCGTCGGCCACGAAGTCCCCTTCGCCCACGCCGGCTTCACCGAAGCCGAAGCCGAAGGCGGCGCCGAGCAGAAAGGCCACTCCCACGCCGTCGCCGACCAGGACGGAGCGGGAACAGCGCAGGGCCGTCGTGTCCGCCCGCCTCTACCGCCACCCCGAGTCCCAGGTGCTCAAGTGGGTCCGCGACCACCTCGGCGACCCGCGCCACGCCGTCATCGAGTCCCGGATCGCCGCCCAGCCGGCCGCCGTCTGGTTCGCCGACTTCACGCCGGACACCATCACCGCCCGGGTCCGCGCGGTCACTTCGGGCGGATCGGCGCTGAGCCGGGTGCCCGTCGTCGTGCCGTACGCCGTCCCGAACCGTGACTGCGGCGGGCACTCCCAGGGCGGGGCACCCGACCTCGACGCCTACGACGCCTGGATCGACAGGTTCGCCGCCGGACTGGGCTCCGGCGACGTCATCGTGATCCTGGAGCCCGACTCCATAGCCCAGGCCGAGTGCCTCTCCGCCGCCGAACGCGCCGCCCGCTTCGCCTCGTTGGCCCGCGCCGGCCGCGCCTTCAAGGCCGCCAACCCCAAGGCCCGCGTCTACTACGACGCCGGGCACTCCGGCTGGAACGCGCCCGGGCGGCAGGCGGCGTGGCTGAAGCAGGCCGGTGCCGCATCGGCCGCGTCCTCCGACGGCATCTTCAGCAACGTCTCCAACTTCCACGCCACGACCGACGAGATCGCCTACGACCGACAGGTCCTGGACGCCCTCGACGGCCCCGCGAGCCTGGGCGCCGTCATCGACACCAGCCGCAACGGCGCCGGGGCCCCGGCCGACGGCGAGTGGTGCGACCCGGCCGGACGCAAGCTGGGCCGGGCGCCGACGCTCAGCACAGGGGAGGCGCGCATCGACGCCTATCTGTGGGTGAAACTGCCGGGGGAGTCGGACGGCTGCAAGGGGAAGCCCGGGACCTTCACGGCGTCGTACGCCTATGACCTGGCGCGCTGAGCCTCGTCACCGGCGTCGCTGTCCGCGTCGTAGGAGGACGTGCCCTCGTCGAGGAGCGGCGCTTGCGTCTTGAGGTGGGCCGGGGCGAAGGCCCGCAGCGCGTGGTAGCCGGTGATGACGACCAGCGTGCCCAGCGCGATGCCGCTCAGTTCGAAGGTGTCGGTGAACTCCAGGGTGACGTTGCCGACGCCGATGATGATGCCCGCCGCGGCCGGCACCAGGTTCAGCGGATTGCGCAGGTCCACCTTGGCGTTGATCCAGATCTGCGCGCCGAGCAGGCCGATCATGCCGTACAGGATGACGGTGATGCCGCCGAGGACACCGCCGGGGATCGCGGCCACGACCGCGCCGAACTTGGGGCAGACGCCGAACAGCACCGCGAAGCCGGCGGCGGCCCAGTAGGCGGCGGTCGAGTAGACGCGGGTCGCGGCCATCACGCCGATGTTCTCGGAGTACGTCGTGTTGGGCGGGCCGCCCACCGCCGTGGACAGCATCGAGGCGGCGCCGTCCGCGGAGATCGCGGTGCCGAGCTTGCCGTCCAGGTCGTCGCCGGTCATCTCGCCGACCGCCTTGACGTGCCCTGCGTTCTCGGCGACCAGGGCGATGACGACGGGGAGGGCGACGAGGATCGCCGACCACTGGAACGACGGGCCGTGCAGATCCGGCAGACCGATCCAGTCGGCCTTGGCGACACCGGAGAGGTCGAGCCGCCAGTGGTCGGTGAGCTTGCCGCTCGCGTCGACCGAGTGGATCCTGCCGAAGATCCGGTCGAAGACCCAGGAGACGCCGTACCCGAAGACCAGGCCCAGGAAGATCGCGATCCGGGACCAGAAGCCACGCAGACAGACCACCGCCAGGCCGGTGAACAGCATCACCAGCAGCGCCGTCCACTGGTCCTGCGGCCAGTACGTCGAGGCGGTCACCGAGGCGAGGTTGAAGCCGATGAGCATCACCACCGCGCCGGTGACGATCGGGGGCATCGCGGCGTGGATGATCCGTGCCCCGAAGCGGCGCACGGCGAGACCGATCAGGAACAGCGCGACGCCGACGACGAAGACCGCTCCGGTGACGGTCGCGCTCGAACCGCCGTCGGCCCGGATGACCGCGGCGACGCCGACGAAGGAGAGGGAGCAGCCCAGGTAGCTGGGCACCCGGCCGCGGGTGGCGAGCAGGAAGACGACCGTCGCGACGCCCGACATCATGATCGCCAGGTTGGGGTCCAGACCCATCAGGACCGGCGCCACGAACGACGCGCCGAACATCGCGACCACGTGCTGGGCGCCGAGTCCGACCGTACGGGGCCAGGAGAGCCGTTCGTCGGGCCGGACCACCGCTCCGGGCGCCGGGGTGCGTCCGTCGCCGTGCGGTTTCCAGCGGACGCCGAGATCCATGGTGCGGTTTCGCTTTCGTCGTGCGGGCGGGTGTCCGGACCCATTGTCCGGGACGCCTCGGGCGCTGCCGACCGGGGTAGGTCATGAGGTGATCCGGAGCTGACTGTGAGCTGACCATGAGCTGACCAGGGGCGATAAAGGAACTGATCAGGAATCAATCAAGAATCGATCAGGAACCGATCAGCGCGCCTTCAGGGCCGCGGGTCGGGAACCGCTGCGTCCGGCCGGCTGACCTTCGGGCGGTCGCGGTCGCCGGCGCGCAGCACGCTCGCGAACACGACGAGGCCGAAGGACAGCGCGGTGACCAGGCAGAAGGACACCATCAGGCTGGTGGCCTGGGCGATCCCGCCGATGGCGCTCGGGGCGACAAGACCCGAGGTGTACGTGATCGTCGCGACGCCGGCGATGGCCTGAGAGGGATTCGGGCCGCTGCGGCCGGCCGCGGCGAAGCACAGCGGCACGACCACCGCGATGCCCAGACCCAGCAGGGCGAACCCGGTCATCGCCACGGCCGGATGGCCCGACGTGACGATGAGCAGGCCACCGAGGGTGGCGAGGACGCCGCCGAACCGGACGGTGCGCACGGCGCCGTAGCGGTCCACCACCTTGTCGCCGGCGATCCGGGCGAGCGCCATGGTGAGCGTGAAGCCGGTCGTGCAGGCCGCCGCGAGACCGGCCGAGGTGTCGAGCTGGTCCTGGAGGTAGACCGCCGACCAGTCGAGGCTCGCGCCCTCCGCGAAGACCGCGCAGAAGCCGACCGCACCGATGAGCAGCGCCGAGCGGGGCGGCAGCGCGAACCGGGGCGGCGGCTCCTCGTCCTCGGCGGGCTGAAGGTCGAGCACCCACTGGCAGGCCAGGACGCCGAGGAAGGTGAGGGCCGCCGCGGCGAGGGCGTGGTGCAGCCGGGCGTCGGTGCCCAGGTGGGCCGCGAGCGTGCCGGCCGCCGAGCCGATCAGGGCGCCCGCGCTCCACATGCCGTGCAGGCCGGACATGATCGACCGGTCGAGGCGGTTCTCGACCTCGACGCCCAGGGCGTTCATCGCCACGTCCGCCATGCCCGCCGTGGCGCCGAAGGTGAACAGGGCCAGGCAGAGCGTCAGGAGGTTGGGGGCGAGGGCCGGCAGGGCGAGGGCGAGCGTCCACAGGGCGATCAGTCCGCGCAGCGCGTTCCGGGCGCCGAAGCGGTGGGTGATGCTGCCCGCGACGGGCATCGCCACGGAGGCGCCGAGCGCGGGGAAGGCGAGGGCGAGTCCCAACTGCCCCGCGCTGACCCCGGCATGGTCCTGGATCCATGGCACCCGCGTCGCGAAGGAGCCGGTGACGGCACCGTGCACGGCGAAGACGGCGGCCACGGCGTACCGGGCGCGCTTCACCTCGCGAAGGTCGTAGACCACTTCACTCATCGTGCGGCCCTTCCTGGTGACCGGTGGTGGCGTGCGGGTCCGTGGGCGGATCCCTGCGAACGCCGCGGCGTAAACTATCAGGAACCCTGCCTGATAGATAGGGGATTTACCGGCCGCCGCCGCACGGCGCCGCTGATCTGGAAGGATCCCGGCATGCCCGCATCCCCGAGCACCGCCCGGGCCATCAACGACCGGCTCGCCCTGCGCCTGCTCCAGCAGGAGGGTCCGTTGACGGCCGGTCAGCTGAAGCAGTCGACCGGCCTGTCCCGGCCGACCGTGGCCGACCTCGTCGAACGCCTCACCGCGGCCGGTCTCATCGCGGTGGTCGGCGAGGCCGGGGAGCAGCGGCGCGGACCGAACGCCAAGCTGTACGGCATCGTCGCCGACCGCGCGCAACTGGCGGCGCTGGACGTCCGCACCGAGGGCGTCTCGGTGGTGGTGTCCGACCTGGTCGGGGACGTGCTCGCCGAGGCGTCGGCACCGATCGGCGGCGACACCGGGACGGGGCCGGCAGTCGAGCGGGCCGTGGCGCTCGTGGAACGGGTCGTGAAGGAGGCGGGGGCGGACCGGCTCCATACGGTGGGGATCGGCGCGCCGGGCCTGATCGACCCCGCGACCGGCGAACTGCGCGACTCAACGGGCCTGCCCGAATGGCACCGCCGCCTGGTGGCAGCCCTCCAGGACCGCTTTCCCGAGGCCCGCGTCAGCGTCGAGAACGAGACCAACCTCGCCGCCCTGGCGGAACAGCGCGACGGAGCGGCCCGCGACCGGGACACCTTCGTCCTGCTCTGGCTGGGCCACGGCACGGGCGCGGCCGTGGTCCTCGACGGCGCCCTGCGCCGCGGCGCGTCCGGCGGCACCGGCGAGATCGGGTTCCTGCCGGTGCCAGGGACACAGGGGCTGCCGTCGGCGGTGGACTGCGAGGGGGGCTTCCACTCGCTGGCGGGCTCGGCGGCGATCGTGGAACTGGCGGAGGCGTACGGGGTGACCGTCGAGAGCACCGCCGCGCACGAGCCGACGGCGGCCGGGGTGGTGAGGGGAGCTGTGGCGTCGGTGACGGGGAGCGAGGGCGGGGACGGGGACGGGGACCGGGAGGCGGGGCCGGGAGAGTCGCCCGCAGGGACCTCCGCATCTGGCGCGGCGCCCGCCGGGGGATCGTGTGAGGCGTCCACCGACCCGGCGCAAGCGGCCGGCGCCACGACGTCCCCGAAATCCTCCGCCGACGCCGCATCGGCCGACCGCTTCCTCGACGCCCTCGCCGACCGTCTCGCCATCGGCGTCGCCTCCGTCGTCGCGATCCTCGACCCCGGCTGCGTGGTGCTCGGCGGGGAGGTCGGGCAGGCGGGCGGTGACACGCTCGCCGGACGGGTGGAGGAGCGGATGCGGCGGATGTCGCCGCTGGTCACCGTGGTGCGGCCCAGCAGCCTCGGCGGCGGCGCCGTGCTGCGCGGAGCGCTGCTCACCGCACGGGACACCGCCCAGGACGCCCTGTTCGCACCGCCGGACCGCTGAGGTCGGTGCCCGGAGCGGGCCGGGTCGTTCGGGGTCGGCCCGCCGGGACATCCGGGGCCGACCGGGCAAGGCGGCCCTGGGCGGCCGACGGTGCCGCGCCGGCCGGCGGTTCTGTCGGCTTCGGGAGGCGGTTGTCAGACGCCTCGTCCGCTTGCGAATCGCCGTCCGGATCGGGGTGCGTCCTTCCCGGTCGGCCTCCAGGGCGTCCGGCGTCGGCCGGCGCCTCCGTCCGCCCCCGGATCCGGGCGTCGGGCACCCCGCCGCCCCTCCCTTTCCTCCCCGGATTGCCGCCGGGAGCAGCCCGGCTTCACCGTGGTCGGCCCACCCGGGCATCCGGAGCCGCCCCACCAGGACGGTCCGGGTCGGCCGTCAGCACCACGTCGGCCGTAGCCTCACGCCGTCCGTCAGCACCACGTCGGCGGTCAGTGTCACGCGGCCGTCCGTCGGCACCGCATCGGCCATCGGCGCCCCGCCTCCCAGCGGCCCCACTCCCCGCGGAACGCCGTCGTCAGGCGTCCGCGCCCCGCCCATCCCCGAACCGCCGCCCCAGGTATGCCTCGAACGTCCCCTTGCCCACCGCAAGCCGCGGTGTCAGATGGCCGCCCGAGCGGAAGCCCCGGTACGCCTTCCCCCACAGCGGCACGCTCACCACGCGCCGCCTGCGGCCCGTCGCCTCGAGATACGCGTGGGCCAGCGAGTCCAAGGTGCGTACCTCGGGGCCGCCCATGTCCTCGACCCGTCCCGGCGGGGCGGCCAGGGCCAGTTCGGCGAGGCGGTCCGCGACCTCCGCCACCTCGACGGGCTGGTCACGCACACCGGCCGGCAGCAGCATGACCGGCGGCTTGGACAGGATCCCGAACAACCGCGCGAGCAGGTCATGGAACTGCGTCGCACGCAGCACGGTCCAGCCGAGCCCCGACTCCTCGATCAGCCGCTCCACGGCGAGCTTGCTCTTGTAGTAGCCGAACGGCACCCGGTCGATACCGACGATCGAGATGTACACCAGGTGCCGGACACCGGCCCTGCGCGCCGCCGCGATCAGACGCGCGGCGGCGTCCTCGTCACCGCCGCCCGGCGAGGACGCGCAGTGCACGATCGTGTCCACGCCCGCCACCGCCACGTCCAGCCCGGGCCCGCCCTTGCGCAGATCAACGGCGTACGGCTGGGCGTGCCGGCTGAGCACCCGCACCTCGTGCCCGTCCGCGAGCAGCCGCTCGGTGACGAGCCGGCCGAGCGTTCCGGTGCCGCCGGTCACCAGGATCGTGGTCATGCTGTTCAGCCCCTTCGGACGCCGGGCGCTCCCGGACGGAGCGCCCTTCGTCAGTTGAGACGGATGGCCCCCTGCGAAATGTGACAGCCCGGGAGCCGGGCGGCCCAGGGACCTCCCGCCCGGCCCCGCTACGCCCGAGCCAGCTGACGCCGTACGAACTCCAGCTTGTCCGGGTTCACCACGGCCCACGCCTGTGCGATCACACCGTCCCGCAGCTCGAACGCCAGCACCGACAGCAGTGTGTCGCCCGTCCACACGGCCAGCGCGCTCGCGCCGTTGATCTCGACCTCCGTGAAGTCCACGCCGGCGAGGAACGTCCGCGTCGCACCCGCCAGGAACCGCGACACCTTCTCGCGCCCCTCGATCGGCCGCCTGGCCGCCGTGACCTTGCCACCCCCGTCGCTCGACCAGGTCACGTCCGCCGCCAGCAGCTTCTCCAGCCGGGCCAGATCACCGTCCCGGGCCGCCGCGACGAACAACTCGACGAGTTCCTCCCGCCGCTCGGGAGTCGACTCGAACCGCGAGCGCGGCTCACCCACCCGCCGGACCGCCCGCCGGTACAGCTGCCGGCAGTTGGCCTCGGTCAGATCCAGCACCTCGGCGATCTCCCGGTGGCCGTACGCGAACGCCTCCCGCAACACGTACACGGCCCGCTCGGTCGGGGTGAGCCGCTCCAGCAGCACCAGCATCGCCATGGACACGGCGTCCCGCTGCTCGGCGGATTCCAGGGGCCCGAGGGCGCCGTCCGAGGTGACGACGGGCTCCGGCAGCCAGGGTCCGACGTACTGCTCGCGCCGGGCCCTGGCCGAGGTCAGCCGGGTCAGACAGAGGTTGGTGACGACCTTGGCGAGCCAGGCCGCCGGGTGCTCGATGCCACCGCGGTCGGCGCCGCTGAAGCGCAGATACGGGTCCTGGACGGTGTCCTCGGCCTCGTCGGCGGAGCCGAGCATCCGATAGGCCAGCCCGAACAGCCGGGGGCGGTGCGTCTCGAACTCGTCGGCGGTCGCGGTCGTCATCCCGTCACCCTGCCAGAGCCGCGGCAGACAGGCGTGGGAGGCCCGGCGGCGGGCAAGGGCCGTCGTCACCGCCACCGGGCCGTCTGCGCGGGCTTGGCAGGCCGTGGGGTTCTGCCGTACCCGGTCACCGGCCGGTCCACCGACGTCGCGCCGACCCTAGGAGGACTAGACCAGTAAGTCAATAGGTATGGACCAATCCGTGGCATTGTCGAGAGGTGGCGGCCCCTGAGCGAAGGAAACCAGCCACGCGGCCTGTGAGGCACCCCACAGTAATCGCCCGCATGGACGCCGACCGGGCGTGGCAAACTGGCCCTGTACCAGAAGCAGCGCACTCCGGGGTCGGTGAAAGTCCGAACCGGCGGTTACAGTCCGCGACCCGGTCGCCTCCAGCGGCCGGTTGACCAGGTGAAATTCCTGGACCGACGGTTAAAGTCCGGATGGGAGGCAGTGCGCGGCGGGCGGGCATTCGTGCGCGCCGCCGTACCGGTTCGTCCAAGCGGCGAGACCCGTCCGGCGTCGCCCCCGGTGTCCCCGCTCGTACATTCTGTCGTCATCGACAGGCCCCGGAGTCCGTGCCCCGATGTGGCAGGAGGACCCGGGAAGTGTTCACCGGAATCGTCGAAGAGCTGGGCGAGATCACCGCTGTCGAGACCCTCGACGACGCCTGTCGCTTCCGACTGCGCGGTCCCGTCGTCACCGAAGGCGCGAAGCACGGCGACTCCATCGCCGTCAACGGTGTCTGCCTCACGGTCGTCGACCACGACGGCGACGAGTTCACCGCCGACGTCATGGCCGAGACCCTGAACCGCTCCAGCCTGGGCGTCCTCACCGTCGGCTCCCGCGTCAACCTCGAGCGACCCACCGCCGTCGGCGCCCGCCTCGGCGGACACATCGTGCAGGGCCACGTCGACGGCACCGGCCAGGTGCTGGAGCGCACGCCCTCCGACAACTGGGAGATCGTGAAGATCTCCCTCCCCGCGGGCCTCTCCCGCTACGTCGTCGAGAAGGGCTCCATCACCGTCGACGGCATCAGCCTCACCGTCGTCGACGCCGGCCCTGACCACTTCACCGTCAGCCTCATCCCCACCACCCTCGCCCTGACCACGCTCGGCCTCAAGCAGCCCGGCGACCCGGTCAACCTCGAGGTCGACGTCATCGCCAAGTACGTCGAGCGGATGCTGGGCGACCGGGCCTCCTCCGAAGGGGCGGCGGCCAAGTGAACTCGCTGAACTCCGAGGCGTTCGTCCTCCTCGGCCAGCACATCCTCTGGTCGGACATGGTCGGCAACCTCTTCGGCCTCGCCGCCCTCGCCCTCGGCTGGCGGCGCTCCATATGGACCTGGCCCGTGCAGTTCCTGGCCGGCCTGATCCTCTTCGGTGCCTTCTTCGGCCACCTCACCGGCAGCGCGGGCAAGCAGGCGGTCGTCATGCTCGTCGCTCTGTACGGCTGGTGGCAGTGGCAGCGCGGCAAGGGACAGGCGGCCGACGGCCACATCGCCGTACGGTTCGCCACCTGGCGCGAGCGCGCGGCGATGGCCGCGGCGGCCGCCGCCGGCACCGTCGCCGTGGCACTGATCTTCAAGGCGTACCCGACCCTGTCCTGGGACCCCTGGCCCGACGCCTACATCTTCGTCGGCACCATCGTCGCCATGTACGCCCAGGCACGCGGCATGGTCGAGTTCTGGTTCGCCTGGCTGCTCGTCGACCTCGTCGGCGTGCCCCTCAACTTCGCCAACGGCTACGCCTTCTCCGGCTTCGTCTACGTCATCTACGGCGCACTCGTCCTGTGGGGCATGCGCGACTGGTGGCTGCGCTCCCGCAAGAACGCGCGGCCCGTCCTGGAAGGAGCGCCGGCATGACGACGGCACCGATTCTGTACAGCACCGACGGCGTCGAGGACCTCACGCTGGACCCGATCGAGCAGGCCATCGCCGACATCGCGGCCGGCCGCCCCATCGTGGTCGTCGACGACGAGGACCGCGAGAACGAGGGCGACCTCGTCATCGCCGCCGAGAAGGTGACCCCCGAGATCGTCGCCTTCATGATGAGCGAGTGCCGTGGCCTGATCTGCGCGCCCATGGAGGGCGACGAGTTGGACCGGCTGGGCCTGCCGCAGATGGTCGACGACAACACCGAGTCGATGAAGACCGCGTTCACCGTGTCCGTGGACGCCTCCGCCGCCCACGGCGTGACCACCGGCATCTCGGCCTCCGACCGCGCGACGACGCTCCAGCTCCTCGCGAGCGGTACCGCCGAGCCGTCGGACCTCGTCCGCCCCGGCCACATCTTCCCGCTGCGCGCCCGGCCCGGCGGCGTCCTCGTCCGCGACGGCCACACCGAGGCCGCCGTCGACCTCGCCCGGCTCGCGGGGCTGCGTCCGGCCGGCGCCATCGTCGAGATCGCCGGCGAGGACGGCGAGATGCTGCGGCTGCCCGAGCTGATCCCGTTCGCCCGCAAGCACGGCCTGACGATCATCTCCATCGAGGACCTGATCGCCCACCGCCGTCGCGTCGAGCTTCCGGCCCCGGTCGAGCAGGAGCCGGCCCCGGCCGAGCAGGCCCCTCTCTCCGACCAGCGGCCCACCCTCTCCGAGCAGCGCCGGCCGTCCGAGCCCGTCGTCCACCGCGAGGCCGAGGTCCATCTCCCCACCGCCCACGGCACCTTCACGGCGTACGGCTACCGCTCCGCCGTCGACGGCGTCGAGCACGTCGCCCTCGTGCACGGCGAGATCGGCGACGGCGAGGACGTCGTCGTGCGCGTCCACTCCGAGTGCCTCACCGGAGACGTCTTCCACTCCCAGCGCTGCGACTGCGGCCCCCAGCTGGAGGCGTCCCTGGAACGCATCCAGGACGAGGGCAGGGGAGTGGTGGTCTATCTGCGCGGCCACGAGGGACGGGGCATCGGCCTGATGTCCAAGCTGCGCGCCTACGAACTCCAGGAGCGCGGCCGCGACACCCTCGACGCCAACCTCGAACTGGGCCTGCCCGCCGACGCCCGCGACTACGGCGCCGGCGCGCAGATACTCGCCGACCTGGGCGTGAGAAGCGTCCGCCTGCTGACCAACAACCCCGACAAGACCGACGCGCTCGTCAGCCACGGCATCAAGGTCACCGACCGCGAGCCGATGCCCGTACAGGCGGGCGAGCACAACCTCCGGTACCTGCGCACCAAGCGCGACCGGATGGGACACGACCTGCCCTGGCTGGAGGACCCGGCCCCCGCGGCCTCCCTGGCCACCTGCACCAACCAGTAAGCACACCGAGGAGACCTGAGAACGTGAGCGGCAAGGGCGCACCGGAGCTGTCCGTACGCAATGTGGGTGACCTGCGGGTCGCCGTCGTCGCGGCGCAGTGGCACGAGAAGGTGATGGACGGTCTGGTGGACGGCGCCCTGCGCGCCCTGCACGACCTGGGGATCGACGAGCCGACCCTCCTCAGGGTCCCCGGCAGCTGGGAACTCCCGGTGGTCGCCAAGGTCCTCGCGGGCCGTGGCTACGACGCGATCGTCGCCCTCGGCGTCGTCATCCGCGGCGGCACCCCCCACTTCGAGTACGTCTGCCAGGGCGTCACCCAGGGCCTCACCCAGGTCTCCGTGGACACCGGCGTCCCGGTCGGCTTCGGCGTGCTGACCTGCGACACCGAGGAACAGGCCCTGGACCGGGCGGGTCTGGAGGGCTCCAACGAGGACAAGGGGCACGAGGCGGTGACGGCGGCGGTGGCGACCGCGGCCACGCTCCGCTCAGTATCTGAACCCTGGCGTTAGGTCGTCCGGTACACGCGTAAAGTGGTCGCCACCATGTCCAAGAAGACGTTCGAGGAGCTCTTCACCGAGCTCCAGCACAAGGCCGCAAACGGCGATCCCGCCACTTCCCGCACCGCTGAGCTGGTCGGCAAGGGCGTCCATGCCATCGGCAAGAAGGTCGTCGAGGAGGCCGCCGAGGTCTGGATGGCCGCCGAGTACGAGGGCAAGGAAGCGGCCGCCGAGGAGATCTCGCAGCTGCTGTACCACGTCCAGGTGATGATGGTCGCCCGCGGTATCTCGCTGGACGACGTCTACGCCCACCTCTGAGCACCGTCAACTCCGCACACCTCCCCGTAAGAGCGAACGAAGGAAGCCGACCTCATGCTGCGCATCGCCGTCCCCAACAAGGGTTCACTCTCCGGCCCTGCGGCGGAGATGCTGCATGAGGCCGGCTACCAGCAGCGCCGCGAGTCCAAGGAACTGCGGATCGTCGACCCGGAGAACGACGTCGAGTTCTTCTACCTCCGGCCGCGCGACATCGCCATCTACGTCGCCTCCGGGCAGCTCGACATCGGCCTCACCGGCCGTGACCTGCTGATCGACTCCGGCGCCGACGCCGAGGAGATCCTGCCGCTGGGCTTCGCCCGCTCGACCTTCCGCTACGCCGCCAAGCCGGGCACCATCGGCGACCTGGCGGACCTGAAGGGCAAGACGGTCGCCACCTCGTACGAGGGCATCGTGGCCAAGCACCTCGCCGACAACGGCATCGACGCCTCCGTCGTCCACCTCGACGGCGCCGTCGAGACCGCCATCCAGCTCGGCGTCGCCCAGGTCATCGCGGACGTCGTCGAGACGGGCACCTCACTGCGCAACGCCGGCCTGGAGGTCGTCAGCGAGCCGATCATGAAGTCCGAGGCCGTCGTCATCCGCCGTACCGGCGCGGACGGCGAGGAGCCCAAGGTGCAGCAGTTCCTGCGCCGTCTCCAGGGCGTCCTGGTCGCGCGGACGTACGTGATGATGGACTACGACTGCCGTGTCGAGCAGCTGGAGAAGGCCGTCGCCCTCACTCCGGGCCTGGAGTCACCGACCGTCTCGCCGCTGCACAACGAGGGCTGGGTCGCCGTCCGGGCGATGGTCCCGGCCAAGGAAGCCCAGCGGATCATGGACGACCTGTACGACATCGGCGCCCGGGCCATCCTGACCACCGCCATCCACGCCTGCCGCCTCTGAGCCGAGGGGCCGTACACCACCCATGTCCTCCGAACCGCCCACCCTGCCCGTCACGTTCCGGCCGGGCCGCACCCGGGCCGTCCTGCTCACCGCCGGTGCCGCGATCTTCGTGGTGATCACCACGGTCGCGCTGCTGCTGGAGCGGCTCAGCCCGGGTGAGCGCCTCAGCTTCGTGTTCACCGCGGCGCTGATGTTCGGCGTGCTGGCCATGCTCGCCCGGGTGAAGGTCGTCGCCGACGAGACCGGCGTGACGGTGGTCAACATCGCCACCAGGCGTCGGCTCGAATGGGCCGAGATCGTCCAGGTGAACCTCCGCCCGGGTGATCCCTGGGTGTTCCTCAACCTCAGCGACGGCACCAGCCTGCCCGCGCTCGGCATCCAGCCGGGCATCGCCAAGCAGCGTGCCATCGCGGACGCGCGTGCCCTGCGGGCCCTTGCCGAGGCACGGTCCGTCAAGGAGCCCGGGGAGCGGCAGGGCTGACTCGGTGACGTTCACCCTGACGTAAATCCCCGTGTCTTGATTAATCTGTTGGCGGAGGCGTTTCTGTGCGCCTCCGCCTCTGATGTTCCGAGTGGACTTCAGAGGTCCCCTGCTACCCGAGGAGTGATTCCCTCCAGCGATGGACGGATCGTCCTGTAGTACCTGCGCCGCCCCCTCCCGACATACCGGGGCGGCGGCATCATGAGCACCCCCGTGCTGCTTCTGGCGGCCGCGTTCGTCCTGATCCTCGCCAACGGTTTCTTCGTGGCCGCCGAGTTCGGCCTGGTCACGGTCGAGACGACGGACGCCGAGAAGGCCGCCGCGGAAGGCGACCGACGGGCCCACCGTGTCGTCGAGTCGCTCAAGGAGCTGTCCTTCCAGCTCTCCGGCACCCAGCTCGGCATCACCATCACCTCCCTCGTCGTCGGCATGCTCGCCGAACCGGCGCTCGCCGAGCTGCTGGGCGGCCCCTTCGCCGCGATCGGCGTCCCCGAGGGCGCCGTGCCCGGTGTGGCCGTGGGCGTCGGCATGCTGCTGGCCTCGGCCGTGCAGATGGTGATCGGCGAGCTGGTGCCCAAGAACTGGGCGGTGTCCCGGCCGATGCAGGTCGCGCGCTTCGTCGCCGGCCCGCAGCATGCCTTCGCGCGGCTGTTCCGCCCGGTGATCGCCGGGCTGAACTCGGTCGCCAACCGCCTCGTACGGGCCATGGGCATCGAGCCCGCCGAGGAACTGGCCTCCGCCCGCACCCCCGACGAACTCGTCTCCCTGGCCCGGCACTCCGCCCAGGCGGGCGCCCTGGAACAGGACACCGCGGACCTCTTCGTACGGACCCTGTCGCTCGGCGAGCTGACCGCGCAGCACGTGATGACGCCGCGGGTGAAGGTGAGCGCGCTGCAGTCGTCGGCGACCGCCGAGGACGTGGTGAACCTGACGCGCGCCACCGGTCTGTCCCGCTTCCCGGTCTACCGGGACAAGATCGACGAGATCGCCGGCATGGTCCATCTCAAGGACGCGCTGGCGATCCGTTCCCGTGACCGGCTGCGTGCCCCGGTCGGCCGCATCGCCCGCCCGGCGCTGCTCGTCCCCGAGACCCTGCCGGTCCAGCCGCTGCTCGCCCAGCTGCGCAGCGAGCAGCCCATCGCGGTCGTCGTCGACGAGTACGGCGGCACCGCCGGCGTGGTCACACTGGAGGACATCGTCGAGGAGATCGTCGGCGAGGTCCGCGACGAACACGACGGTCAGGACCTGCCCGAACTCGCCGCCGCCCCGCCGGAGGACGGCCGGCCCGCCTGGGACGCCGACGGCAGCTGCCGTGTCGACATCCTCCAGCGCATAGGGCTCGACGTGCCTGAAGGCCCGTACGAGACCGTCGCCGGACTGGTCGCCGACCTGCTCGGCCGGATTCCGGCCGTCGGAGACAAGGCGGAACTGCCGGGCTGGCGGCTGTCGGTGCGCCGGGTCGGCCACTACCGCGCCGAACGGGTCCGGCTGGTCAGGACCGGGGCCGTGGTGGAGGTCGCCCGATGAGCGTGCTCCAACTCCTCTTCGCCGCGCTGCTCGTGCTGGCCAACGGCTTCTTCGTCGGCGCCGAGTTCGCCCTCGTCTCGGTCCGCCGCAGCCAGATCGAACCGCTGGGCACGGCACGCGCCCGTCAGGTGCTGTACGGCCTGGAACGGCTGCCGCAGATGATGGCGGCGGCCCAGTTCGGCATCACCGTCTGCTCGCTGACGCTCGGAGCGGTCGCCGAGCCGACGGTGGCACATCTGCTGGAGCCGGTGTTCGAGTGGATCCATCTGCCGCACGGCGTGATCCACCCGCTCACCTACGTCATCGCCCTCGCCGCGGTGGTCTTCTTCCACCTGGTCATCGGCGAGATGGTGCCGAAGAACCTGGCGATGGCGGCGCCGGAGAAGGTCGCGCTGTGGCTCAGCCCCGGCCTGGTCTGGTTCGCCCGCTTCTGCCGGCCGATCACCGTGGCCCTCGGCGCGGTCGCCCAGGCCATCCTGCGCCTCTTCCGCGTCGAGCCGAAGGACGAGATCGAGGCGGTGTTCACCAGCGAACAGCTCAACCGGCTCGTCGAGGACTCCCGCCAGGCGGGCCTGCTCGACCCCGAGGAGCAGGAACGCCTCGAGGACGCCCTCGAACTGGGCTCCCGCCCGGTGACGGACGTGCTCCTGAAGCGCGAGTCCCTGGTCACGGTCAGCCCGTCGGTCACCCCCGGCCAGATCGTCGAGCTCACCGCCCGCACCGGGTACTCCCGCTTCCCGGTGGCGACGGAGAACGGCGCCTTCATGGGCTACCTGCATGTGAAGGACGTACTGGACCTGGAGGAGTCGGAACGGGCGGTGCCGCAGCAGGTGTGGCACCCGATGACGACGCTGCGCTCCGAACTCCCGCTCGACGACGCCCTGACCGTGATGCGCCGCGCCGCGACCCACCTCGCGCAGGTGGCCGACGCGTCCGGCAGGGTCCTCGGCCTCGTCGCCCTGGAGGACGTACTGGAACTCCTGGTCGGCGAGGTGCGCGACCCGGCGCACCGGGAACTGCCGGAGGTGCGGGTCACGGGCCCGCGGATGGGCAGCGGGGAACCGGAGGAGGCGCTGGCCGGCTGACACCGGCGCCGAGCCGCGGGGTCCGTCACATCGCCGACGGATCCTGCGGGCCCCTCCCGGACAGGACCTCCCCGTACGCCTGCATCAGATCCGGCAGCCGAAGTGTCGACAAGTCGTCCCTCGTCAAGGCTCCCGGGTAGGTCGACAGTCGCAGATCCCGGTACGCGCAGCTCTTTTCGTACAGGGTCCGCAGGAACCGCCCGTTGCCCAACTCGTCGATCCACCCCTGATCGACCACATGCCCGGCGATCGAGCGCAGCTCGTCCAACGCCTCCTCGTCCCACACGTCGCCGTTCTCCGCGGCGAGCACCTCGCCGATCGAGGTCAGTTCGAGGGGACGGTACGAGGGGAAGTCGACACGAGTCGTGAAGCGCGAGGACAGGCCGGGGTTCGCGGCCAGCAGGCGGTCCATGCCCTCCGGATATCCCGCGAGGATCACCACCAGGTGGTCCCGGTTGTCCTCCGCCCGCTTCAGCAGCACCTGGAGGGCCTCGTCGCCGTACGCGTCGCCCTTGCCGTAGCCGGTGTTGGAGAGCGAGTACGCCTCGTCCACGAACAGGACGCCGCCGAGCGCGGAGTCGATGAGTTCGTTGGCCTTCACGGCCGTCTGGCCCAGATACTCGCCGACCAGGTCGGCCCGCTGGGCCTCCACGAGATGGTCGCCGCCGAGGAGCCCCAGGGCGTAGAACACGCGGCCCAGGATGCGCGCCACCGTGGTCTTGCCGGTGCCCGAGGGACCGGAGAAGACGAAGTGCCGCTTGGGCGGCTGCACCGGCAGGCCCTGCCCGGTGCGCAGACGGGCCATGTTCAACTGGGCGGACAGCGCCTTGACCTGGCGCTTGACGGGCTCCAGCCCCACCATGCGCTCCAGCTCCGAGAGCGCCTCCTCCAACAACGCGGGGTCGGTGGGCCCGGCGGGCAGTGGCTGCGAGGGTACGGCCGTCTTCTCGCGCACCGCCGGATCGGTCACCGACGGGAGCGGACCGGCCGGCGGCAGGTCGGTGTCGGAGAGCCTCAGGTCCCGTCCCTCGGTGCCGAAGATCGGATCGAGCCCGTCGGGGCCGTCCGCCGTGTCCTGCCCGACTCCGGTCAGCGTGATCGCCGCGAGGTCGGCGGTGTCGTCGTACCCGTCGCCCTCGGCGATCGCCGCGAGCCGGGCCGAGGTGTCCATGAAGGCGGGGTCGACGCGGTGGACGGCACGGTAGAGCGGTAAGGCGGCCGCGGACCGGCCCGTCCCCTCGTGCGCCCGGGCCAGCCAGTACCGCAGCTCCTTGCGCTGCGGCTGCTCGCTGCGACAGCGCATCAGCGCGGCCGACAGCAGCGGCTCGGCCTGCCCGTACATCTCCAGCCGTACCCGTGCCATGCCGCCGAACAGGCCCGCCTCGATACCGAGCATCGGGTCGTCGAGCAGCGGGTCGGTGTGGCGTACGAGTTGGTCCCAGTCCTTGACCAGATAGGCCCGGCAGGCGTGCAGGAAGCGGACCTGGTGGTCGGTGTCCACGGGCGGGAGCCCGGCCAGCGCGCGGTCCAGCTCCGGGACGTGCCGTCCGTCCAGCCAGTGCGAGGCGTGGGCCAGCAGCAGATCCCGGGGGGTCTCCAGGACCGGCTGCACCCACCAGCCCAGCCAGTACCAGGAGTTGAGCGTCCGCCGGTGCCGGGCGCGCTGTTCCCCGAAGCGCTCCCGGTGCCGGAACATCCGCAGCAGCGCGGTCGTGGTGTCGACGCGCAGCGCGTGCAGGCCGAGCCACCCGTCGGCCATCCCGGGATCGATCCGCACCGCGGTGCGGAACTCCTCCTCCGCCTGCGGATAGGCCCCCATCGTGTAGGCATCCACACCTCGCAGCCAGGCGAGGTCGGCCGGGGCCTCGGGGCCCTGCGTGCCGAAGTCCATCACGTCCCCCACAAACCGTGCCCCCGTCGCTTGGCCGACCGCTCGTGTGCCGACCGCCTTGTTCGAACCGCCGTACCGCGGACCGGAGTTGCAACGGTGCGCAGAGCAGCCGTCCGTAGGTCGCACCGAGGGCATCGTACCCGCGAGGGCATGGCCCGCCCCAGGGTGCCGCACGGGCCGTTTGACGAGGTGGGAGCAGATCGGGCCCATCGCGCTCGGTGACCGAGGGTGAGCGAATCGCGCCTGTCGGCGCCCGGTGAAACCGGATGAGGGCAGAACGAAGCCCCCGATCACGGGGGAACAACCGGGGGCTTCGCGTCTTGGAGCGACCTCGATTGGCCGCACATTGAGAACGTAAGTCCTGTACGGCCCTTGGGTCAAGCCGAGTTGAAGCACTCCGGGAACTTGTTCCGCAAGGCCCTTCACAAGTTCAGCACATTGCCGATGGGTCGTCACCCTGCGTGAGGGGCTGGTCCGGTCCAACCGTCCCGGCAGGCCCGGTGAGCACCTCATACCCCTTGCCGCTCTGTCGAATCAGAAGATCGGCGAACGGCCGGGAAGGATCGGCGGCGAAGTGCTCGCGCTCCGCCCTGACCCACCCCGCCCAGAACTCCCGCTGCTCCTCCCCGTCCCGTGCGCGACCCCGGGACCAGGACTCCTCGTGCGGCAGGTCCATCCACAGCAGTCGAGCGAGATGCGGCCGCAGCGCGCGGCGGCCGGCGCCGACCCCCTCCACGACGACCGCCGGGGCGGGCGGCACGGCGACGGGCGGTCCGAATCGGCGGGTCCGCCAGTCGTAAGGGGCGTAGTGGGCGGTCTCGCCCCGCGCGAGCGGTCCGATCACCTCGGCCAGCAGGCGGCCGGTCCACTCGAACAGCTCGTCATGGCTGGCGATGTCGTCGAGGTGCAGCACCGGCGCGTCGCCCAGCGCCCGGGCCAACTGCCCGGCGAACGTGGACTTTCCGGAGCCGGCGTGCCCGTCGACGCCGATCAGGCGGACCGGGCCGCAGGACGGGGGGAGACGGCGGAGCCGGGTGGCGAGGTCGTGAATCGTTTTTCCCGGAGTGAAGTGGAGGTCGGCATATTTCGTTGGAACATTCTAGTAGCGGGTGAAAGCGGGTGACGGGATGGGTCGGGGGCGGGGAGGGAAAAGGTGCCGCTTTGAACTAGCCGGTGGACGTCCGCAATGCCGCCGAAAAACTCCGGCCGCCACGGTGAAATCTACGTTCCGGTTGAGGCCCGCGCTGAGTAAGGTGCCTGGTGCGCAACTGTGAGGTGCCGTACGGGGGATGGACTGGGGTAGATGGCCGCGGGGTTATTCGAAGGGCAGTATGTGTGGCATCCGGCGGCCGACGACCGTGTGCTCGCGAGCGTATGTGTCGATGTGCGGGCCGGCCGTTTTCTGAGCGCCCGGGACGCCCTGGCCGAAACGCGCGGCGACCACGGTCTGCGCGCCCACCGCTCCCTGGTACTCGCCTCGGAGGCCGCCGACTCCGACCTCGTCGAGCGCTGGCTGGCCGAGGAGCCCGGACCCGAGGCGGCGCTGCTGTGGGCGCGGGTGGCCGTGCTGCGGGCGCTACGCGCGGCCGACGCGCGTGACCCGCGGACCGAGGCGCTGGAGCGGATAGCGCTGGCCGCCTGCGAGCGGGCCGCCACGGCGGACCCCGCCGATCCGACGCCCTGGGTGGCCAAGCTGGCGATGGCCCGGCTGCACCGGCTGCGCGACCAGGCACCGCGCGGACTGCTCACGGCACCGTCCGGACCCTGGCGTCTGTTCGCGCACGTCCTCTCCCTCGACCCCTGGCACCGCGAGGCCCACCACCGCTTCCTGGCCTGCTTCTTCCCCCGGCACGGCGGTTCCGTGACCGCCGCCTGGGACGTCGCCGCCTTCCTCGGTCAGCGCGCGCCCGCCGACTCGCCGCTGCGCCTGCTGCCCCTGGTCGCCCTGGTGGAGTGCTACGACCCGACCCAACTGCTCGCCGACCGTGTCTGGGAACAGCCGCAGTGGACCTCGACCGCCCTGGCGATCCACCGGAACTGGCTGCCCACGGTGGCCGAATACCGCTTCACGCCGGTTCTCGACCTGGCCTATCTGGCACACGCCCTGGTCATGGCCCGGCGCGAGGAGGAGGCATGCGCCGCCTTCGCGGCGATGGGGCCGTACGCCTCCCGCATGCCCTGGTGCGTCTTCGGCGACCCGGCCGAACAACTGTCCCGGGCGCGCCGCGCCTGCGGCCTGCCCGTGCCGACCGTCTGACGCACCCCGAACCCCCCACCGAGAGAAAGGTCCGACCGTGTCAGAACGGATATCGGCCCCGCGTGCCGGACCGCGCGGGGAAGCGGTTCCGATCGTGCTCGACGACGACGCGACCCTGCACGCCATGGGTTATCCGAGAAAACTCACTCGGCGCTTTCAGGCGTTCGACAATTTCGCCATCTCATTCACCATCATCAACATCATCTCGGGAATCTTCTCGGGCTTCGGGTTCGGTCTGAACGCGGGCGGCCCGAGCATTCTCGTGTTCGGCTGGATCGGCGTCTCCGTCATGGTGCTCTTCGTGGGAGCAGCGATGGCGGAAGTCGCCTCGGCCTATCCGACGAGCGGCGCGCTGTATTTCTCCGCCGGAAAGCTCGCCAAACGGCACAAGGGCGCCTGGTCCTGGTACACGGGCTGGCTGAACTTCGTGGGACAGGTCGGCGGTACGGCCGCCACCGGGTACGCCGCCGCCACCTTCCTCCAGGCGTTCATGGCGCTGCAGTGGCCCTCGTACGAGCCGAGCCCCCACCGGACCGTGCTGCTCACGGCCCTGATCATCGTCCTCCAGGGGCTCGCCAACACCTACACCGTGCACCTGGTCGCGATACTCAACAGGATCTCCGTGTGGTGGCTGCTGATCGGCCTCGTGATCATCGTGAGCACCCTGATCGTCGTGCCCGATCACCATCAGTCGGCTTCCTTTGTCACGCATTTCGTGAACAACACCGGTTTCACGAGCGGCCTTTACGGCGGGATGCTCGGCCTGCTGGTCACGAGCTGGACCTTCACCGGCTTCGACGGCAGCTTCCACATGTCCGAGGAAACGGTTCGGGCGACGGTCAACGCGCCGAGAGGGATCACACGCGCGATCGGTTGGTCGGCGATCGCGGGGCTGGTCCTGATGCTCGCACTGGTCTACAGCATTCGTGACTACGACCGAGTGGCGAGCGCCGACGCACCACCCGTGCAGATCCTGATCGACGGGCTGGGACTCGGCACCGCGAAGGCGCTGCTGCTGATCGTGATCGGCGCCATGATCTTCTGCGGCCTCGCCAATCTCACCAGCAACACCCGGCAGATCTTCGCCTTCTCCCGGGACGGCGCGATGCCCGGCTCCCGCTGGTGGCACTCGGTCTCGCCGCGCACGCGCACGCCCGTCAAGGCGGTGTGGCTGGCGGTCGCCTGCTCGCTCGCGCTCGTGCTGCCCGGATGGTGGTCGCACACGGCGTTCACGGCCATCGTCAGCGTCAACGTCGTCGGACTCTTCCTCGCCTACGCCGTCCCGATCCTGCTCCGGCTGCGCCTGGGTGACGAGTTCCAGCCAGGGCCCTGGCACCTGGGCCGCTGGGGCCGGCCCGTCGGGGTCGTCGCGGTGACGTGGATCCTGCTCAGCAGCGTCCTGTTCATGCTGCCGCATGCCGCACCGATCACCGCCGACTCCTTCAACTACGCGCCGATCGCGCTGGCCGTCGTCCTGGCCGTGGCCACGGCGTGGTGGTTCGCCACCGCCCGCCGCCGCTTCCAGGGCCCGGTCAGCTACGGCCGGCCCGACGAGGTCGCGGCCATGGACGTCGTCTGACGACCTGTCACCGGTCTCGGCGTACGTCGTCGCGAGGTGCCGTACGGCTTCGTGGCGCCCTACGGCTTCATGGCGCCGTCCGCCCTCGCGGTGCCGTACGCCGAGACCCCGCTCGCTCCTCTCACCCCGCTCGAACGGCGCTTGGGACAGCGCGGCGGCTGCCCGGGTCATGCCACGTCGGATGCCAGTGGTCGATACCAATATTCGTGGGCGCGCCCGGGGTCGAAGTGCTGGCAGACGGTGCCGCCTGCGGCCATAGTTGGCGGACAGCCGTGCACTGGACCCGCCCGACTCGGACACCTGGGGGTCTTCCGCCCATGAGCAGAGCCGAACAGCCGTCCCGCAGAACCGTCCTGGCGGCCGCGGTCGCCGCCGCTGTCGCCGGCGGCGCGGGCCCGGCCGCCGCCGACACCGGCGCCGAGGCCGTGGACCCCGCCCAGGCCCCGGACCACACCGTCGACAACCGCGCCTGGACCACGTACACCGACTGGCGCTGGGGCACCACCGACGGCACGCGGGCCGTCCCGGGCGCCCGCCCCGGTCTTGTGATCGCCTCGCCCGCCGGCACCACCGACTACACGGACCCGCACACCGGCCGGACCGCACGCTGGGAGTACGCGACCTGGACGTCCCCCGTCCACCGGCTCCGCGTCCCCGCGACCGAGGCGATCGCCTCCTGGAACGCGCACACCCCCGACGGCACCTGGCTCCAGATCGAGCTGACGGGCACGTACTCCGACGGGACCAGCAGCCCCTGGTACGTGATGGGCCGCTGGGCCGCCGGCGACCAGGACATCAGGCGTACCTCGGTCGACGACCAGAGCGACGGCAAGAGCAGCATCTGGACGGACACCTTCGCCATCGACGACCCGGCCACCGGCCTGCGCCTCACCTCCTACCGACTGCGGCTCACCCTCTACCGCAAGCCCGGCACCCGGCTCACCCCCAAGGTCTGGCGGGCCGGCGTCATGGGCTCCGACGTCCCCGACCGCTTCACCGTCCCCGCCTCCGCCCCCGGCCTCGCCCACGAGTTGGTCGTCCCGCGCTACTCGCAGGAGATCCACATCGGCCAGTACCCGGAGTACGACAACGGCGGTGAGGCGTGGTGCAGCCCCACCTCCTCGCAGATGGTCATCGAGTACTGGGGCGGCCGGCTCACCCCGCAGCAGCTCGCCTGGGTCGACCCGGCGTACGCCGACCCGCAGGTCTGTCACGCGGCCCGGTTCACCTACGACTACCAGTACGAGGGCTGCGGCAACTGGCCGTTCAACGCCGCCTACGCGGCCACCTTCGAGGATCTCCGGGGTGTGGTCACCCGGCTCGGTTCGCTCACCGACCTGGAGAGGCTGATCGCGGCCGGCATCCCGGCCATAACGTCCCAGTCCTTCCTCAAGGAGGAGCTGACCGGGGCGGGGTACGGCACCGCCGGGCATCTGATGACCGTCATCGGCTTCACCGCCGACGGCGACGTGATCGCCAACGACCCGAACTCGCCGAGCAACGAGGCGGTGCGGCGCGTCTACAAGCGGCGCGAGTGGGAGAACATCTGGCTCAGGACCAAGCGGTACAACGCCAGTGGCAAGGTCGTCTCCGGCACCGGCGGCGTCTGTTACCTCTACTTCCCGGCGTGTCCGACGCCCCGCCAGCGCCGGGCGCTCGCCGAGGTGGGCGTGCGCTGAGCCGTCGGCCCGAACGCACGGAAGGTCCCGGGAAACCGGGGCCTTTGTGCTGTGAGCAACATCTCTGCCGCAAAGGCCGCCCTCGGTGGCAAGGTGGGGCACATGACCGCACACTCCGCCACAGCAGCCCGCATCCGCACCGGTGGCCCCGAGGAAGACGGCTCCGGGATCGTTGAGCACGTCATGGGCTGGACCCTCGTCGTGGTCGTCGCGATGCTCGTCACCCAGCTCGGCCTCCTGTGACCTGACACACACAGGCCCTCATGGCCGGACATATACCGACCCCGGTCGGGGTGCTTTCATCAAAGTCGATCAGACTCGAACGAGCAGATGGTGCAGGTCTGCCATACTGCCGATGTCCCGCCGCCCGATGAGATCCAGGGTCGAAATTGAATATTAGTCAACAGAGTGACGCGGCCCGGCCCCGGGCCCGCGGCACCGAGCGGTCGGTGGCGCGCCGTGCCGAACTCATCACCATCGGGCGGAAGCTGTTCGCCGACACGTCGTACGACGCGCTCTCCATGGACGACATCGCCCGCCAGGCGCATGTGGCCAAGGGGCTCATCTACTACTACTTCCAGTCCAAGCGCGGCTACTACCTGGCGATCATCCAGGACTCCGTCGCCGACCTGGTCACCTATGCGGCGAGCGGCCTCGAACTGCAGCCGGTGGACCGCGTCCACCGCACCATCGACAGCTACCTGCGTTACGCCGAGCACAACCAGGCCGCCTACCGCACCATCGTCAGCGGCGGCGTCGGCTTCGACACCGAGGTGCACGCCATCCGGGACGGCGTGCGCGAGGCGATCGTGGCGACCATCGCCGAGGGGACGTACGGCCGCACGGACATCGCCCCGCTCGCCCGGATGGGCCTGCTGGCCTGGGTGTGCAGCGTCGAGGGTGCCACCCTCGACTGGATCGACCGCCCGGAACTGCCCCGGGACACCATGCGGGAGCTGCTGGTGAGGACGCTGGGCGGCGCCATGCGGGCCATCGAGGAGCTCGACCCCTCCTACAAGGCGCCCGAGCCCGCCCGGCGGGGCGGCTGACCCGTCCGGTCCGCACCAGGGGCGGAGGTCTCGTGGTCCTCCGCCCCAAGTCCCCCGTCGGTCCGGCTACTTGATCGCCTTGATCAGCTCACCGCCCGCCGTGTCCCCGCTCAGCTCCCAGAAGAAGGTCCCGCCCAGCCCCTGCTGGTTCTTGTACGTCATCTTCGTCGCGATGGTCGCGGGGGTGTCGTAGCTCCACCATTCGCCGCCGCACTTGGCATACGCGGTGCCCCCCACCGTGCCGGTCGCCGGGCACCGGCTCTTGAGGACCTTGTAGTCCTCGATGCCGTTCTCCCAGGTCCCCTTGGCCGCCCCGGTCGCCGTGCCGCCGGGTGCCGACTGGGTGACGCCGGTCCAGCCGCGGCCGTAGAAGCCGATGCCGAGCAGCAGCTTGGCGGACGGGATGCCGAGGCCCCTGAGCTTGGCGATGGTCGCCGAGGTGTGGAAGCCCGCCTTCGGGATGCCGGAGTAGGAGTTCAGCGCCGAGTGCGGGGCCGTCGGGCCGGTCGCGTCCCAGGCGCCGAAGAAGTCGTACGTCATCGGGTTGTACCAGTCGACGTACTGGGCCGCGCCCGCGTAGTTCGCCGCGTCGATCTTGCCGCCGCTCGTCGCGTCGGCCGTGATCGCCGCGGTGACCAGGTTGCCGGAGCCGAACTTGGCGCGCACCGCCGCCATCAGGTTCTTGAATGCCTCCCGGCCGCTGGTGTCACAGGTGGCGCCGCAGGCGTTCGGGTACTCCCAGTCGATGTCGATGCCGTCGAAGACGTCGGCCCACTTGGAGTTCTCGACCAGGTCGTAGCAGGACTGGGCGAAGGCCGCCGGGTTCCGCGCGGCCTCGCCGAAGCCGCTCGACCAGGTCCAGCCGCCGAAGGACCACAGCACCTTCAGGCCCGGGTGCTTCTTCTTCAGCTCCCGCAGCTGGTTGAAGGTGCCGCGCAACGGCTGGTCCCAGGTGTCGGCGACGCCGTCCACGGACTCGGCCGCGGTGTAGGTCCGCTCGGTCGCCGCGTAGGAGTCGCCCATCGCGCACTTGCCGCCGGTGACGTTGCCGAAGGCGTAGTTGATGTGGGTGAGCTTCGCGGCCGAGCCCGACGTCTCGATGTTCTTGACGTAGTACTTGCGGTCGTAGGTGCCCCATTCGGTGAAGTAGCCGACGACCTTGGAGCCGGCGGCGAGCTCGGGCGAGGTGGCGGGTTCGGCGGTGGCGGCGCCCGCGCCGGCGAGCAGTCCGGCGCCGAGGACGGCGGCGCAGACGGCGGACATGAGCGCCCGGAACCTGGTGCGAGGGCGGTGCGAAAGATGCATCGGGGGTCTCCTCCGTGGGGGAGAGGGGAACGTACGCCGATTTGGCATGGACGCGATGATGTGAATCGCACCGTCAAGGTAGGAGGACTAGACCAGTAGGTCAATGGTTCGGACCAATTTTGATCGCCGCGTGTGTCGCTCGATACTTCTTGAAGTAAGCGGTCGTTAACTGGTGACTGGGTGCCTCCGATCGGGCATACTCACAGCGCAGCCGCTGGTCAGCAGCTTCCGAGACCCGGGAACGCGAGCATCGGCCCGGCACCAGTGAGACCCGGCGGAGCCGCCCCACCCAAGGCGGCAGACCGCCGACGTGCCCGACAGGGAGGACCGTCGCCATGCCCGACCGCGCCCCGCAGCCGGTGGATCGTCAACTGCCCACGGACGAGGCCCGGGATCTGATCTCGCTCGTCCGCGACATCGCGCAGCGCGAGATCGCCCCGAAGGCGGCCGAGGAGGAGGACGCCGGGCGCTTCCCCCGCGAGGTCTTCACCCTGCTCTCCGACTCAGGGCTGCTCGGCCTGCCGTACGACTCCGAGTACGGCGGCGGTGACCAGCCGTACGAGGTCTACCTCCAGGTCCTCGAGGAGCTCGCCGCGGTCCGCCTCACCGTCGGCCTCGGCGTCAGCGTGCACACCCTGGCCTCCTATGCCCTCGCCTCCTACGGCGCCAAGAAACAGCAGGTCGAGTACCTGCCCGCGATGCTCGGCGGCGGGCTGCTCGGCGCGTACTGCCTCTCCGAGCCGTCGTCCGGGTCCGACGCGGCCTCCCTGCGGACCAAGGCGGTGCGCGACGGCGACGGCTGGGTGATCACCGGCACCAAAGCCTGGATCACGCACGGCGGCATCGCCGACTTCTACACGGTCATGGCGCGCACCGGCGAGGAAGGGCCACGGGGGATCACCGCGTTCCTGGTGCCCGGTGACGCGGCGAGGCTGAGCGCGGCGGCGCCGGAGAAGAAGATGGGGATGAAGGGCTCGCCCACGGCCCAGGTCCACTTCGACGGCGTCCGGGTCTCCGACGAGCGGCGCATCGGCGAGGAGGGCCAGGGCTTCGC
Organism: Streptomyces sp. NPDC006385; assembly: GCF_040612485.1. Taxonomy (NCBI): domain Bacteria; kingdom Bacillati; phylum Actinomycetota; class Actinomycetes; order Kitasatosporales; family Streptomycetaceae; genus Streptomyces; species Streptomyces sp. NPDC006385. The sequence goes on from NZ_JBEXQG010000035.1 coordinate 31,145, forward strand.
GATCGCCCTGTCCGCGCTCGACTCGGGGCGGCTCGGCATCGCGGCCTGCGCGATCGGCGTGGCGCAGGCGGCGCTGGACGAGGCGGTGGCGTACGCGACCGAGCGGCGGCAGTTCGGCAAGCCGATCGCCGACTTCCAGGGCCTGCGCTTCATGCTCGCCGACATGGCGACCCAGATCGAGGCGGGCCGGGCGCTGTACCTGGCGGCGGCGCGGCTGCGCGACGCGGGGCGGCCGTTCGCCAAGCAGGCGGCCATGGCCAAGCTGCACTGCACCGACACCGCGATGAGGGTCACCACCGACGCCGTGCAGGTCCTCGGCGGGTACGGCTACACCGCGGACTTCCCGGTCGAGCGGTACATGCGCGAGGCCAAGGTGCTGCAGATCGTCGAGGGCACGAACCAGATTCAGCGGATGGTCATCGCCCGTCACCTAGCAGGTCCCGAGGGACGCTGAACTCACCCCGCTTGACCTGCGGCGCCGCGAGCCGGATCCACTCCGGGTCGTGGCGCCCGGGCAGGGTGCGGCCGCGGTCGGCCCAGGTGCGCATCAGCTCACGGTAGATGGGGGGATCCGACTGCTGGGGAGACGCAGGCGGAAGCGATCCCGCGGGCCGGGGAACGAAGATGCGGCGCTGAGGTCCGGTCGCTGAGAAGGTGGGGGGCATACCAGGGCAACGCGGAGGTGGGGGGACAAGTCACCGTCAGTCGGAATCGGGCGTGAGTTCGCGGAAAGCGCGGCTCCGTCTCTGGTCCCGCGGCGGACTCTGACGTTCCGTCAACGTGATTGCCCCCAGGGCGGTTTGCCGTGGCCGCCGACGACCGCCCCGTACCGCTCGACGAGTACCCGGTGCGGGACGTGCCCTGCTCGACGTCGGCCCCGGTGGACCGGCTGCGCCTGACCTACGGCCACGAGGAGTTGTCGTACGACATCACCTGGACCGCCGCGTGGCGCGCGGGCGGCGAGCCGCGCATCAGCATCAGCGCCAGCAGCCGCGACCCGGAGGGGATCAACCGACCGCCGCCTCACCGCCCGGCTCGGCAACACCCGGCTGCCCGGCGCCAGGCCGGTCGGTGTCACGGTTCCCGAGACGAACGGAATGTGCGTTGAGACGCTGCTGTTCGCCATCGAGCACCCCGAACAGCCGGTGCGCGCCCGCGCTTTGCAGCTTGCGGCGGACCCCGCGGCGCCCTCCGTCATGGAGCGCGTCGAAGGGCGCGTGCCAGCGGGCGTCATGCCGTACACCCGCGAGGCGCCCGACTGCACGACCGACTCCCGTCGCAGGAGGTCTCGTTCCTCACCCCTCCCGGTGAGAGGGACGCTCTGCGAGCGTATGTCGCGGCCCAACGGGCGTACTACGAACGGGTGGTTGACGGGCTCGCCCGCTCACCGCTCATCGAGGACGCGTGTCGGCCGCCCGGCGAACTCGACCCCGCGCGAGGTCGAGTTCGGCCGGACCGTCTGTCTGCTGACCCGGACGCACTGATCCTGCACCACGGCAACCTGCGAGCCATGGTGCAGGGCAGTTACCGGGATTGAGCGACGCGCGAACGGGGCGGCGTGCGCTCAGGCGGCGTGGCGTCGCATGACCGGGACCCTGATGGGGCGCGAGCCCGGGCCGCCGACGTGCGAGAAGGGCTGGGTCCGCCAGTCGAGCCCCTGAGGGAGCGTCAACAGGAGGGCGGTGTCCTGCTCCTGGGGCTCCGGGGACTCGTCCGCGGAGCGGGCCTCGGAGGCCCGGCGGCCCGTACCGGCGCAGACCGTGAGGCCGAACGGGTTCCACGGCGAAGCGCACAGCGCGTGCTCCGGCAGGACCTCCTCGTCCGCCAGCAGGGCGATCGGCTGCGCGCAGTCCGGGCAGATCACCCGGTACATCTCGAAGGTGTCATAGGCGTCGAGCTCGTCGTCGTAGGCGTCGGGTTCGACGCCCTCCGGCTCGGGCTCGGCGACCGCCTGGAGGCGCTTGGGTGCGGTACGACCAGGGCGCTTAAGACTCTGCATTGGTTTTCTCCCCCTCGGGCTGGGCCGTGAAGGCACTGCGGCCTCGACCACAGCAAGCACTTCCCGTCCGCTCTCTGGGGTAATCACGAGAACATCACGGAGCCTGTTCGAAGCCTGTGGCGTTCGTCACATGCCGCCCGCAGGTGCCCAAGGGGGCCGGTTTGTCCCTCAGCGGGCTCACAGCCATCGGCCGGCCACATCACAAACCGGCCATGACCTGGGCTGCTCAGGTATCCCTGGAGATCAGCGGCACTGTAGGTTCTTGCGCCATGGAGGAGCTGGATCGACAGATCGTGCAGCTGCTCGTCAAGGACGGGCGGATGAGCTACACCGACCTGGGCAAGGCCACGGGCCTGTCCACGTCGGCCGTACACCAGCGGGTGCGCCGACTGGAGCAGCGTGGCGTCATCCGGGGCTACGCCGCGGTCGTGGACCCCGAGGCCGTGGGGCTGCCGATGACCGCGTTCATCTCGGTGAAACCGTTCGACCCCAGCGCCCCCGACGACATCGCGGACCGGCTTGCCGGTGTGCCCGAGATCGAGGCCTGCCACAGCGTCGCGGGCGACGAGAACTACATCCTCAAGGTACGAGTGGCCACACCGCACGAGCTGGAGGAACTGCTGGCTCGGCTTCGGTCGCTGGCGGGGGTGTCCACGCGGACGACGGTGGTGTTGTCGACGCCGTACGAGGCCCGGCCGCCGCGCATCTGAGGCCGACGGCGCCGGGTACGTCTTCGACCCGCCCCAGGTGCGACCCCAGGAGTGCGGCGCGCGAAACTGTCGGTCATGAATGAACGCACCGCCCCGGCCAAGACCGTCCTGCTCCGCCGAGGAGAGGTCCACAGCCCCGCCGACCCCTTCGCCACCGCGATGGTCGTGGAGCGGGGCCAGGTCGCCTGGGTCGGGTCGGAAGGGGCCGCGGACGCCTTCGCGGACGGGGTGGACGAGGTGGTCGACCTGGACGGCGCCCTCGTCACCCCGGCGTTCACCGACGCGCATGTGCACACCACCGCCACCGGCCTCGCCCTGACCGGCCTCGACCTGTCCGGCGTGTCCTCCCTGGAGTCGGCCCTCGCGCTCGTACGGGACTTCGCCGCCGCCCGCCCGCACGACCGCGTCCTGCTCGGCCACGGCTGGGACGCCTCCCGCTGGCCCGGCGGGCGCCCCCCGACGCGCGTCGAACTCGACGAGGCGGCCGGCGGCCGTCCGCTCTACCTCTCCCGCATCGACGTCCACTCGGCGGTCGTCACCACGGCCCTGCTGGACCTGACGCCCGGCGACCTCGGCGCGACCGACGCCCCGCTCGTCGCCGACGCCCATCACGCCGTACGTGCCACCGCGTTGGCCGCGATCACCCCTGCCCAGCGCGGCGAGGCCCAGCGCGCCGCCCTCGCCCACGCCGCCTCCCGCGGCATCGGCACCGTCCACGAGTGTGCCGGGCCGGACATCTCCTCCGAGGACGACTTCACCGGCCTGCTGCGGCTGGCCGCGGAGGAACCCGGCCCGCGGGTCGTCGGCTACTGGGCCGAGCAGGACGTGCGCAAGGCGCGTGAGCTGGGCGCGATCGGCGCGGCCGGCGATCTGTTCGTCGACGGCGCCCTCGGCTCGCACACCGCCTGCCTGCACCAGCCGTACGCCGACGCCGGGCACACCGGTACCGCCTACCTGGACACGGCCGCCGTGGCAGCGCACGTGATCGCCTGCACCGAGGCCGGTGTCCAGGCCGGCTTCCACGCGATCGGCGACGCCGCGGTGACCTCCGTCGTGGACGGCGTACGCGCCGCCGCCGAGAAGCTCGGCCTCGCCCGCGTCCGCGCCGCCCGCCACCGAGTCGAGCACGCCGAGATGCTCACGCCCGACACCATCGAGGCCCTCGCCGAACTGGGCCTGACCGCCTCGGTGCAGCCCGCCTTCGACGCGCTGTGGGGCGGCGAGGACGGCATGTACGCCCAGCGCCTGGGCGCGGAACGCGCCCGCACCCTGAACCCCTTCGCGGCCCTGCTGCGGGCCGGCGTCCCGCTCGCCTTCGGGTCCGACAGCCCGGTCACGCCGCTCGACCCCTGGGGCACGGTCCGCGCGGCGGCCTTCCACCACACGCCGGAGCACCGCGTCTCCGCGCGCGCCGCGTTCACGGCGCACACGCGGGGCGGCTGGCGGGCGATCGGGCGCGACGACGCGGGCGTCCTGGTGCCGGGCGCGCCCGCCGACTACGCGGTGTGGCGCACCGACGAACTGGTGGTCCAGGCCCCAGACGACCGGGTCGCGCGCTGGTCCACCGACCCCCGCTCCGGCACCCCCGGCCTGCCCGATCTGACCCCGGGCCGCGAACTCCCGGTCTGCCTGCGCACGGTGGTGGGCGGACGAACGGTCTTCGTACGGCCGGGCGAGTGATCTCCCGGGGTGGCGTGAACCCGATCCCTTCGCGCCGCCCTGTCGCGCGACCTGCGCATCCTCTGCGCTGACCAGGGAATTGAAGGAAAACCAGCAGGTCAGGCGGCTGTTGACAGGCGGAGGTCCGGGGCCGGTAGGTTCGGCCGAGTCCACCACCGGACGCCCGACCGGGCACCTGCGGAACTTCCGGGAACCCGTCGCAACGCCGCTGGGTCAGGGACGGTGTGCCGCACCGGGGCACCGCCACTGGGAGCCAGGCTCAGCGCTCGCGCGGCGACGACGGAACGTTCCGGCCGGTCGGGGAGGTGTGACCCGGGTGGGGCCCGGGCGCTCAGTAGACAACGGCTTCAGGTCGACCCGCAGCCAGCGGGTCCCAGGTCGGCCCGAAGGGCGCCGGGCCCCCATCCGCCGCAGGCGCGAAACCGGCGCACCGGCCCGGCGGACCGCCCCTTACCCCGCTCTTGTGGAATCGACACCACCATACGAACGTGCAGTCGCGTCAGCGCAGGCCGCGCCCACTATGGTGGACATCTGCGTACGGACATGAAGGGGCAGCAGTGAACGACGGCGACGGGGCCCTCGCGGCACAGGACCGGGGGAGACAGTTCGGGCCGCTCGGCACGGCTTTGGTGATCATCCCGACCTACAACGAGGCGGAGAACATCAAGAGCATCGTCGGCCGGGTCCGCAAGGCGGTCCCCGAGGCGCACGTGCTCGTGGCCGACGACAACAGCCCCGACGGCACCGGCAAGCTCGCCGACGAACTCGCCGCCGAGGACGACCACGTCCAGGTTCTGCACCGCAAGGGCAAGGAGGGCCTCGGCGCCGCCTATCTCGCGGGCTTCCGCTGGGGCATCGAGAAGGGCTACGGCGTCCTGATCGAGATGGACGCCGACGGCTCCCACCAGCCCGAGGAACTGCCGCGCCTGCTGACCGCCCTCAAGGGCGCCGACCTGGTCCTCGGCTCCCGCTGGGTCCCCGGCGGCCGGGTCGTGAACTGGCCCAAGTCACGCGAGTTCATCTCCCGCGGCGGCAGCCTCTACTCCCGTCTCGCCCTCGACCTGCCCCTGCGCGACATCACCGGCGGCTACCGCGCCTTCCGCCGCGAGACGCTCGAGGGCCTCGGCCTCGACGACGTCGCCTCCCAGGGCTACTGCTTCCAGGTCGACCTCGCCCGCCGCGCGGTCAAGGCCGGCTTCCATGTGGTCGAGGTGCCGATCACCTTCGTCGAGCGGGAGCTCGGCGACTCGAAGATGAGCCGCGACATCCTGGTCGAGGCGCTGTGGCGGGTCACGTCGTGGGGCGCGCGGGAGCGGGTGGGCAAGCTGCTGAGCCACCCCAAGCCGTCGTCGCCGTCCAGGCCGGCACAGCCGTAGGCACGGCCGGCCGCCTCAGCCGTCGGCCGCCTGCGGCCGTCAACGGCGTGGGAGTACGACCCCGCGGGCCGCGTCGGTCGTCCCCTTATCCCGCTCTGAGCCGGGCCCAGGCACACTGGACGCATGACGACTGGCGCACCGACCCCCCTCTACCCCGCCCGGCCCCGGCGCTCCCGGCTGCGTACCTTCCTGCCGCTGGGCATCGCCGCGTGGCTGGTGCTGGAGATCTGGCTGCTGACCGTGGTCGCGGACGTGGCGGGCGGGCTCGCCGTGTTCCTGCTGCTGGTCGGCGGCCTCGTGTTCGGCTCGGTGGTGATCAAGCGGGCCGGCCGGCGCGCGTTCGAGGCCCTGAACGAGGCGCTGCAACGCGGCGGTACCCCGACGAGCGGCGGGGGCAACGGCCTGATGATGCTCGGCGGCCTGCTCCTGATGCTGCCGGGGCTGATCTCGGACGCGGTGGGTCTGCTCCTGCTGATCCCACCGGTCCAGAAGGCCGTGAGCCGTCATGCGGAGCGCACGTTCGAGCGGAAGCTGCGCGCGGCGACCCCGGGTTCGCTCGGCGACGCCTTCCAGCAGGTCCGCATTCACCGCCCCGACGGCAAGGTCGTCCAGGGCGAGGTCATCAAGGACGAGCCGGGGGATGCCCCGCGGGAGCCGAGGCCCCCGCTCAGCAGCTGATCCCTCCCGGCCGGCCTCGCCGGTCCGGTCGGCAACGCACGAAACCGCAGGTGCTGTACGTCAGTGTGACGTACAGCACCTGCGGTATCTGGCGTGCATTTGTTCCCGGCTGCCCGCTATGCGGACTTGCGGCTGTCCCGGGGATGAACCGCGATGTTCATCGCCCCGGACCGAAGAACGGCAAGGCGCTCTTCGAGGACCTCTTCGAGTTCCTCACGGGTACGCCGCTCCATCAGCATGTCCCAATGCGTACGCGCGGGCTTGGCCTTCTTCTCCTCAGGGCCGTCGCCATCCACGAGGAGTGCCTGGGCCCCGCAGACCTTGCACTCCCACTCCGGCGGGATCTCCGCCTCGACCGAGAAGGGCATCTCGAATCGGTGCCCCTTCTCGCATGCGTACTCCACGGCCTGGCGCGGGGCCAGGTCGATGCCGCGGTCCGTCTCGTAGCTGGTCACCACGAGGCGCGTGCCGCGAAGAGCTCGCTCACTCATGAATCGTGCCTCCCGGGCTTGTCGCCCACAGGACAGGTGTCGCTGTCGTCGTCATCCGGTCAACGTCCGGTCGGCGGTAAAGATTCCCGTTCCGAGTCACGTTCCGGGTCGTGCGTCGCCGTCGTAGCCGCAGCCTTGCTGACCAATGTCGTACCCACCGGCGCCCGGTTTGTCACATCTGCTAGCAGATGTGACCCAGCGTTTCGGCATCTTTGACGCGCAGTAACGGTACGCCTGGCAGGCCAAACGCGTACACTACCGCCCTTTCACTCCGAACGCTAAATCCTTGTCGGGACCGGATTGCCCGCGTCGCTGATCGCCCGCCGCACCGGAACCCTCGCGAGCAGGGCGAATCCGATGACGAAGAAGGCCACGAGGGAGATGATCGCGTCTCGATAACTTCCGGTCAGCTGGTAGGTGAGCCCGAACAGCAGCGGCCCGAGCCAGCTCATGCCCCGGTCGCTCATCTCGTACGCCGAGAAGTATTCGGCCTCCTTCCCGGGCGGGACGAGATGGGAGAACAGGGACCGGGACAGGGCCTGGCTGCCGCCGAGGACCAGCCCGATGCCGGCCGCCAGGACGAAGAACCACACCGGCGCCCCGGCCGGGAGGAAGTACCCGGCGGCCAGCGTCAGCGTCCAGGCGACCAGTGAGCCGAGGATCGTCCGCTTCGCGCCGTAGGTCCTGGCCAGCCGCCCCATCGTGAGGGCCCCCGCCACCGCCAGCACCTGGACCAGCAGCACGGCCACGATGAGCGTGGACTGCCCGAGGCCCAGTTCCTTCGATCCGTAGATCGACGCCTGGGAGATCACGGTCTGGATGCCGTCGTTGTAGACGAGGTAGGCGAGGAGGAAGGCGAGGGTCAGCGGGTGGCGGCGCATGTCACGGATCGTCGCCGCGAGCTGCCGGAAACCGGGAGCGATCGGGTTCCCGGTCGCCTCGCCGCCCGTGCCGCCTGCCTCGGTGGAGGTTTTCGCGGGCCGGCGGTCGCGCAGCCGGCGCAGCGGGATGAGGGCGAAGGCGCCCCACCACACCCCGGCCGATGCCAGACAGATGCGGACGGCCGTGCTCTCCGAGACTGAGAAGGAGTCGTGCGCCAGGTACAGGACCAGGTTCACGATCAGCATCAGGGAGCCCGACGCGTAACCGAAGGCCCAGCCCCGGGAGGAGACCGCGTCACGCTCCTCGGGCGGGGCGATCTGCGGGAGGTAGGAGTTGTAGAGCATCATCGCGACCGACTGCGCCGCGTTCGCGACCACCAGCAGGACACCGCCGAGCAGATAGCGGTCGCCGCCCAGGAAGAACATGGCCGTGGTCGCCGTGGCCCCCACGTAGGCGGCTGTCGCGAGCAGGGGCTTCTTGCGGCCGGTGCGGTCGGCGGCCGCGCCGACCAGGGGCATCACCAGCACGGCCACGATGACCGACAGGGACACCGAGTACGGGAAGAAGGACCCCGCGCGCACCGGAATGCCCAGGGGGTGGACGAACCCCTCGGCGTCCGCCGCCTCCTCGGCGACCGACGTCAGATAGGGACCGAGGAACACCGTCAGCACGCTCGTCGAGTAGACGGAGCACGCCCAGTCGTAGAAGTACCAGCCGCGCTGCTCGCGCCGCCGCCCGGCGGCCTCGTCGTCCGCGTCCGTCCGCACGGTATCGGTGCCCACCCCGTGCCCTCACTTCCCCGTGAAGATCCCGCGCGAGGTCACGGAGGACCGCGACGGGTCAGGCCCAGACGCCCCGGTCCTCCATGACCTTGCGCAGTGTGTCGATGTGATCGGTCATGATGCCATCGACTCCCAGGTCCAGGAGCCGGTGCATCGACTCGGGATCATTGATCGTCCACACGTGCACCTGGAGGCCGCGCGCGTGGGCGGCCCGTACGAAGCGGTGGTCCACCACCTGGATCCCGGACTGCGCCTCGGGAACCTGGGCGGCGACCGCCGAGCGGCGCAGCGCGGCGGGCACTCCCCAGGAGCGCAGCCGCAGATTGAGCACGCCCCGGGTGCCGTACGACGTCGCCAGGCGCGGACCGGCCAGGCGCTGGGCGCGCACGACACGTGCCTCGGAGAAGGAGCCGACGCAGACGCGGTCCCAGGCGCCCGTGCGCTCGATCAGCTCCAGGAAGGGGTGGAGCGCCGGCTCCGCCTTGAGGTCGACGTTCCAGCGCACCTCGGGAAAGGTCTCCAGGAGCTCCTCGAAGAGGGGCACCGGCTCCTTGCCCGCCACGCGCGCGTGCCGTACATCGCCCCAGGGCAGGTCCGCGATCCGGCCCGCCCCGTCCGTCATCCGGTCCAGCGTCGCGTCGTGGAAGGCGACGAGCTTGCCGTCGCGCGTGGTGTGGACGTCGGTCTCGATGTACCGGTAGCCCAGTTCCGCCGCGCGTCGGAACTGCAGCACGGTGTTCTCCAGGCCGTCCGCGGCCCCACCCCGGTGGGCGAAGGGGATCGGGCCGGGGTGGTCGAGGTAGGGGTGGCGTATCCGCGTGGTGCTCACGGACGCAGTATCGCCCGCCGGGGTTGCCCGGTGGCAACGACCGTGCTGCCGTCGGATGCCGAGGGGAGGGCGAACACGCGCAGGAAGAACTGGGCGAGCGGGCCGATGGACAGCGCGTAGAGGACGGTGCCGGCGCCGACGGTGCCGCCCAGGGCGAAGCCGGTCACGACGACCGCGATCTCGACGGCCGTGCGCATCAGGCGGATCGAGCGGCCGGTGCGCCGGTGCAGGCCGGTCATCAGGCCGTCCCGGGGGCCGGGTCCGAAGCGGGCGGCGATGTAGAGGCCGGTGGCCACGCCGTTGAGCACGATGCCGGCCAGGAGGAGGGGGATCCGCACGGCCAGGGTGTGGGCCTCGGGAACCAGGGCGAGCGTGCCGTCCATGGCGATGCCGACCACGAAGACGTTGGAGACCGTGCCGAGGCCCGGGCGCTGGCGCAGCGGGATCCACAGGAGCAGCACGGCCGCGCCGACGACGATCGACACGACGCCGATCGTCAGTCCGGTGCGTGCGGCGAGACCTTGGTGCAGCACTCCCCAGGGTTCCAGGCCCAGGCCCGCCTCCACGAGCAGCGCCGAGCTCGCGCCGTACAGCGCGAGCCCGACGTAGAGCTGTGACAGCCGCCGTATGAGATGCCCCTGCGTGGACGACAAGACGTGCCCCCCTGTGGTGGTAGTGGCCTGACGCATGACACCCTGTGGCTTGGGAGGGAGCGTCCTCCATGGCCAATTCGCGGAAGGTGGACTGGAAAACATGGCGCAGTGGACTTCCGCGGTGGGTGCCGCGCAGCTCGCCCGGCTCCTCACCTCCCAGCAGGACCGCCCCGCAGGCCCCGGGAGCAAGCGCCCACCCGCCTACCGGGCCCTGGCCGACGGCATCCGGCTGCTCGTGCTGGAGGGCCGCGTCCCGGTCGCCGCGCGGCTGCCCGCCGAGCGTGAGCTGGCCCTCGCGCTGTCCGTGAGCCGCACCACGGTGGCCGCCGCGTACGAGGCGCTGCGCACCGAGGGGTTCCTGGAGTCGCGGCGCGGGGCCGGGAGCTGGACGGCCGTACCGGCCGGGAACCCGCTGCCCGCGCGCGGTCTGGAGCCCCTGCCGCCCGAGGCACTCGGCTCGATGATCGACCTGGGCTGCGCGGCGCTGCCCGCGCCCGAACCGTGGCTGACCCGCGCCGTCCAGGGCGCGCTGGAGGAGCTGCCGCCGTACGCCCACACGCACGGCGACTATCCGGCGGGACTGCCGGCACTGCGCTCGATGATCGCCGAGCGGTACACGGCGCGCGGGATTCCGACGATGCCCGAGCAGATCATGGTGACGACCGGAGCGATGGGCGCGATCGACGCCATCTGCCATCTCTTCGCGGGCCGCGGTGAGCGGATCGCGGTCGAGTCGCCGTCGTACGCCAACATCCTTCAACTGATGCGCGAGGCCGGCGCCCGGCTCGTGCCCGTCGCCATGGCGGAGGGTCTGACGGGCTGGGACATGGACCGGTGGCGGCAGGTGCTGCGGGACTCCGCGCCCCGGATCGCCTACGTGGTCGCCGACTTCCACAACCCGACCGGTGCGCTGGCCGACGACGACCAGCGGCGGCGACTGGTGGACGCGGCGCGATCGGCGGGAACCGTGCTCGTCGCCGACGAGACGATGAGCGAGCTGTGGCTCGACCCGGGTGTGGAGATGCCGCGGCAGGTGTGCGCCTTCGACCCCGCGGGGGCGACCGTCATCACCGTCGGCTCGGCCAGCAAGGCCTTCTGGGCGGGGATGCGGATCGGGTGGGTCAGGGCGGCTCCCGATGTGATCCGCAGCCTCGTCGCCGCGCGCGCGTACGCCGATCTGGGGACGCCTGTGGTGGAGCAGTTGGCCGTGAACTGGCTGTTCAGCACGGGAAATTGGGAGCAGGCGGTGGATGTGCGGCGTGGGCAGGCCCGGGAGAACCGGGACGCCCTCGTCGCGGCGGTGCGGCGGGAACTGCCCGGGTGGGAGTTCGAGGTGCCGCGGGGCGGGCTCACGCTGTGGGTGCGGACGGGCGGCCTGTCGGGGTCGCGGCTCGCGGAGGCGGGGGAGCGGGTGGGGGTCCGGGTGCCGTCCGGGCCTCGGTTCGGGGTGGACGGCGCCTTCGAGGGGTACGTGCGGTTGCCGTTCACCGTGGGGGGCGCGGTGGCGGAGGAGGCCGCGGTGAGGTTGGCCGCGGCGGCGCGGTTGGTGGAGAGCGGGGTCAGCGGGGGCAGCGACGCGGTGCGGCCGTTCGTGGCGTGACAGCGCCGGGCCTGCGGCAGTCGCCCGGCGCCGGCGACTACGACGTCTCGGCCACCACTGCCTCCGCCGGCACGGGCTCCGGTACCTGTTCCCTCTTCTCCAGTTCCGGCTTGGCCGGCGGCTCCGCCTCCATCGGCGTCGTCCGAGGCGGCAGCAGGTCCAGGACCGCCTGCCGGTGCGCGTCGCTGGTCGCGTCGTCGTACGGGTCCGGGGTCGCCGGTACCTGGAGGCGATGGACCGGCCCCGTGCCCAGGCGGGCGTAGCCGCGGCCGGGTGGGACGTCGGTGACCGGGGTGGTGTGCGGGGGAGCGCCCAGGACCGCCTCCAGGTGCTCCTTCGTCGCGGGGCCGAGCACGACACGCGCGCGTGTGTGCTGTCGCACCGCGTCACTCAGCGTGTCCATGGCGTCCCACTGGTCGGCCACGACGACCGTGACGCCGGCCGCGCGGCCGTGCCGGAGCGGAACCTGGAGCAGCGACTGGGGGTCCTTGCGGTCGTCCGCCGCGGCGAGGTGGGAGAACGCGGTCGGGCGGTCCAGGAGGATCCACAGCGGGCGCTTGGTGTCGTCCGGCGGCGGATTGCCCGCCTGGCGGGCGCGGTTGATGGCGATCAGACGCCGCTCGGTCTCCGTCGCCGCCCACTCCAGGCTGGCCAGCGCCCCGGCCAGCCCGCACTCGACCGCGAGGACGCCGTCGCGCCCGGTCAGGCAGGCGTACTCGCCGGTGCTGCCGCCCTCGACGATGACGACGTCACCGTACTGAAGGCCCTGAAGGGCGATGGAGCGCAGCAGGGTCGAGGTGCCGCTGCCGGGCTGGCCCATGACCAGCAGATGGGGCTCGGTGGAGCGGATGCCGGTGCGCCAGACGACCGGCGGTACGTCGCGCTGCTCCTCGCCGTGGGTGACGGGGAGCGTGCGCTGGACCTGGGTGGGGTCGGTGAAGCCGAGGACCGTCTCGCCGGGGGTCGTGACGAAGCGCTGGGCGGCGATGTCGGTGGGCAGCGGCGCCAGGGCGGTGACCGCGAGCTCGTTGCCCTCCTCGTCCCAGGCGAAGTGGTACTCCCGACCGCGGCCGGACTTGGCGGTCAGCAGATGCTCGATCCGCGCTCGCGCCTGGGCCTCGCCGTCGGTGAAGTAGGCCGGGTAGCGGACCACGAGAGCGCTCACGCGTCCCGTGCCGTCGAACTCGTACTCCGGGAAGGCCTTCTCCCACGCGCCGCCGTGGGTGTACAGCGGTTCGGGGTCGTCGGCGGCGCAGAAGTACGGGACGAGCGCCTCGTACAGGGATCTCAGCCGCTCCGTCTGGGACTCGTCGGGTCCCTCGGGAGCCGTCGGCCTGCGTTCCCGGCCCTGCCAGGCTGCCGCCGCCATCAGCGTGATGACGGCGAGCAGCGGGCCGTACGGCACGAGCGCCACGACCAGGATCACCGAGGCCACCATGAACAGCAGCGGCCCGCGCCGGTCCTTCGGGGTGTCGGCCCACTTGCGCCGCCCGGCCGAGGCCAGCCGGCGCAAGCCCCGGGTGATCGTGATCAGCGGGTGGAGGACGTCAGAGGCACTGTCGGTCGCCGTCCGGGCCAGCTCCCGGCTCCGGGCGAACTGCGTCCGGGCCAGCTCCCGGCTCCGGGCGAACTGCTCGGTGCCTGTACTCAGGATGCGGGGGAGGGGGCGGCGGGCCACTGCTGTCTCCTACGGGTGGGTACGGGAGGGAGGGGCGGCGTCAGAACTGGATGCCGCCGAGGAGGCTCGCCAGGCTCTCGCCACCGGCCTTGATGCTCGGGGCGATCGCCGTGCTCGCCAGGTAGAAGCCGAACAGGGCCGAGATCAGGGCGTGCGACGCCTTCAGTCCGTCCTTGCGGAAGAAGATGAAGACGACGATGCCGAGCAGGACGACGCCTGAGATGGAGAGGATCATGTGAGTGCTCCTGGTTGGGTGGGGACAGTCACCATGAGTACTTCCAGGCTCACAGGATGTATCCATACGATAAAAGGTGCAACTGGGTGAAATCCGGCGGATTTCCTCCGGGTGGCGGAGTGTCCCGGGGCGGATGGGCTTGGGTCTTGGGTCCGACCGTGTCTGCGATGATCTTTGCCTCGGACGCATCGGGTCATGTGCGGCGCGAGCCAGTACCCTGGCGAATCACTCGTACGGTCGAGCACCGCTCGCAGGCCGTACCCGTGCTCCCCGCGGACCCAGAGCAGTCCCGAAGCAGTACCAGCGCAGTTCCCAGCAGTTTCCAGCAGTCCCCCGCAGTCCCGAGTACGTAGTGAGAGGCGGTCCGGCCGATGACCGAAGCCCCCGACCCCGAGGTCGTGGAGCTGGCGACCAAGATCTTCGATCTGGCCCGGCAGGGGCAGACCGAGGCGCTCGTGGCGTACGTCGACGCGGGCGTTCCGGCCAACCTCACCAATGACCGCGGCGACTCGCTCGTGATGCTCGCCGCCTACCACGGTCACGCCGACGCGGTGCGGGCCCTGCTCGAGCGGGGCGCCGAGGCCGACCGCGTCAACGACCGTGGCCAGACGCCACTCGCAGGGGCCGTCTTCAAGGGTGAGACGGAAGTGATCAAGGCCCTTGTGGAAGCCGGTGCCGACCCGGCCGCGGGCACCCCGTCGGCCGTCGACACCGCCCGGATGTTCGGCAGGACGGAACTGCTCGAACTGTTCGGCGCACACTGACCCGACCTATCTGACCAGCGAGAACACGGAAAACGGGGGAGGCGGTACAGGGCCGCCGAAATATCGGTCGCGGCAGATTGAAGTGCCGGGTCATCATGAGGTCGTGATTCACGGACGCGATGGCTGGGCAGGTGTTGCCGCACCGCGCGGACCGTGAGACACGGTCCGTACGGGCCACCTACGAGAGGCAGAGGAAGATGGTCTACAGCAAGCAGGAAACGGCGGGCGCCCCGACGTGTTGTCACGCGGCCAGGTAAAGCAAGATCCCGGTTGCGTCGACGCTTGATGTGAGGCTGTTTCCCATGTTCGAACCGGTCATAGCGCCCAGCGGCACGCTGCTCGGCCTGCTCCAGCGGGGCCGCGGCGACGGCACACTGCACGCGCTCACCGCCCCGCGCGCCGAGGCGCTCGCGGCCCTGAACCACTGCGTGCTGCGGGATCCCCGCCACGACTGGCAGGTGGAGAACCGCTCTCTGTACTACGCCCGTCTCTACCTCGACCTGAACGGCGAGCTGGATGAGATCGAGGCGCACCTCTTCGACGTCGAGGACGTCTTCGACACCGAGGAATCACGCACCGGGCTGGCCCTCGCCGTCCTGGGCCACCTCGCCTCCTACGGCCGACGGGACGCCCTCGAACTGCTGCGCAGGTACGCCGCCTCGGGCTCCAACTGGGCCTGGGCCCTGGACGAACTGGCGCTCAGGGACGACGACGCGGGGCTGCGCGCCCTCGCCGCGCCCGTCCTGGCGCGCTTCCCGGCCGATCCCGAGGGCGAGGCCGAGCTGGCCGCCGCCGTACGCGACGCTTTCGAGCCACGGCCGTGGCGGCTGTGGGCCGAGGATCCGCGCGAATCGATCGCCACGCGCGTGCGTGCCGCTCAGGAGACCGGCTGTTTCGACCGCTGGCAGCGGCAGCTGCGACCCACCGGGCCCCGTCCGGGGTGGAGTGTGCAGGCGGTCTTCGAGTGGGCCCAGCAGGGCATCGAGCGCGGTGCCGCCCTCCATGTGCCCGCCGCACGGTGCCTCACGGCCGTCGCGGGCCCCGAGGACCGGCCCGAGATCGTCGCCGCCGCCAAGGACGGCACCGACGGAGCCCGCTGCACCGCCCTGCGCTATCTCGCCGACAGCAACGATCCGGACGCCCTCGACCTGATCGAGGCGGCCGTGGTCACCGGATCACCGACCGTCGTGGAGGCCGCCGTCGACGCCTTCGAGCGCATGCGCAGCCTCGCCGCCGTCGACCGCGCGCGTGGCTGGGCCAGGCGTCCCGACGCGCTGGGCGCCGCCGCAGGACGCGTGCTCGCCTGCCGGGGCGGAGCCGAGGACAAGGACCTGGTGCTCGCGGCCCTACGGGAGGCCGTACGCGGCGAAGGCCCCGACGCGCCGACCCTGTGGACCCTCGTCGACGGCACCGGACGGCTCGGCATCGTCTGCGCCGCCCCCGTCCTGCGCCATATCTACCGCGAGACAGCCTCCTCCCATCTGCGGGGCCGCACCGCCCGCGCCCTCGCCGCCACCGACCCCTCCTTCGCGTCCGGGTTCGCCGTCGAGTGCCTCTGGGACTGCGAGGAGACCACCCGCGAGATCGCCGCCCGGCACGCCGAGACCGGCGACACCCGTGTCGTGGAGCGGCTGCGCCGGCTCGCCGCCGACCCGGCCGAGGAGGCCGAGGTCCAGACGGCCGTACGCAGCCGGATCGGGCCCGACACGACGGCCGGCTGACCATCAGGGCGGGGCGACTGACCGTTCGAGGCGGGGCGACCGGCTGTCGGAGCGGACATGTGACCGCGTTGTGAACGTCGGGGAGATCCGCCCGCCGGGTGAACGCCGAGTGACCTGCGGGTCAGGTGCGCATGGACGTGCTGTGACCCACTCGGGTGCGCAGCGCAACGCTCATGGGACGTTCCTCGTTCGGAAAGATCCCCGTTGACGCGGCCACGTCCGGCCCGGCGACAACACCGGTATGCGTGTCGTCATCGTGACCGAATCCTTTCCCCCCGATGTGAACGGCGTGGCCCACTGCGCGCTCCAGACCGCCCGACACCTCGTCGACCGCGGTCACGCTCCCCTCGTCGTCGCACCCGCCCCCGCGCCCGGACACAAGCTCGGCGCGCTGGCGCCGTGCCCTGTCGTCCATGTCCCCTCCCTTCCGCTCCCGGGCTATCCCCAGGTCCGCGTCGCCCTCCCCAGCCGGCGCCTCGCCGCGGCGATCATCGAGCACCGCGCCGACATCGTGCACCTGGCCAGCCCCTTCGTCCTCGGCGTCCGCGGCATGGCCGCCGCCGCCCGGCTCGGCGTCCCCGCCGTGGCCGTCTACCAGACCGACCTGGCCGGATACGCCCGCACCTACATGGGCGCCGGAGAGGCCGCGGCCTGGCGCCGCATACGCTCCGTGCACTCCGCCGCCGACCGTACGCTCGCCCCGTCCACCGCCTCCCAGCACGACCTGGAGACCCACGGAGTGCCCCGGGTGCACCTGTGGCGGCGCGGTGTCGACACCGCCCGCTTCCGGCCCGAGCTGCGCGACGAGGCGCTGCGCCGGGAACTCGCCCCGAACGGCGAGGTGATCGTCGGCTACGTCGGGCGGCTCGCCCCGGAGAAGCACATCGAGCTGCTCTCCGGCGTGTGCGCGATGCCGGGCGTGAAGGTCGTGATCGTCGGCGACGGGCCGAGTCAGCCCGGTCTCGTCGAGGCGCTGCCCGGCGCGGTCTTCCTGGGCCGTCGCGGCGGGGACGACCTCGCCCGGATCTTCGCCTCGCTCGACGTCTTCGCTCACACCGGCCCGTTCGAGACGTTCTGCCAGACCGTGCAGGAGGCGATGGCCAGCGGCGTGCCCGTCGTCGCGCCCGCCGCCGGCGGCCCGCTGGACCTGGTCGACCACGGCCGCACGGGTCTGCTGGTGCCGCCGCGCGACGCCGACGCCGTACGGGACGCCGTGCGGTCCCTGGTCGCCGACCCCGCGCTGCGGGCCGCGTACGGGGCCGCCGGACGGGCGATGGTCGAGGGCCGCACCTGGGCGGCCATCGGGGACCAGCTGATCGGGCACTACGAGGACGTGGTCGCCGCGCGCCGGGCGGTGGTGGCGGCATGACCGGCCTGCGTATCGTCCGGCTCGCGAACTTCGTCGCACCCGCCTCCGGCGGCCTGCGCACCGCGCTGCGCGAGCTCGGCAAGGGCTTCAAGGAGGCCGGACACGAGCCCGTGCTCATCGTGCCCGGCGACCGCGCGAGCGACCGGGAGACCGAACAGGGCCGCGTGATCACCCTGCCCGGCCCGCTGCTGCCCGGCACGGGCGGGTACCGCGTCCTCACCGACAAGCGGCGGGTGGCCCGGCTCCTGGAGGAGCTGGCCCCCGACCGCCTGGAGGTCTCCGACCGTACGACCCTGAGGTGGACCGGCAAATGGGCGCGGCGCGCCCGGGTCCCCGCCGTGATGGTCTCCCACGAGACGGCCGACGGTGTGCTGCGCACCTGGGGTCTGCCCGAGGCGGCGGCGCGGCGGGCGGCCGACGCGCTCAACGTCCGTACGGCGCACACGTACGCGCGCGTGGTGTGCACCACCGAGTTCGCCGAGCGGGAGTTCGTGCGCATCGGGGCGCGCAATGTCGTACGGGCGCCGCTGGGCGTCGATCTGGCGCAGCGGCGCCCCGAACTGCGCGACGCCGGGCTGCGCGAGCGGTACGCGCGCGTGGACGAGCGGTTGCTCGTGATGTGCACCCGGCTGTCCGTCGAGAAGCGGCCCGGCACCGGGCTCGACGCCCTGGAAGCGCTGCTGCGGCGCGGCCGGAAGGCGGTGCTGGTGGTGGCCGGGGACGGACCGCTGCGTGGCCGGCTCGAACAGCGGGCGCGTGAGCGGGCGTTGCCGGTGACCTTCCTCGGGCACGTCGCCGACCGGGAGCTGCTCGGCTCGCTCCAGGCCTCCGCCGACGTGTGCCTGGCGCCGGGGCCCGCCGAGACCTTCGGGCTGGCCGCCCTGGAGGCGATGGCGTGCGGGACGCCCGTGGCGGTGAGCACCTCGTCCGCGCTGCCGGAGGTCATCGGCTCCGCCGGGGCGGTCGCTCAGGACAACGGGGAGGCCTTCGCGGACGCCGTGGACATGCTGCTCGAACGCCCCGAGGCGGAGCGGCGCGAGGCGGCACGCGCGCGTGCGGAGTGCTTCGGGTGGAGCACGGCGGTGGACGCCTTCCTCGCCGCGCACGACGCGACGGTTCCCGGCCGGGACCGTGCGTTCCAGCCGGAGGGCGTGGCATGAGACCGGTGCGCTTCGTGGCCCTGGGCGACTCGCTGACCGAAGGGGTGGGGGATCCCGTTGGGAACGGGTGGCGCGGCTGGGCCGCCCTGCTCGCCGGCACGCTCGGCGAGCGGGCCGTGGACTTCACCAACCTCGCGGTGAGCGGCGCCCAGACACGCGACGTGCTGGAACGGCAGCTGCCCGCCGGGCTGGACCTGCGGCCCGACATCGCGTCCGTCGTCATCGGCGTCAACGACACGCTGCGCCGCACCTTCGACATCCACGCGGTCGCAGCGCGGCTCGACAAGGTGTACGCCGCGTTCAGCGCGCAGGGCACGGTGCTGCTCACGGCGTGCCTGCCCGATCCCGGCTCGATGCTCGGTCTTCCGGGCGCCTTGGCCCACCCGCTGGCCCGTCGTCAGCGGGCGGTCAACACGGTCGTCCACGCGCTGTCCGAGCGGTACGGGGCCGTGCATCTGCACGCGGCCGAGGGAGCATGGCTCACCGATCGCGCGATGTGGAGCGCGGACCGGTTGCACCCCGGGGAGCGCGGGCATCGGCAGTTGGCGCTGCGGTTCCATGGACTGCTGGCGCAGGCGGGCCTCGCGACGGGAGCCCCGCCGTCGCCCGAGCCCGAGTTCCCGCCGCCCACGAGGTCGGCCGGCCTGTGGTGGCTGGCGACCGCGGGCACCGCCTGGGTGATCCGGCGGTGCAACGACCTGTTGCCCCAACTGCTGCGCCTCGCGGCCGACGAGATGCGCCACCGCGCGCGCGGCACCAGCGCCCGGCTCGACCTGAGGGCCGCGCACGCGGTGTCGGCGGCGCTTGCGGGGCTGGCGGTGTCGGAGCAGCGGATGCGGCCGGATGCCGCGTGACGCTCCGCTGAGGAAGGAGCGGGTCAGCGCCGGTGGGCGAGGAGCGCGTCAGCGCCGGTGGGGAAGGAGCTGAGTCAGCGCCGGCGTATGGCGAGGAAGCGGACCGGAGTGCCCGGCACCGCTTGGGCCGCGGCCGGGAGATCGGCTGCGCGGACGACCGCGATCACCGGGTAGCCACCCGTCGTCGGGTGGTCGGCCAGGAAGACGACCGGGCGGCCGTCGGGCGGGACCTGGACCGCGCCCAGGACCATGCCCTCGCTGGGGAGTTCATGGGTGAGCGCCCGTTCCAGGGCGGGGCCTTCGGTGCGCAGTCCGATGCGGTTGCTCGCCGGGGACACGCTGTACGCGCGTGAGGTGAAGGCATCCACGGCCTCCGGCGTGAACCAGTCGTCGCGCGGCCCCAGCGTCACGCGCAGGACCAGTTCGGCCGGAGGCGCCGGCTGTGGGGCGACGTCCACGCGCGCGTGGAGCCGCGTCGGCCGGCCCAGGGGGAGCACCGTGCCGTCGGCGAGGGGCGGTGGGCCGAGGCCGGACAGCAGGTCCGTGGAGCGGCTGCCGAGGACCGGCTCGACGGCGATGCCGCCGGAGACGGCCACATAGCTGCGGACGCCGCAGACGGCAGGGCCGACGTCCAGGAGCGCACCGGCGGGCACCCGCACCGGAGCGCCCCAGGCGACCGGGTGCCCGGCCACCGTGACCCGGCAGGGCGCCCCGCCGACGGCCACGGTGACCGCCGAACGAGGCCGCACCGCGCAGCCGTTGAGGGTGGCCTCCAGTACGGCGGCCTCGGGGGCGTTGCCGACAAGACGGTTGACCAGCGCCGCCGCCGGCCCGTCCAGCGCACCCGAACGGGGTACGCCGAGGTGGGCGTGCCCGGGACGGCCGAGGTCCTGAACGGTGGTGAGCGCCCCGGCGCGTACGACGGCGAGCGCGCGGTCGGTCATGAGCTGCTCACCGGAACGAAGCGCACGCGCGTGCCCGGCGACAGCAGCGCGGCCGGCACGCGCGTGTGGTCCCACAGCACGGTGTGCGTGGTGCCGATCAGCTGCCAGCCACCTGGCGACGAGCGCGGGTACACGCCCGTGTACGGCCCGGCCAGCGCGACGGCTCCCGCCGGCACGGCCGTGCGCGGGGTGGCCCGGCGCGGGACGTCGTAGTGGGGCGGCAGCCCGGTGAGGTAGCCGAATCCGGGGGCGAAACCGCAGAAGGCGACGGTGAATTCGGTGGCCGCGTGGATCCGGGCCACCTCGTCGGGGGAGACGCCCCAGTGCCCGGCGACCTCGGCCAGGTCCGGGCCGTCGTAGCGCACCGGGAGTTCGACGACGTCACGCGCGCGTGGGGGAGCGGACGGCACCTCGGACGCGGTCAGGTCCGAGGCCAGGCGGGCCCGGTCGGCGAGGCCGTCGAGCAGGACCGTCCGGGCCGCGGGGACGATCTCGCGGACCGACAGCGAGCCCTCCGCGCGGCGCCGCAGCAGCTCCGCGTGCAGCGCCTGGGCCTCCTCGCCCGAGGACACCTCGACGAGCAGGGCGTCGTCGCCGACGGGCAGCGCCCTCATACGAAGGCCTCCACCCGGACACCCGACTGCTCCAGCCGTGCCCGTACCCGGCGGGCCAGCTCGACGGCGCCGGGGGTGTCCCCGTGCAGGCACAGGGAACGCGCGCGTACCTCGACCTGCGCCCCGGAGTGGGCGGTGACCACGCCCGAGCGGGCCAGGCCGACCGACCGTCGCACGACGGCCTCCGGGTCGGTGACCACGGCACCGTCCTGGCCGCGCGGCACGAGCGTGCCCTGCTCGGTGTACGCGCGGTCCGCGAACGCCTCCGTCACGGCCGGCAGCCCGGCCTTGGCGGCCAGGTCCAGCAGACGCGAGCCGGGCAGGCCGAGCACGGGCAGGGTGGCGTCCGCCCGTGCCGCGAGGAGCACGCCGTCGACGACCGCGCCGGCCTGCTCCTCGTCGTGCACGACGCGGTTGTAGAGGGCGCCGTGCGGCTTGACGTACGACACGCGCGTGCCCGCCGCCCGCGCGAAGACCTCCAGGGCGCCGATCTGGTAGGCCACCTCGGCCGTCAGCTCGGCGGGCGGCACGTCCATCGCGCGCCGCCCGAATCCCGCCAGGTCCCGGTAGGAGACCTGGGCACCGATCCGCACCCCGCGCTCGGCCGCCTGCTCGCACACCCGCCGCATGGTGGCCGCGTCGCCGGCGTGGAAGCCGCAGGCCACGTTGGCGCTCGTGACGACGGACAGCAGCCGTTCGTCGTCCGTGAGCCGCCAGCGGCCGAAGCCCTCGCCGAGGTCGGCGTTGAGATCGATCGAGGTCATGGTTCCTTGGTCTCTCCTGTCGGGCGAGCTTCATCAGGGCGGTCTTCATCGTGGCGATCGTCATCAGGCGACCCTCGTCGGAGGATCGTCATCGACGACCTTCAAGCGATGCGGTACTGCTCGTCGCGGGCGTCGGTCAGGAACATCTGGCCCGGCGCGTGGGTGAGGGCGAACGGCGGGCGCGACGCCATCACGGCTGCCTGCGGGGTCACCCCGCAGGCCCAGAAGACCGGGATGTCCTCCGGCTCGACGTCCACCGGATCGCCGAAGTCGGGGCGGCCGAGGTCGGCGATGCCCAGCGCCGAGGGATCGCCGCAGTGCACCGGGCTGCCGTGCACCGCCGGGAGCAGGCTGGTCTCCCGCAGCGCCGCCGCCAGGTGCTCCGGCGGCACCGGGCGCATGGACACGACCATCGGGCCGCGCAGCCGCCCCGCCGGACGGCACTGCCGGCTGGTCACGTACATCGGGACGTTGCGGCCCTGCTCGACGTGGCGGATCGGGACGCCCGCCGCGGCCAACGCCCACTCGAAGGTGAAGCTGCAGCCGATCAGGAACGACACCAGGTCGTCCCGCCAGTGTGCGCGCACGTCCGTCGGCTCGTCCACCAACTCGCCGTCCCGCCACACCCGGTAGCGCGGCAGATCGGTGCGCAGGTCGGCGCCTTCGGCGAGGACGGTCGTCCAGGAACCGGCGTCCGTGACGTCGAGGACCGGGCAGGGCTTGGGGTTGCGCTGGCAGAACAGCAGCATGTCGTAGGCCCAGTCGGCGGGCACCGAGATCAGGTTGACCTGGGTGTGCCCCGCCGCGACCCCGGCCGTGGGGCCCGTGAGGCCCTCCCGGAAGCGGGCGCGGGCCGTTTCCGGGCTCCACGCGTGCGCGTGCTCGTCGACGACGGTGAGCGGGCGGTCCTCCGTACGGTTCACACCAGCTCCTTCCCGCGCGTCTCCGGCAGCCCGAGCAGGGCCAGCGCCGCGATGCCGTAGCCGATCGCGCCGAAGACCAGCGCGCCGCCCACACCCCAGCTGTCCGCCAGGAAGCCGACCGTGGTGGGGAAGACCGCGCCCACCGCGCGGCCGGTGTTGTACGTGAAGCCCTGTCCCGTGCCGCGCACCGCCGTCGGGTACAGCTCGCTCAGATACGAGCCGAAGCCGCTGAAGATCGCCGACATGCAGAACCCGAGCGGGAAGCCGAGCACCAGGAGCAGGGTGTTGGCGCCGCTCGGGATGTTCGCGTACGCCAGGATGCAGACCGCCGACAGCAGGGCGAACAGCCAGATGTTGCGCCGGCGGCCCAGCCGGTCGGTCAGGTAGCCGCCGGTAAGATAGCCGATGAAGGCGCCGGAGATCAGGAACGTCAGGTAGCCGCCGGTGCCGACGACCGACAGCTCGCGCTCGGTCTTCAGGTAGGTCGGCACCCAGGTGGCGAGGGTGTAGTAGCCGCCCTGGACGCCGGTGGAGAGCAGCCCCGCGAAGATCGTCGTACGCAGCAGGCCGGGCTTGAAGATCGCCGCGAACGAGCCTTTCTGCGGGCTCTGTTCACGCACGGCCACCGCCTCGGGGGCGTCGTGCACCCGGCGCCGCATCCAGATGACGAGCAGCGCGGGCAGCGCGCCGGTCCAGAACATCACGCGCCAGGCGAGGTCGTCGTCGACGAGCGAGAAGACCAGGGTGTACATGATCGCGGCCAGGGCCCAGCCGACGGCCCACGAGCTCTGGATCGCGCCGAGGGTGCGGCCCCGGTGCCTGGCGCTCGCGTACTCGGCGACGAGGATCGCGCCGACCGCCCACTCACCGCCGAAACCGAGGCCCTGGAGAGCGCGGAAGACCAGCAGCGTCTCGTAGTTGGGCGCGAAGCCGCAGGCGACCGTGAACACCGCGTAGGTGATCACGGTGATCATCAGTGCCTTGACCCGGCCGATCCGGTCGGCCAGCACTCCCGCGAGGGCGCCGCCGACCGCGGAGACCACGAGCGTGACAGTGGTGAACAGGCCGGTCTGGCCGCTGTCCAGGCCGAAGTACGCGGCCAGCGCGACCATGCTCAGCGGCAGCGTGAAGTAGTCGTACGAGTCCAGGGCATAGCCGCCGAAAGCGCCCGCGAAGGCACGGCGGCCGCGCGGACCCAGGGCACGCAGCCAGCCCAACGCCCCGTCGTCGGCGGTGTGTTCGGTCGTGACGGGGCGTTCGTCGGTGCTGGGGGCCTGCGGCGGAGGGGTTGTGCTCATGGGCACCTCGCAGAGAGGGGACGGAGGGTGCTTGAGAGTGAGCCGTACCGGTTCGAAGCACCGTAGAGGATTGTTCAACGATCCCTCAATACCCATGTTGGTTCGTTCTTGTGATCTGCGATTGAATTCCGGCATGGACGAGCAGCTGACCTCCCTGTCCGAGGACCGCGCCCTGCTGGGCCGCACGAGCACGGCGGAGCGGGTCTCGGACATCCTCAGGAGCCGTATCGCCGAAGGGTTCTTCCCACCCGGCACCCGGCTGGCGGAGGACAGCATCGGCGGCGCGCTCGGCGTCTCCCGCAACACGCTGCGCGAGGCGTTCCGGCTGCTCACCCATGAACGCCTCCTCGTGCACGAGCTGAACCGGGGGGTGTTCGTCCGGGTCCTGACCGTGGAGGACGTCGAGGACATCTACCGGACGCGCGGGCTCGTCGAGTGTGCCGTCGTGCGCGGGCTCGGCGAGTCGCCCTACGACCTCGACGCACTCGCCGGGGCGGTCGAGGAGGGGCAGCGGGCGGCGCGCGAAGGTGACTGGAAAGGTGTGGGTACCGCCAACATCCACTTCCACCGGGAACTGGTCTCCCTCGCCGGGAGCGCCCGCACGGACGAACTCATGCGCAGCGTCTTCGCGGAGCTGCGCCTGGCCTTCCACGTGGTGGACGATCCACGCCGGCTGCACGAGCCGTACCTCGCGCGCAACCGGGAGATCCACCAGGCCCTGGCGGCGGGCGACAAGGGCGAGGCCGAGAAGCTGCTCGCGGTCTATCTCGACGACTCGCTGGAGCGCGTCGTCGAGGTGTACCGGCGGCGGGTGAGCGCCCCGTAGGGCACGACCTGCGGTTCCGGGTCCCGAGGGCACGACCTGCGGTTCCGGCTCCCGGCGGAACGCGTTCGTTTGGGTCGATGTCAGACCTAGGACCTAGTCTGTGCACCGTGACTTCGCCTGCACCGACGGACCGTGTTCCGCCCCAGCTCAGCGCGGGGCCGCGCCCCGCTCCGGGCCCGGCCGCCGACGAGGGACTGGCGCGGCGGCTGCGCGCGCTCGCCTGCACCGCGCCGCTGCACGACCTCGACGCGCGCAAGGCCAACCTCGCGGGCGAGTACTCGGTCTACGGCATGGCGGAGGTGGCCCTCGCCGCCATCGACCTGGTCACGCTCAACATGGACTTCGACACGGGCGCCGACCACGACCAGATCGTCGCCCGGCTCATCCCGCGCATCGCCGCCCAGGCCCCGCGGCGTCCCGTCGCCGAGCACGAGCGGGTGGCCCGCTGGGTCCTGGAGAACCTGATCAACGTCGGCAGTGTGGACCGCGGCTTCCGTGCGGTGTACGGCACGTTCGCGCCGGACGGCAGCTATGTCCGCCGCGACTACGACTTCAAGCTGATCGAGGAGGTGCCCGGTCCGGGCGGCACGGTGTATCTCCGTACCACCGACGAGGCGGTCAACGTCCTCGTCGGCGCCCTCGACACCGACGTCACCAGCGCGCAGATCGCCGCCGAGGTCAAGCTGGAGGTCCTGATCAACCGCGGCCGCCTGGCCGACGCGCAGCTGGCCGCCGAGCAGGCGCGGTACCGGACCGTGCAGTACTCGGAGACGCTCCGCAGGGCCTTGGAGGCGACCCGGCGCAACGTCCGGGCGGTGGACTGGCTGAACGCCGTCCCGGACATGATCGCCGAGGCGCTCGACCACGTCGCCGACCGGTAGCGCCACGAGAACGCGATCCTCACCAACATCCGCAAGGCGCGGGACGAGACGGAGGACCCCGAGCACAAGCGGCGGGCCGCCGAGCTGGTCGACATCGTGAAGGACTGCATCCGGCGTCATACGCAGCTGCAGTCGCGGTTGCTGGAGGCCGGACCCCTCTTCCGCGCCGAGCAGGACCGACAGGCCTTCGCGACGCCGATGACGACGTCGGGGACAGACCTGTACGGGCATCTGGTCGCGCCCATTCTGCCCTTGCCGCTGGAGCAGGCCGTCCGGGTCACCGACGCCTTCTTCGCGCGCGGGACCGGCCTGCGGACGCCGGTGTCGGTGCGGGTGGGTGACCTGGTCGACATATTGCTGACGCCGCCCGTGGAGCGGGAGCACCTGGGCGCGGAGATGCCCGAGCCCGACCTCATCGCGACGCCGGACGACAGCCGGTTCAGCGAGGAGCAGCTGGCCGCCGCCATGGAGCTGCTGGATCTGCCGGCGGACGCGCCGCGGCGGCTGTCGGGACTGCTGGCCCAGGCGCGGCTGCGGGACCGTGAACTCCCCTACCTCGTGGCCCTGTTGGCAGTCCATGCCGCCAGCCCGCCGGTGGGCACCGCGTATCGGCAGGGCGAGGAGAAGCTGCTGTTCG
Organism: Streptomyces sp. NPDC006385; assembly: GCF_040612485.1. Classification (NCBI taxonomy): domain Bacteria; kingdom Bacillati; phylum Actinomycetota; class Actinomycetes; order Kitasatosporales; family Streptomycetaceae; genus Streptomyces; species Streptomyces sp. NPDC006385. Next base: position 57,493 of record NZ_JBEXQG010000035.1, read on the forward strand.
CCGTGGACGACGGGACGGAGCTGGACGATCCCGAGTTCGGTGGCGCCGACCTGATCGTGGGCACGGCGCTGCTGGACTCGGCGGGGATGGCCGCGGACAGGACGGAAGCAGCATGAGTGAGCCACAGCGCAGCAAGGAGCCCAGGCCGTGAGCGAGCACGTCGAGTGGAGTGACGCGGAGGCGCCCCCCGCCCCGTCGGCGACCGCCGCCGTCACCCCCGCCGACGCCGCCGACGCGGCGCGGCTCGTCGCCTTCGGGTTGCAGCCGAAACTGCAGCCCGCGCGTGATCAGGAGTACGCCGAACTGCTGCGGCGCTACCGCGAGGACCCGCCGTTCGCGCGGCTCGCGGACGCCGTGGCCACCGGGCTCGGGCTGATCGTGCTGGAGGTGTCGCCGCGGGCGGGGATGGCGGTGACCGCCGCCGAGGACTCGGTGTTCGCCGTGCGCATGGGGGACTACGCGCGTCGGACGTCCGCCGACGGAGGGGACCGGTTCCTGCACGGGCTGGCGCATCTCGCCGTGGCCGCCATGGCGTTCCCCCGGCCCGAGGACCTCGCCGACGACGGATACATCGGGCGGGTCACGGTCAACGGCGTCGACGCCTTCGTACGGCAGGCCTGCCGACGGCTGGAGGAGCGCGCGGAGGAGCAGGGGGAGAACACCGACCCCGCCACGGACGCGCCCGGGCTCGAGGCCGCCTGGCGGATCTGGGTCAGACGCAGCGCCACCGGTGCCACCAAGGACGCACGTCGGCTCGCGGGTTCCACGACCGGCATCGTCGGCAAGGCCGTGGCCTTCCTCACCGACTCCGGGTTCCTGCAGCGCACGGGCGACGACCACGGCGGCACCTACCGCACGACCGCCCGCTACCAACTCCAGGTGCGCGACATGGCGGGCAGCGCCGCCATGGCCGAGCTGCTGGAGCTGGGCGTGGTTCCGGTGACCGACGGCACGCCGACGCTGCTGCCCCCCGAGGACTCGGACGACCTGGAGCTGGTGGCCGACGCCGGGCTGCCGTTCCACTCCGCCTGAAGCTTCCCGAAACCCCGCCTGAAGCCCACCCCGAACTTCCCTGATCTGCCGAAGACTTACGAGAGTCCGCCATGTACGAGCTGTCCCGGGTCCGCCTCTACTCCATCGGACCGGCCGGTGCGCGCTACGCCGACACCGTGCTTGACCTGCGTGGTGTGGGCGAGCCCGTGCCCGACCCCGCGCCCACGCAGGCGGAGTTCTTCGAGGAGGAGCCCGTCGGGCCGCCGCGCCGGCCCGCGCCCGCCGGGGTGCTCTTCCTGGAGAACGGCGGCGGAAAGTCCGTACTGCTCAAGCTGATCTTCTCCGTGATGCTGCCCGGCCACCGCAACACCCTCGGCGGCGCCAGCTCCGGTGTGCTGCGGAAGTTCCTGCTCGCCGACGACTGCGGGCATGTCGCGCTGGAGTGGCAGCACACGCTGACCGGCGAGTGCGTCGTGGTCGGCAAGGTCAGCGAGTGGCGCGGGCGCCAGGTCTCCAACGATCCGCGGAAGTTCGCCGAGGCGTGGTACTCATTCCGGCCGGGTCCCGGGCTCAGCCTGGACAACCTGCCCGTCGCCGAGTCCACCGCCGTACGGCCGCCCGTGGAGGGCCAGTCGGGGGCGCAGGGACGCCGCCGCACCATGAAGGGCTTCCGGGACGCCATCACCGAGGCGGGCAAGGCGTATCCGCATCTGGAGGTGCACTGGGAGGAGATCCACGACCGGTGGATCGAGCACCTCGGCGACCTCGGCCTCGACCCCGAACTCTTCCGCTACCAGCGGGAGATGAACGCCGACGAGGGCGAGGCCGCCGGCCTCTTCGCCGTCAAGAAGGACTCCGACTTCACCGACCTGCTGCTGCGGGCCGTGACGGACACACGCGACACCGACGGCCTCGCCGACCTGGTCAGCGGCTTCGGCAACAAGCTGGGCCGACGCGCCGAGCTGATCGCCGAACGGGACTTCACCGCCGGGTCGGTCGACCTGCTCGGACGGATCGTCGAGGCCACCGAGGCACGCTCACGCGCGCGTGACATCCACGCCGGTGCCGAGCGGCGCACCCGGACCCTCGCCCGGCGGCTCTCCTCGCGCGGTGCCCAGGAGCGCGTGCGCGCCGCCGACCTCGCCCAGCGGGTCACCGCCGCCGCGTACGCCGTCACCCACGCGGAGTCGGCGCGGGAGCGCAGCGCGCTCATCGCGGCCGAACTCGCCTACCGGCACGCCTCGCTGGCGCTCGCCGCGGCCGAGAAGTCGGCGGCCGCGCAGAAGCGTGAACTCGCCGACGCGCGCACCCTGCACTCCGCCTGGCAGGCCGCCGAGGCCGTACTGCGGCACCGCGCAGCCGCCGACCGCGTCGCGCGCGTGGCCGCCGCCATCCAGGAGGCCGAGCGGGACGCCGCCCCCGCGCTGGCCGCCCGCGCCAGGGCCGCCGTCGATCTCGTACGGGCCCTGCACGCGGCCGCGGAGAGCGCCGAGACCCTCGCCAACGAGGGGGAGGAGCGGTCCGCCGCGCTCCAGGAGGTCGGCGAGTCCGCTTACCGGGACTCCACCGCCGCCGCCACCGAGGCGCAGCGCGCCCGCAGCGAGGCCGGGCACCTCAGGCAGCGGCTGTCCGAGGTCGAGCAGGAGACCGCCGAAGCCGTGCGCGCGGGGTGGCTCGACGACAGCGCGCCCGACGCCGACCCGGCCCGCGCGGCCCTCGCCGCGAGCGACGCCGAGAAGACGGCCGTCGCCGCCTGGGACACCGCCCGCGAGGCATCCAGGCGTGCCTCGGAGCACGCGCGCGAGGCGGCCTCGGCCGAGTCCCGCGCTGAGCTGACGGCGGCCCGCGCGGCGGACGCCGCCACGGCGGCCGAGCGGTCGTACGAGGCTGAGCGCCGCCTGGCCGAGGGCTTGGCGGCGGAGGAGCGGCTCGCTGAACTGCTCGGCCTGGCCGGCGAGTCCGGCGCGAAGCGCGGGACCGTGCCCGCTCCCCGGTCGGGGAGCGACGGTGCCAAGGGCGACATGACCGCCCGTGACGGTGTGGAGGCGGCTGCCGCGAGCGCCCTCGCCGAAGGCGTCCTCACCCCTGAGGAGCTGGACCGCTTCGCCGACGAGCTGCGCGAGCTGCTCGACGACGCCGTCTCCGGCGCCGAGCGGCAGCTTTTCGACCTCCGTACGGCCGCCGCCGACGACTCCCGGATCCTCGGCGCGCTCGGTGACGGCGGCCTGCTGCCGCCCGGCCCCGACGTGCTGGCCACCGTGGAGTTCCTCGGCGAGCAGGGCATCCCCGCGCTGCCGGGCTGGCGCTACCTCGCCCAGGCCGTCGACCCCGCCGACCACGCGCGCGTGCTCGCTGCCCGGCCCGAGCTGGTCGACGGCGTCATCATCACCGACCCGGACACGCACGCGCGTGCCCGCGAGGTGCTCAACGACGCGGCCCTGCTGCCCCGCTCGGCCGTCGCGGTGGGTACGGCAGCCGCCCTGCTCGCCCCGACCCCGGCGCCCGACGCGCAGAGCGGTGACGTCTTCCTCGTACCGCCGAACCCCGCCATGCACGACGAGCACGCCGCCGACGAGGAGCGGCAGGCCCTGCGCGCCCGGGCGACCGAGCGGGACGAGGAGATCCGCACGCTCGCCGCACGGCTCGGCAAGGACCGGGAGCTGGCCGCGCGGCTCGCCTCGTGGCGGACCGGCTGCCCGGCCGGGCGGCTGGTCGAGCTGGCGCAGGCCGCCCGCGACGCGCGCGTGTTCGCCGAGGAGTCCGAGGCCGAGCTGGCCGAGGCGCGGACCGTGCGGGCCGAGGCCGACGAAGCCGCCGCTGAGGCCGCCCGGGTCCGCGACGAGCGACAGGAGGCCGCGCAGAAGGCCCGACGCGCCGCCGATGCCCTGGCCGGGCTGGCCTTCCGGCTGCGCGAGCGGGCCGGCTGGCAGGTCAAGCTGCGCGAACTCGCCGACGAGGCGGCCGAGTCCGAGGCTCGCGCCCAGTCATGCCTGGAGCGTGCCCGCGCCGCCGACGAGGACCGCCGGGCCGCGCAGCGCGCCGCCGACGACGCCCGCCGCACCGCCCGCGCCCTGCGCGCCGAGCGCTCGGAGATCGCGGGCGCCCCCGACGACGTACCGGACGCCGACGCCGACGCCCCGAGGGCCTCCCTGCCCGCCCTGCGCGAGGCGTACCGGGCCGCCTCACAGGTGTACGAGAAGGTCGGCGTCGGCGCCGACCTGCGCGCCGAGCAGGCCCGCGCGGAGAGCGACGAGAGCGCGGCACGCGCGGAACTGGACCGGCTGAGCAACAAGGTCCGTACCCGGGCCGAACAGCTCCTTCAGTCGCCGGACGGCTCCGACGGGCCCTCCCGGCAGGCTGCCGCGGCGCGCGCGGAGGAGCTGGTCCAGCTTCTGGAGACCCGTATGTCCAGCGCGAGCGAGCAGCTCGGACGGCTGCGCGGCGAGGCCGAGCGGCACGCCCCCGAGGACGGCGAGACGCATACCGAGCTGGCGGAGGAACTCCAGCCGCGCGACGCCGAGCACGCGCAGGCCCTGCTGCGCACGGCGACCGCCGAACTCGCCTCCCGCACCGAGGCGTTGGGGCATGCCCGTGAGGCCCACGCCGAGCTCCTCGAAGCACACCGCGCCGCCGAGGACGCGGCGGGTGGCTTCGACGAGATCGCCGCGATGCTGCGCGACCTGCTGCGCGAACACGCCCCGGAGGAGGAGCGGGAGGAACCGGAGCCGTACCCCGGCAGCCTGGAGGAGGCCCGGCAGTCCGCCGCCGAGGCCCGCCGGTCGCTGCGCGGCTGCGCCGCCGACCTGTCCGCCGCCGAGGCCGCCGTGCGCGAGGCGAGCGACGTGCTCGTACGGCACGCCAACTCCACGCGCTACGAGCAGGTCCGCACCCCCGCTCGCCAGCAGATCCGTGAACTGCCCGCCTCCGCGCTGCCCGAGCACGCCCAGAAGTGGGCGGACGCCTTCGCGCCCCGACTCCGCGTGCTCACCGACGAACTGGCCCAACTGGAGCGCAACCGCGACTCGATCGTGGACCGGCTCCGAGGGCTGGTCGAGTCGGCGCTGGCGACCCTTCGGTCCGCCCAGCGGCTGTCACGGCTGCCCGAGGGGCTCGGCGAGTGGTCAGGGCAGGAGTTCCTCCGCATCCGCTTCGAGGAGCCCGACCAGGCCACCCTGACCGAACGGCTGGGTGAGGTCATCGACGAGGCCACGAGGGCGGCGGTGAAGAAGAACTCCGACATGCGGCGGGACGGTATGTCCCTGCTGCTTCGGGGAGTTGCCGCGGCGCTTCAACCGAAGGGCGTGGCCGTCGAGATCCTCAAGCCGGATGCCGTCCTGCGCGCCGAGCGAGTGCCCGTCGGGCAGATGGGCGACGTGTTCTCCGGTGGCCAGTTGCTCACGGCCGCCATCGCGCTGTACTGCACGATGGCCGCGCTGCGGTCGAACGACCGGGGCCGGGACAAGCACCGGCACGCCGGCACGCTGTTCCTGGACAATCCGATCGGGCGTGCCAACGCGACCTATCTGCTGGAACTCCAGCGTGCCGTGTCGGACGCGCTGGGTGTTCAGCTCCTCTACACCACCGGCCTGTTCGACACGACCGCGCTGGCGGAGTTCCCGCTGGTCATCCGGCTGCGCAACGACGCGGACCTCCGCGCCGGGCTGAAGTACATCAGCGTCGAGGAACACCTCCGTCCGGGACTGCCTCAGCAGGCGCCGGCCGGGGAGGCGGTGCACAGCGAGATCACGGCGACCCGGATGTTCAAGCGTCCGGCACCCGCGAGCTCCTCCTAGGAGCGCGGCACGACGCAGCGCACCGTCAGCTGAGTCCAGAGGACCTGCGACGGACTCCGGCGACCCCTCTCGTTCCTGACGCACCACCGGGTACAGAGAAATTCGGTGATGAACTCCCTTTCCAGCCGCGGGAGGGCACCACCCTGCGGATCCGCGCCTGCCTCCAGGACGCCTCCAGCGGCACGCCGTGCAGCTGCGGCGGCTGGGAGTACGCCAAGACCTGCGAAGAACCCGACTCCCTCAGGGGTGCGACAACTGCCCCGTCCCGCCCTGTCGCCGTATGCGCTCCTGAGCCCGCTCCGCGGCCCGCGCCTGCCGTCGTGCCCTGCGCCGCTCGCGCCGCAGGGACCGGGCGGTGCTGCTCGGTGCCGACACCACGCCGTTGCGCTGGTTCCACACCTGGCGTGTCACCCAGACGTCGAGCGCTGCCCATGTCGCCACCACGGTGCTCGCCACGCTGCTGAGGACCATCGGGAACCCGAGCCATGATCCGGCCAGCGTGCACAGGAACGCCACCATCGCCTGTATCAGCGTCACTGCGATGATCAGCACCGCCCGCACCGCGGCGGTGCGCACCGGATCGGGCATCCGGCGTCGCCCTGCGGGCTCCTCGATCCACAACGGCCGGTAGCGCGGCTGCTCTTGAGCCGTGGCATGCCCTGCGGACCGGGTCCCGTCCCCGTGTGCCGGAATGTCGCGATCCAGTGCCTCGGGGCGCGGGCGCGTCATCAGGTGCGCCACATCGCCCTCTGCGGGCGCCACGCGCCGCTCCACCGTGCCCATCACCGTGTCACTCCCCACCGCCTGCAGACCGCTCGCCCGCATCCGAAGACTCAGCTCCCCAGCGGTTGCCCGGCTTGCGCTGTTTTACGCCGCCCAGGGACGGGATGCGGCTCCTGTGGCCCAATCCGCCCCGATTTCCTGTAGAGAAGGACGATCGACGCGCCCTGAAGATTCCCAAGGAAGATAAATTTCCAGCCAACTGGCCGGGAAGACCGGCCGAATCCGTTCCACGAGGCGTCGCCGGATCCCGGGAGGCAATCTCCCGCAATGCCCGGACAACTCCGCCTGTCTCGTCACCGGTGCGGAAGTTCAGATTCCGGATGGCCCTTCGAGTTACTTGTGCGTCGGTAGTAGGCTCGCGCCCAATTGTTGACGCACAGGTGTGCCCCCTGACCGCTGGGGGTTTGAGCTGGGGGAGGCCATGCACTTTCGCGGGAAGTCGATCCGCCGGAAGATGGTGGCGCTGCTTCTCGTGCCGCTGGTGTCCCTGACCGCCATCTGGGGTTTCGCCACGGTACTCACAGGGCGAGGTGTGGCTCAGCTGTTCACGGTGTCGTCGCTCGTCGAGAAGGTCGGCTACTCCACCGAGGACGCCGTCCGCGTCCTGCAGCAGGAACGCCGCCAGGCGCTGATCTATCTCGCGGACCGCCGGGCCTCGGACGCGCTGTCCGCACTGCGGGCCACCCGGAACGCCACCGACGCCGCCGTCGCCGAGATCCGCAAGAACGCCAAGGACCCCGACGTCCGCGACGGGATGGACCAGGGCGACAGCGAGCGCCTCACCGCCGTCCTGGACGCCTTCGACGGCATCAGCCCCTTGCGCCGCAGCGTCGAGGACGGAACGGTCACCCGCGCTGAGGCCCTCCACCAGTACAACCTTCTCGTGGACCCCTGCTACGCCCTCCTGGGCTCCCTCGACGGCATCGACAGCGTGGCGATGGACAAGCAGGCCCGCGCCCTTCTCAACGTCACCCACGCCCGAGAACTGCTCTCCCGCGAGGACGCGTTGCTCAGCTCCGCCCTCGTGGTCGGAAAGCTCTCCCGCGAGGAGATACGCGACGTCTCCGATCTCGTCGCCCAGCGCACGCTCATGTACGAGATCAGCTTGACGGACCTGCCCTCGCTGGAGCGTGAACGCTACGAGCGCTTCTGGAAGAACGCCTCCACGGCTCCGCTGCACGCCGCCGAAGACGCCATCATCTCCTCCCAGCCGGGCAGGCCCAGCACGGTCGACGCCAAGAGCTGGGACACGGCCGCCGGAAGCGTCCTCGACGAGCTCAGCAAACTCAACGACGAAGCGGGCGCCCGTTACCAAGAGCGCGTCAGCCCCGTCGCGATGGGCGTCATCCTGAAGGCCGCCATCGCCGGCGTCCTCGGTCTCCTGGCCCTGCTGTTCTCCCTCTTCCTTTCCGTACGCATCGGCCGCGGCCTCATCCGCGATCTGCGACAGCTGCGTCTGGAGGCCCACGAGGCGTCCGGCGTACGGCTGCCCAGCGTGATGCGCCGCCTCTCCGCCGGCGAACAGGTCGACGTGGAGACCGAGGTGCCGCGCCTGGAGTACGACAAGAACGAGATCGGCGAGGTCGGCCAAGCCCTCAACACCCTGCAGCGCGCGGCCGTCGAGGCCGCCGTCAAGCAGGCCGAACTGCGCGCCGGTGTCTCCGAGGTGTTCGTCAACCTCGCTCGCCGCAGCCAGGTCCTCCTCCACAAGCAGCTCACGCTCCTCGACACCATGGAGCGCCGGACCGAGGACACCGACGAACTCGCCGACCTGTTCCGTCTCGACCACCTGACCACCCGCATGCGCCGCCACGCGGAGGGCCTGGTGATCCTCTCCGGCGCCGCCCCGTCCCGGCAGTGGCGCAAACCCGTCCAGCTCATGGACGTGGTGCGCGCCGCGGTCGCCGAGGTCGAGGACTACGAGCGCATCGAGGTACGCCGCCTGCCCCGCGTCGCCGTCACCGGTCCGGCCGTCGCGGACATCACCCACCTGGTGGCCGAACTCCTGGAGAACGCCACGGTGTTCTCCCCGCCGCACACCGCCGTCCAGGTCCTCGGCGAGCGCGTCGCCAACGGTTTCACCCTGGAGATCCACGACCGCGGGCTGGGCATGGCCGCCGACGCCCTGCTGGACGCCAATCTCCGACTCGCCGAGACCCCCGAGTTCGAGCTGTCCGACACCGACCGGCTCGGCCTGTTCGTGGTCAGCCGGCTCGCCCAGCGGCAGAACGTCCGGGTCTCCCTGCAGCCGTCGCCGTACGGCGGCACCACGGCCGTCGTCTTCATCCCCGACGCGCTGCTCACCGACGACGTCCCGGACACCAACGGCATCGGGTTCCGTCTCGACCGGCCCACGCCCTCCAAGGAGGCCGAGCTGGAGGAGGCACGCCGCGCCGCCCTCGCCCAGGTGCCGGCCCGCGCGCCCGGCCTTCCCGCCTCGCTCCTGGACGGCCCGGTCGAGCTGGAGGCCCCTGTCGATCTGGACGCCCTCAGTGACTTCCCGGACGCGCTCGACGAGGAGCACGGCGAAGGCGGCGGTCTCTTCCGCTCGCGTCGCACCCTCGCCCACACCGAGGACGAGGCGACGGGCCCCCTCGGCGCCCACCCGGTCGCCGGTTTCCATGGCGGACCCGACCAGGCCGGCCCGGACGACGCCGTGACCGCCCCGGTCCCGCTGCCGACCCGCCGCAGGACACCCAAGCTGGTCAGCTCCCACGGACGCCCGGTCACCGACCAGCGCTCCCGGCGAGAGGACCGGCTGGAGGCGGGCCCGGAGTCTTCGACCGGCCCGAGCCGGCCCGAGCCGAACGAGCTCGCCCCCCTGCCGACCCGCCGCCGCCGCACCGGCCCGCGCGGCCAGCTGCCCGGCACGCCGGACCGCACAGGTGACCGAGCCGACACCTCGCCCTCCGGCGGGCACGGCCGAGGTGAGCCCGAGGACCCCGCAGCCCTCCCGCGACGCACCAGGCGCCCCGCGATCGCATCCGCCGACCCCGACGACTCCGCCCCGAGCACGGACACCGCGCAGCGGGGAGCCGGCTCCGGCACGGGGCCCCTTCCCCGGCGTGTACGACAGGCCAGCCTGGCTCCGCAGCTCAAGCAGGGACCCGCACGGCGCACCGAGGAGAGGGCGGAACCCGTCGAGCGGGACGCGGACGAGGTACGCAGTCGAATGGCCTCGCTCCAGCGCGGCTGGCAGCGTGGCCGCCAGGAGAACGCCGCGGGCGACGACGCCCACCGCGGCACAGCACCACAAGGAACGACTAAGGGGGACGGTCGATGACCGCACCGAAGACGACCGGCCACACCGCGGCCAACCAGTCCGGCGAGCTCAACTGGCTCCTCGACGACCTGGTGGAGCGCGTCGCCAGCATCCGCAAGGCCCTCGTGCTCTCCGGCGACGGCCTGCCGACGGGGGTCTCCAAGGACCTGACCCGTGAGGACAGCGAGCACCTGGCCGCCGTCGCGTCCGGGTTCCACAGCCTCGCCAAGGGCGTGGGCCGCCACTTCGAGGCGGGCGACGTCCGGCAGACCGTCGTCGAGCTCGATGACGCCTTCCTGTTCGTGACAGCCGCCGGTGACGGCAGCTGCCTCGCGGTGCTCTCGGACGCCGACTCGGACGTCGGTCTGGTCGCGTACGAGATGACGCTCCTCGTCAAGCGGGTCGGCGTGCATCTGGGCGCGGCTCCGCGCACCGATCTGCCCTCGGGCGGGTAGTGGGATGGCATGAGAGCTGAGGGTCAGGGAAGAAGCCACTGGTTCGACGACGAGGCCGGACCGGTCGTCCGCCCGTACGCCATGACGCGTGGCCGCACCACCAGTGCGGCCCAGCACCGCCTCGACCTGATCGCGGTGGTCGTCGCCGAACCGCAGGCGGACGATCCGGAAGCGGACTCGTCGCTGTCCCCGGAGCACGTGGACATCGTCGAACTGTGCCGTGACGCCCCCCAGTCCGTGGCCGAACTCTCCGCCGAGCTCAACCTGCCCATCGGAGTCGTACGGGTCCTCATCGGGGATCTCGTGGACGCGGAATTCGTCCATGTGAACCGGCCCGTACCGCCTGCCGAGCTGGTGGACGAGAGTATTCTGCGCGACGTGATCAACGGCCTGCGGGCGCTGTGAGCGGCGTGGAAGCGGGGTAGTGACGTGACAGGCTGGCAGTTCTGGGTCGACCGAGGCGGCACCTTCACGGACATCGTCGCGCGACGCCCCGACGGCCGTCTGCTGACCCACAAACTCCTCTCCGAGAACCCGGCGCGCTACTCGGACGCGGCGGTCACGGGCGTACGCGAGATCCTGAAGGACTCGCAGGACCCCATCGAGGCCGTCCGCATGGGCACGACGGTCGCCACGAACGCCCTCCTCGAACGCAAGGGCGAGCGGACCCTGCTGGTCATCACCCGCGGCTTCCGCGACGCCCTGCGCATCGCCTACCAGAACCGCCCCCGCATCTTCGCCCGCCGCATCGAACTCCCCGAGCTGCTGTACGAACGGGTCGTCGAGGTCGACGAACGCATCGCCGCCGACGGCACCGTCCTGCACACGCCCGACCTGGACGCCCTCGCCGGTCCTCTCCAGGAGGCGTACGACGACGGGATCCGCGCCATCGCCGTGGTCTGCATGCACAGCCACCGCCATCCCGCTCACGAACGGGCCGTCGGCAGGCTCGCCGCCCGCGTCGGCTTCCCGCAGATCTCGCTTTCCAGCGAGGTCAGCCCCCTGATGAAACTCGTCCCGCGGGGGGACACCGCCGTCGTCGACGCCTACCTCTCGCCCGTGCTGCGCCGATACGTCCGTCATGTCGCCGACGAACTCGAAGGCGTACGGCTGATGTTCATGCAGTCCAACGGCGGTCTCGCGGAAGCCGGGCAGTTCCGCGGCAAGGACGCCATCCTCTCCGGCCCTGCCGGCGGCATCGTCGGCATGGCCCGCATGTCGCAGCTCGTCGGCTTCGACCGCGTCATCGGGTTCGACATGGGCGGCACCTCCACCGACGTCTCCCATTTCGCCGGCGAGTACGAGCGCGTCTTCACCACACAGATCGCCGGTGTCCGGCTGCGCGCCCCCATGCTGGACATCCACACCGTCGCGGCCGGCGGCGGCTCGGTCCTCCACTTCGACGGGTCCCGCTACCGCGTAGGGCCGGACTCGGCGGGCGCGGACCCCGGTCCCGCCTGCTACCGGGGCGGCGGCCCGCTCGCCGTCACCGACGCCAACGTCATGCTCGGCCGCATCCAACCCGCCCGCTTTCCCAAGGTCTTCGGCCCCGACGGCGACCAGCCCCTCGACGACGCCCTCGTCCGCGACCGCTTCGCCGCCCTCGCGCGCGACATCCGCGAGCGGACCGGCGACGACCGCACACCCGAGCAGGTCGCCGAAGGCTACCTGCAGATCGCGGTCGCCGACATCGCCAACGCCGTGAAGCGGATCTCCGTCCAGAAGGGCCACGACGTCACCCGCTACGCCCTCACCACCTTCGGTGGCGCCGGAGGCCAGCACGCGTGCATGGTCGCCGACTCGCTCGGCATCCGCACCGTCCTCGTGCCCCCCATGGCCGGCGTCCTCTCCGCGCTCGGCATCGGCCTGGCCGACACCACGGCCATGCGTGAACAGTCGGTCGAAGCACCCTTGGAAGCGGCCGCGATGCCCGGCGTCCTCGAGACGGCCGACGGACTCGAAACCGCTGCCCGCGCCGAACTCCTCGACGAGGACGTCCCTGAGGACCGCATCGAGGTCACCCGCCGCGCCCAGCTCCGCTACGACGGCACCGACACGACCCTCACCGTCGAGCTCACCGACCCCGACACGATGAGGCGTGCCTTCGAAGAACGTCATCGCGCCACGTACTCCTTCACCCTCGACCGCCCGATCGTCGTCGAAGCCCTCTCCGTCGAAGCCACCGGCATCACCGAACCCCCCGATCTCTCCGTGCTCTCCCCGTACGAGGCCACCCCGCAAGGCAGCCCGGCCACCGCTCCCGAAACCGTCCGTCTCCACACGGGCGGCACCTGGCGCGACGTACCCCTCCACCGCCGCGAGGACCTGCCTCCCGGCGAAACCGTCACCGGCCCGGCGATCATCACCGAGGCCAGCGCGACGACCGTCGTCGACGACGGCTGGCAAGCCGCGACCTCCCACGACGGGCATCTGGTCATGGAACGCGCGGCGATTACGCAGAGTTCCGATCTGGACACAAAAGTCGATCCGGTTCTCCTCGAGGTCTTCAACAACCTGTTCATGTCCATCGCGGAGCAGATGGGCGCCCGGCTGGAGTCCACGGCTCAGTCCGTCAACATCAAGGAACGCCTGGACTTCTCCTGCGCCCTCTTCGACCCGGACGGAAACCTGGTGGCCAACGCCCCGCACATCCCCGTCCACCTGGGCTCGATGGGCACGAGCGTCAAGGAGGTCATCCGGCGCCGCGGCTCCCGGATGCGGCCCGGCGACACCTACGCCGTCAACGACCCGTACCAAGGCGGCACCCACCTGCCGGACGTCACCGTGATCACTCCGGTCTTCGACACGGGAGCCACGGCGAACACGGAGGGTGAGCGGGAAATCCTCTTCTACGTCGCCTCACGCGGCCACCACGCCGAGATCGGCGGCATCGCCCCGGGCTCCATGCCCGCGAACAGCCGCACCATCGAGGAGGAAGGAATCCTCTTCGACAACTGGCTGCTCGCCGAGAAAGGCCGCTTCCGCGAGGAGGACACCCTCCGCCTGCTCACCGAGGCGCCCTACCCCTCCCGCAACCCGAAGACCAACCTCGCCGACCTGCGCGCCCAGATCGCGGCCAACCAGAAGGGCGTCGACGAAGTCGCCCGCATGATCGAGAACTTCGGCCTCGACGTCGTGCAGGCGTACATGAAGCACGTCCAGGACAACGCCGAGGAAGCGGTGCGCCGGGTCATCGACGCCCTGGACGACGGCGAGTACGCCTACGAGACCGACTCCGGCGCAGTCATCCGCGTACGCGTGCGCGTCGACCGTGAGAACCGCTGCGCCACCGTCGACTTCACCGGCACGTCCCCGCAGCTGGCCACGAACTTCAACGCCCCCTTCTCGGTCGTCAACGCCGCGGTTTTGTACGTCTTCCGGACCCTCGTCGCCGACGACATCCCGCTCAACGACGGCTGTCTGCGGCCCCTGAAGATCATCGTGCCGCCCGGCTCCATGCTGGCGCCCGAACCACCGGCAGCGGTCGTCGCGGGCAACGTGGAGACGTCCCAGGCGATCACGGGCGCTCTCTATGCCGCACTCGGGGTCCAGGCCGAGGGCTCCGGCACCATGAACAACGTCACCTTCGGAAACGAACGCCACCAGTACTACGAGACCGTGGCCTCGGGATCCGGCGCGGGTGACGGGTTCCCGGGCGCGCCCGTCGTCCAGACCCACATGACCAACTCGCGGCTCACCGACCCCGAGGTGCTGGAGTGGCGACTGCCCGTACGGCTCGACGAGTTCGCCGTGCGGCACGGCAGCGGCGGGGCCGGGCGGTGGCGGGGCGGGGACGGCGCCGTGCGCCGCATCCGCTTCCACGAGCCCATGACGGTCTCCACGCTGTCCCAGCACCGCAGGGTCCCGCCCTACGGCATGGCCGACGGCGACCCCGGGGCACTGGGAGCCAACCGTGTCGAACGCGCGGACGGCACGGTCACCGCGCTCACCGGAAGCGACTCGGCGGACGTCGGCCCCGGCGACGTACTCGTCATCGAAACCCCCGGCGGCGGAGGCTACGGCCCACCGCCGCGCGACCCCCATCAAGCAGGAGAAGAGATCGATGATCTTCGGGCGTTCTGAGCGCGGGAAGCCTCCGGTCGAGCCCGTCACGCTCAAGATCCTGGTGGCCGGCGGCTTCGGCGTGGGCAAGACCACACTCGTCGGCGCGGTCAGCGAGATCAGGCCGCTGCGCACCGAGGAACTGCTCACCGAGGCCGGACGCCCGGTCGACGACACAAGCGGTGTCGAAGCCAAGCGCACCACCACCGTGGCCATGGACTTCGGCCGCATCACCCTGCGCGAGGACCTGGTGCTGTACCTGTTCGGCACGCCGGGCCAGGAGCGGTTCTGGTTCATGTGGGACGAGCTCTCGGAGGGCGCGCTCGGCGCCGTCGTCCTCGCCGACACCCGCCGCCTGGAGGACTGCTTCGCGGCCGTCGACTACTTCGAACGGCGCTCCATACCCTTCCTGGTCGGTGTCAACTGCTTCGAAGGAGCCGCCCGTTACCCCGCGCAGGACATCCGGCAGGCCCTCGACCTCGACGACGACGTGCCGCTGCTGCTGTGCGACGCCCGCGACCGGGAGTCCGTCAAGGAGATCCTCATCGGCGTCGTCCAGCACGCGATGGCCTTCCAGGCGGACCGCCGTCAGACCGTGACCACCTGACGCCGGCCGTCGCCCGAGCACGCACACGGCCCGTACCCCCGCCGACCGGGGTACGGGCCGCGGCTCATGACAGACGCACGCGCGCGTGCACCGCTCTGACTCCCGACGCCTCCCTCAGCTCTCGCCGTCCTCCTCCCACCCGAAGCTCCTCTCCACCGCCTTGCGCCAGTTGTGGTACTCGCGGTCACGCGCCTCGGCCGGCATGGCCGGCGTCCACTCGGCGTCCTTCGCCCAGTGCGCCTTGAGCTCGTCCAGGTCGTTCCACACGCCGGTGGCCAGGCCCGCGGCGTACGCGGCGCCCAGACACGTCGTCTCGGAGATCTTGGGCCGGATCACCGGTACGTCGAGCACGTCCGCCTGGTGCTGCATGAGCAGGTTGTTCTTGGTCATTCCGCCGTCGACCTTCAGGGTCGTGATCTGCACCCCCGAGTCCTGGTACATGGCGTCCACGACCTCGCGCGTCTGCCAGCTCGTCGCCTCCAGCACGGCCCGCGCGAGGTGCGCCTTGGTGACGTACCGCGTCAGTCCGGTGACGACCCCGCGCGCGTCGGATCGCCAGTACGGGGCGAACAGGCCGGAGAAGGCGGGCACGATGTACGCGCCGCCGTTGTCCTCGACGCTCGCCGCCAGGGGCTCGATCTCGTCGGCGGTGCGGATGATGCCGAGCTGGTCGCGGAACCACTGGACGAGCGCGCCCGTTATGGCTATCGCACCCTCCAGGCAGTAGACCGGCGCCTCACTGCCGATCTTGTAGCCCATCGTCGTCAGCAGCCCGCTCTTCGACGGCACCGGCCGGTTGCCCGTATTGAGCAGCAGGAAGCTCCCCGTGCCGTAGGTGTTCTTCGCATTGCCCACGTCGTAGCAGGCCTGCCCGAACACCGCCGCCTGCTGGTCGCCCAGAGCCGACGCCACCGGCACACCGGACAGCTGTCCGACGGCGGTCCCGTACACCTCCGCGGAGGACTTGATCTCCGGCAGGACGGCCTCGGGTACGTTCATGGCGGACAGGATCGAGGAGTCCCACTGAAGGGTCTGCAGATTCATCAGCATGGTGCGGCCGGCGTTCGTCACGTCGGTGACATGGCGGCCGCCGTCCGTGCCGCCGGTGAGGTTCCAGATCAGCCAGGAGTCGATGGTGCCGAAGGCGATCTCCCCACGCTCGGCGCGGTCCCTGAGCCCGGGCACGTTGTCCAGCAGCCAGGCCGCCTTGGGCCCGGAGAAGTAGCTGGCCAGCGGGAGTCCGGTCTGCTCACGGAAACGATCCTGCCCGTCCGACCCCCCGAGCTGGTTGCACAACGCCGCGGTACGCGTGTCCTGCCACACGATCGCGTTGTGCACCGGCTTGCCCGTGGCGCGGTCCCACAGCACGGTCGTCTCACGCTGATTGGTGATGCCGAGCGCGCTGAGCTGGTCGGCGCGCAGCCCCGCCTTGGCGACCGCGCCCGCGACCACCGCCTGCACCTTCGACCAGATCTCGGTGGCGTCGTGCTCGACCCAGCCGGGTTTGGGGAAGATCTGGCGGTGCTCGCGCTGGTCGACGGCCACGATGGCGCCGTTCCGGTCGAAGATGATGCAGCGGCTCGAGGTGGTGCCCTGGTCGATTGCGGCGACGTACTTCTCGGCGTTGTCCGTCATGGCTACCCCTTGGGCTGATTCAGAAGGCTGCGTTGTAGATGAGGCCACCGAGCACACCGCCGATCAGTGGTCCGACGACCGGGATCCACGAGTAACCCCAATCGGACGTGCCCTTGTTCGGAATCGGCAGGAACGTGTGCACGATGCGCGGGCCGAGGTCGCGCGCCGGGTTGATGGCGTACCCGGTGGGGCCGCCCAGGGAGAGGCCGATACCGACGACCAGGAGGGCGACCAGGAGGATCGCGATGCCGGAGCCGTAGATTCCGTCTGCCTGCCCCGCGATCTGCCCGATGCCGATCCCCTCGACGTGCTTGTTGTTGCCGACCAAGGCCAGGATGGGCAGCACCAGGGCGATGGTGGCGAGGATCTCGGTGATCAGGTTGGCGACCGGGTTCCGGATCTCCGGGATCGTGGAGAAGATGCCGAGCGTCGGAACCGGTTCGTCCGCCGTTCCCTCCGTGGTGCCCGTCTGCCGCACGTTGGCCTGGAATTGGGCGAAGTACGTGAGGTAGCAGAGCACGGCGCCGAGCATGGCTCCGGCCATCTGCCCCAGCAGATACACCCAGACCTTGCTCCACACGCCGGTGTCGATGGCGATGGCGAAGGTGACGGCCGGATTGATGTGACCACCCGAGAGCGGAGCGGCCGTGTACGCGCCCGCCAGGACGCCGAACCCCCAGCCGAACGCGATCACCACCCAGCCGGCGGCTCGCGCTTTGGAGAATCTCAGGGTGACGGCGGCGCAGACGCCGGCGCCGAACAGGATCAGGATCGCCGTGCCGATCATCTCGCCGACGAATATGTCTCCGTTGTTCATGGCGGCTCCTAGGCCCTGGCCCGGGGCGATCGACCCCGGTCCTCCGTGCAGGGTGCGTTTCCCATGGCGACTTCAGCCGAAGGCAGGGAGAGTCCCGCGCCCCGCCCGGCGTCCGTGACGAGCGTGCCGTCGTAGCCGACTCGCCCGTGGGGGAAGGGCCTTGGTGCAGGCGGAACCGCGCGGCGCAGTGCGTGGATACGCCGAGAATGTACGGCGATGTCGACTGACACCGGGAAGTGTTCACCGGCGCCCAGGGGGCGTCAAGGTCGCCGACGCCAACGGTTGAGGGCGTGCCGATGGGTCAAATTGTTCGCCGACCGGGCTTCCGGCACGCCCGCTCGGAGATGTTACGGACACCGAGGCCCCGCTGAGGCCGACAGGAAGACCTGCTCCTGCTGAACCCGGCAGGGACCGAGGCCATGGGTGGCTGTGCTGGGGCCTTAGGACACCTCTCGGCCTCCGCCGGCCTTGTGGAAAAAAGCGTCTCACCCCCTACGCGGCTCCGCCACCGCGCACTCCGCCCGGGCCGTCGCCCCCGCCGCCCCGCGCAGGATCTCGTGACCCGGCAGCCCTGCGCGGCCCAGCACCCAGCTCGCGCCGTTCAGCGCCTTCGCGGCCTTCTTCAGGGGCGCCAGGCACGAGGCCGCCTGACGGTGGTCCGACACGCTCCCGGGCTCGCACAGAACCGTGGCCAGGGACAGCGTGACGGGACGCCCACCCGCCGACCAGGGCACGTCCAGCACGGACGTGGCCAGCGGACTCAGCCCCTCCGGATCGGCGAGCACCAGGAAGTCGTCGCCTCCGATGTGCCCCACGCGCGTGGTGTCCGATGCCGCGTGCTGCAGCGCCCGTCCGACCGATCTGATGAGCTCGTCGCCGGCCGCGAACCCCGCCCCGTCGTTGACCTGCTTGAAGTGGTCGACGTCCAGCCAACTCAGCGCGAACGTCCGCCCGTCCGCGATCCGCCGGTCCACCTCACCGGTGATCGCGTCCGAACCGGGCAGCCGGGTCAGCGGATTGAGTCCGGCCGCCTCCTCGACCCGGGTCTCGGCCAGAGCCCGTACGAGGTCCGCGAGCCGTACGACGCCCACGCACCGGCCGTGCCGGTCGACGACGGCCACATCGTCCGAGGTGCGGTCCCGGCCGCCGACCGCGACCACGTCCAGCACCTCCCACGCGGTGGCGTCGACACCCACCGTGCGCGGTGGATCGCCGAGCTTGGCCGCGGGCCGGTCGGCGTACAGGGCATGGCCGTAACGGCCCGACATCGACAGCAGGAAACGGGAGCGATGGACCGACCGCACCGGGACGCCGTGGGAGTCCACCAGCAGCACCCCGGACACGTCCGGCGACCCGGTCAGCAGCGCCCGCACCTGGCCGGCGGAGGCGGTGGCGGGCAGCAGTGCGGCCGGCCGCACGAACTCCCGCACCGACGGTCCCGAGCGCGGCGTGACCGCCGGTCCGGGGGAGCGCGGCGGAACGTACACCTCCGCCGCCGGCAGCCGGGCCGGCGGAGCGAACAGCTCCCCTTGAGCCAGCTGCGCACCGGCCGACCGCGCGGACGCGCACTGCAGCTCCGTCTCCACGCCCTCGACGCACAGGAGCGCCTCCAACTGCTCGCACAGCGTCCGCATCGCGCGTACCGCCGCCGGCCGGGCAAGCATGGAGGCATCGAGTTTGACCAGGTCCGGTGCCATGTCCGTGAGCAGCCGCAGCGGCAGGTCCCCGTCCCCTACGCCGTCCGCGCTGATCCGGAAACCCTGGCCCCGCAGCGAGCCGATCACCTCCAGCAGGGCCTGCTGAGGCACGTGCGTGTACGGCGGCCCGATATCGACCGTCACCTCCCACGGCAGCCGCCCCGCCGCACGCACCGCGTCATGCAACGGCGTGAGTCCGCCGAGGTCGGCGAGGGTGCCGGCGAAGACGTTGACGTGCAGAGGCAGCAACGTCTCCTGCCGAGCCGCCGCACGGAACGCCGACACGGCGAGCCGGCCGTCGAGCTCGGGATCACGGCGGGCCTCCGCCAGGACGTCGCCGGTCTCCGGGCGGGCGAGTATCTCCAGCCCCGCGACCCCGCCGGTCGTCAGGTTGACCACCGGTTGGAAAGCGAAGCGGAGAGTGTCCGTCCAGGAGCTCACGGGAGCATGATGGCGCCGCCGCATCCGGCCCGAGCCCAGTTCATGAGACGTTCACGCAGGATTCCGGATCGGTCACACAGCGTAGAAGGACCCGGCCCCTCGAAATCCCTCACGAGGCACACCTGTCCGGCCCCCGGAAGACGCCCTTCCACTGATCGGATACAGTCCGCGGCGTGTCCGAAACTCAGCACTCCGCCCCCAACTCCGCAGCGGACTCCCATTGTTCGAGCTGCGGCGCGCCCTACGGAGAGGGCGTCTCCGGCTGGCCCCGCACCTGCCCCGCGTGCGGCACCGTGGCCTACCGCAATCCGCTTCCGGTAGCGGTCGCACTCCAGCCCGTGTACGACACGAAGGGCACCGCCCTGGTCGTCATCACGCGCACCACCGACCCCGCGCGCGGAGGCATCGCCCTTCCCGGCGGCTTCATCGACGACCGCGAGGACTGGCGACAGGCCGTGGTCCGCGAACTCAAGGAAGAGACCGGCATCGACGCGGCCGGCCGCGACGTACGTCTCGTCGACGCGATGAGCTCCCCCGACGGGCACCTGCTGCTGTTCGGCCTCCTTCCGGAACGGCCCGCCGACCGCCTGCCCCCGTCGGCGGCCACCGGCGAGACCGAAGGCTGGCACCTGTTGCATAGGCCGGAGGAGCTCGCCTTCCCGCTGCACACGCTCGCCGTACGCGCCTTCTTCGAGGGCCGTTACCTCTGAGCCCCCCGCTCGCCGAGCCCGCGTACGCGGACGGGATACGGCGACGCGGTCACACCGTCCTCGAGTTCCTGCTCGACGACCAGCTCCCGGCCCTGCCAGCGGGTGACGTAGCGCTCGATCTCGGGCTCGTCCCAGCCGTCACCCGCATCCGGCACCACCAGCCCGCCCCCGGTGCGCCCCGGGGCGGGCGCCCATACCTCCAGTTCCAGCGCACCGTCGTCCCCACGCACGGGAACGACCGCGCCCGCGCGCGCGAGCACGGGGATCCGGGACAGGGGCGCGTCCACGAGAACCTGCCCCGGCCCCTCGAACACCCGCTCCGTCGCCGTGTCGTACCAGCGCCCGCGCGGCAACCGCACCGCACGGCGGTCGGCGCCCGGATCCAGCACCGGCGCCACCAGCAGACAGTCGCCCAGCAGAAACGCATCTTCACAATCGCGCAGCGCCCGGTCCTCGGGCGCCGACCACCACGTCGGACGTACGTACGGCGCCCCTGTGCGGCGGGCCAGATGGGCCAGCGTCACGAAGTACGGCAGCAGCCGCCGACGCTCGACGAGCGCCACGCGCGCGTGCTCCAGCACCTCCGGACCGAACTCCCATGGCTCCCTGCGCCCCGCCCGCAGACTCGCGTGCGTACGGAACAGCGGCAGATACGCCGCCAGCTGGAACCACCGCAGATACAGCTCCGGCGAGGGACTCCCATCGAATCCGCCCACGTCCGGCCCCGAGTAGGGCACACCGCACAGCCCGAGGCCCATCACCAGCGACAGCGACGCGCGCAACCCGGGCCAACCGGTGGCCACGTCACCGGACCAGGTCCCTCCGTAACGCTGCAGGCCGGCCCATCCCGAGCGCGAGAAGACGAAGGGACGCTCCTCCGGGCTCAGTTCGCGCAGCCCCTCGTAGCCCGCCCTGGCCATGCACAGGCCGTAGACGTTGTGCGCCTCCCGGTGATCCCCGCCGCGCCCCTCCAGGGAGTGCCGGGCCGACCGCGGCAGCGTCGACTCCCCGAAGGCGGCGAACGAGGTCGGCTCGTTCATGTCGTGCCAGAAACCCGAGAAGCCCTGCCCCAGCCGCTCCTCGTACAGGCCACCCCACCACCGCCTCACGCGCGCGTGCGTGAAGTCCGGATAGACCGACTCCCCGGGCCAGACCACCCCACGCACGAGCCGCCCGGAGGCGTCCCTGACGAACGCGTCCTCGGCAGTCCCGCTGTCATACACGGCGTTACCCGGCGCCGCCTTGACCGCCGGATCGACGATCGACACCAGACGGATCCCGTCCCGCCGCAACTCCTCCGCGAGCTGTGGCAGTTTGGGGAAACCCTCGTGGTCCACCGTGAACACCTGGTGCTCGTCGTAGTGGTCGATGTCCAGATGGACCGCGTCCAGCGGCAGATCACGCTCCTGGTAACCCGCAACGATCCGCCGCACCTCCTGCTCACTGCCGAACCCCCACCGCGCGTGATGGTGGCCCAGCGCCCACGCAGGTGGTAGCGCAGCCGCACCGGTGAGGGAGGCCCAGACGAGCAGCACGCGCGCGGGGGTGCCCACCACCACCCAGCAGCGCAGCGGACCGCCGTCCATCCGCAGCTCGCTCGTCCCCGCCCGGTCGTGCCCGGAACCGGCACCCTCCTCGCCCTCCCGCAGCGTCACCGTGCCGTCCCACGAACTGTCGTGGAACATCAGATGCGTGGCCGCGTCCGCCACCACGAGCTGCACCGGCATGGTGATGTACAGCGGGTCGTCGCCGGGGCCGAACGCCCGGCCGGGGTCGGTGTTCCACAGCCGGTACGTCCCGTCCCTCAGCCGGGGCCCCGACGCCCGCCCCCCGAGCCCGAAGAACCGCGCGTCCGCGGCCACCTCCGAGCGCTGCATCCACCGCGCCGGCCCACCGCCGACGGGCTCCCACCAGCGCGGCGGCAGATCGCGGCGCAGGGTCACACCACCGGGCGTCTGCACCTCCACGGCACCGTGCCGCGAGATCACGACCGTCACCCGCTCGGCCACCAGCCGCCAGCCACCGTCCTTGTCAGGCTCCAGCACCGCCCGGGGATCCGGCTCCGGACAGCGGCCCGCGAGCGCGTACGACGGTTCGGGAGCCGCCCCGTCCCACCCCCAGAACACGGCCCCGTGCACGGTGACGGCGATGCGCAGCTCAGACCGGCTGAACCGGATGACGCCACCGCCCGGAGCGGGCCGCACCTCCTGCACGAGCCCGGGTACCCGAGCGCGCTCGGCACCCCGGGGCTGCAGTCCCTCGGCGTCGGCGCGCTTCCTGCGCCACGCCGCCCGTACGGTACGCAAACCCTGGGCCGCTCCCACAGAACCGACCACCCTCATCGAACGCACCAGGTCACGACCGTCCATGCTGCTCAGCCTGCCATTGCCCGCCCCACGCGCGTGCGCCGTTCAACTGCCGTTCACCTGTGCTGGGACCACATCTTCACGACACGGACTGTGTGCGGCGCACCCTGGTGCAGAAGTCGATCACATGGCATCGTCCGTGTCATCCGCGTCACGCGCACACCCCGCCGTGCGCGGAGGACGCACACGACGCGCACAGTCCGGGAGCCGCCCCATGTCGACCGTGAACCCCCAGCCGCTGTGGCAGCCAGACCCGCAGCGCATCACACAGGCTCAAGTCACCAAGTTCCAGGCCTGGGCCGCCGAACGCCACGGCGCCCCCTCCGAGGGCGGCTACGCGGCCCTGCACCGCTGGTCGGTCGATGAACTGGACACCTTCTGGAAAGCCGTCACGGAGTGGTTCGACGTACGCTTCTCCACCCCCTACGCGCGCGTGCTGGGCGACCGCTCGATGCCCGGCGCCCAGTGGTTCCCCGGCGCCACACTGAACTACGCGGAGCACGCCCTGCGCGCCGCCGCGACCCGCGCCGACGAACCCGCGCTCCTGTATGTCGACGAATCCCACGAGCCCCGTCCCGTGACCTGGGCCGAGCTGCGCCGCCAGGTGGGCTCCCTGGCCGCCGAGCTGCGCGCCCTCGGCGTCCGCCCCGGAGACCGCGTCAGCGGCTACCTCCCGAACATCCCGCAGGCTGTCGTCGCCCTCCTCGCCACGGCAGCGGTCGGCGGCGTGTGGACCTCCTGCGCCCCCGACTTCGGCGCCCGCAGCGTCCTCGACCGCTTCCAGCAGGTCGAACCGGTTGTCCTGTTCACCGTCGACGGCTACCGCTACGGCGGCAAGGAACACGACCGCCGCGACATCGTGGCCGAACTGCGCAGCGAACTGCCAACCCTGCGAGCCGTCGTCCACATCCCCCTGCTCGGCACCAGCGCCCCCGAAGGCGCCCTGGAGTGGTCGGCCCTCACCACCGCCGACGAGGAACCCGTCTTCGAGCAGGTGCCCTTCGACCACCCCCTCTGGGTGCTCTATTCCTCCGGCACCACCGGCCTGCCCAAAGCCATCGTCCAGTCGCAGGGCGGCATCCTCGTCGAGCACCTCAAACAACTCGGCCTGCACTGCGATCTGGGTCCTGAGGACCGCTTCTTCTGGTACACGTCGACAGGCTGGATGATGTGGAACTTCCTCGTCTCCGGCCTCCTCACCGGCACCACGATCGTCCTCTACGACGGCAGCCCGGGCTATCCCGACACGGGCGCCCAGTGGCGCGTCGCCGAACGCACGGAAGCCACCCTCTACGGGACCTCGGCCGCGTACGTCATGGCGTGCCGCAAGGCCGGAGTGCACCCCGCACGCGACTTCGACCTCACCCAGGTGCGGTGCGTGGCCACCACCGGATCACCGCTGCCGCCCGACGGCTTCCGCTGGCTGCACGACGAGGTCCGCGACGACCTGTGGATCGCCTCCGTCAGCGGAGGCACGGACGTGTGCTCCTGCTTCGCCGGAGCCGTGCCCACGCTGCCCGTGTACGTGGGCGAGCTCCAGGCCCCCGGCCTCGGCACCGACCTCCAGTCCTGGGATCCCAGCGGCAGACCGCTCATCGACGAGGTGGGCGAACTCGTGGTCACGAACCCCATGCCGTCCATGCCGATCCACTTCTGGAACGACCTCGACGGCAGCCGGTACCACGACAGCTACTTCGACACCTACCCCGGCGTGTGGCGGCACGGCGACTGGATCACCGTCACCTCACGCGGCTCCGTCGTCATCCATGGACGCTCCGACTCGACACTGAACCGCCAGGGCGTGCGCATGGGATCGGCCGACATCTACGAAGCTGTGGAGCGCCTACCCGAGATCAAGGAATCCCTGGTCATCGGCATCGAACAGCCTGACGGCGGCTACTGGATGCCCCTGTTCGTCCACCTGGTCCCCGGAGCCGTGCTCGACGAGGCCCTGCTGAACCGCATCAAGCAGACCATCCGCGAACAGCTCTCACCCCGTCACATTCCCGACGAGATCATCGAGGTCCCCGGAGTCCCGCACACCCTCACCGGAAAGCGCATCGAGGTCCCCGTCAAGCGCCTCCTGCAAGGCACCCCCCTCGAGAAGGCGGTCAATCCGGGCTCCATCGACAACCTCGACCTCCTGCGCTTCTACGAGGAACTCGCCCGCAAACGCGCCTGACCCCCGCGCCGGCCTCGTCCTCCCGAACCACGGCGAGTCCGAGGCCGGCTCCTCACCCCGGCGCCGTTGTCAGTGCCCCCGGTTACTGTGAGTGAGCATTGATCGACTGCACAGCAACAGGGGGAAACCATGGCGCACACCGACCACCAGACGATGCGACGCGCCCTGCGCCGCGAAATCGCCGGCACGATCGGTCTGCTGACCGACGAGCACGACTTCCGTGCCATGCGGCTCTACCGCAGCTTCACCTTCGACGACCACAAGATCTACCTGGAACAGGTGGAGGCCCTTCTCAGGGCACGGGCCTGCCAAGGCACTCATACGACGATCGCACTCTTCGACCCGCAGGAGTACGCCGACTTCTGCGCCGAAACCGGCCTCGACCCCGACATCCCGTCGAGCCGCACGCGCTTCACCGCCGAGCTCGCGGCCACAGGACCGACCATCCCCTTCGACGGCCAGCCACTGGCCGACCTCGTCCCGGCCCTCGTCGACGAAGCCGTCCGACAAGCCACCTGGGAGTACGCCTCCACGCTCCTGGCACGACTCGGCGCGTGCCCCACCTGCGGCGAGGACATCGGTCGCGCGGCCTTCACCCGAGCCTCGAACCTCCTCGTCCGCATCCTGGACACGGCCCAGGCGGGCAGCCGACACCTCGTCTGCAGCGTCACCGGAACCCCAGAAACACTCGTCTCCGTCCTGCATGCCGACGAAGACACCCAGGGCGCCACCCACCTGGACGAGGCCGAGGCCCTGGAGTTCACCACGGTCCTGGCCCTCGGCCTCGCCACCCGCAGCCCCGGCGGACTCGTCATGCGAACAAGCGCCCCCGGCACAACCGATCGCATCTACGGATGGCGCCTGCGCGGCGACCGTCTGGAGCCCCTCACCGCGAGCGAGGTCTTCGACGCCTACTGCACCGACATCGAATCCGGAGACCTCATCCCGCCGGAATCGGGCGTCGACTACTGCGTACCGCCGGATCTCGGCGATGACGAAGCGACGCCGGGACACCACCACTGAATGCGTCTGGGGCGCCCCACCCACAAGTGGAGCGCCCCAGACGAACAAGCATGCAGCCGTCCCGCACGGGCTACTCGCCGGACAGCACCGCCTGAGCGGCCTGGCGCGCCTCCTCGGCGCTGTCCGTCGCACGTGCCGCCGCGGCGGCACGCTCACACTGCGCCAGCGTGTACTTCGCCAGCGTCGCCCGGACGTAAGGAATCGACGCCGCGCCCATGGACAGGGAGGTGACGCCCAGACCGGTCAGCACACACGCGAGCAGCGGGTCGGACGCCGCCTCGCCACAGACGCCGCAGCTCTTGCCCTCGGCCGTCGCCGCCTCGGCGGACAGCGCGACCAGGTCGAGCAGCGCGGGCTGCCACGGATCCTGCAGACGGGACACGGCACCCACCTGCCGGTCCGCGGCGAAGGTGTACTGGGCGAGGTCGTTCGTCCCCAGCGACAGGAACTCGACCTCCTGCAGGATCGAACGGGCACGCAGCGCGGCCGACGGAATCTCCACCATCGCGCCGAACTTCGCCTGCAGCCCGGCCGCACGGCACGCGTCCGCGAACGCCTTGGCGTCGGTACGGTCCGCCACCATCGGGGCCATGACCTCGAGATAGACGGGCAGTCCCTCGGCCGCCTTCGCGAGCGCCGTCAGCTGGGTGCGCAGCACCTCGGGGTGGTCCAGCAGCGTCCGCAGCCCGCGCACACCCAGCGCCGGGTTCGGCTCATCGGTCGGCGTCAGGAAGTCCAGCGGCTTGTCCGCGCCCGCGTCGAGGACACGGACGACGACACGGCCCTCGGGGAAGGCCTCGAGAACCTGTCGGTATGCCTCGACCTGCTTCTCCTCGGAGGGAGCGTTCTTGCTGTCGTCCAGGAAGAGGAACTCGGTACGGAACAGCCCGACACCCTCAGCGCCCGCCTCGACCGCGGCCGGCACGTCGGAGGGTCCTCCGACGTTGGCCAGCAGCGGCACCTTGTGACCGTCGGCGGTGGCACCCGGACCCGTGGACGCCGCGAGCGCGGCCTTGCGCGCAGCGGCAGCGGCCTCGAGCTCCGCCTTCTTCTCATCGCTCGGGTTCACGAAGATGTCGCCGGTGCTGCCGTCGACGGCGATGACCGTGCCCTCGGCGAGTTCACCGGCACCCGGCAGCGCGACCACGGCCGGTACACCGAGCGCCCTCGCCAGAATCGCGCTGTGGCTGGTCGGACCGCCCTCCTCGGTGACAAAGCCGAGAACCAGGGTCGGGTCCAGCAGCGCCGTGTCGGCCGGGGCGAGGTCGCGGGCAACGAGGACATAGGGCTCGTCACTGTCCGGGACACCCGGCATCGGGACCCCGAGCAAACGAGCGACGATACGATTCCGCACGTCATCGAGGTCGGCCACACGACCGGCCAGGTACTCGCCGGCTCCGGCCAGCAGCTCACGGTAGGCGGCGAAGGCGTCGTACACGGCACGCTCGGCCGTGCTGCCGACGGCGATACGCCGGTCCACGTCCGACATCAGCTCGGGATCCTGGGCCATCATGGCCTGCGCCTCAAGGACCGCCTGGGCCTCGCCTCCCGCCAGATTCCCGCGCGCCATCAGGTCGGCTGCCACAGCCTCCACAGCCTTGCGAGCGCGCCCCTGTTCACGCTCCGCTTCCTCAGCCGGGATCTGCTTGGCAGGCGGCTCGAGGACCGCCGTTCCCATGTGCCGAACCTCGCCGATCGCCACACCGTGGCTCACGCCGACGCCTCGCAGCGTTGTCTCCATTTCACCCGTCTCCGATAGTGCGGCGGGTCCTGCCGCCGCGGTGGTTGTCGTCCCTACTTGCCGTCGCATGACGGCGCCCGCGTCACTTCCAGACGAAGAGACTGTCGCCGGCCTTCACATCGCCGTTGTCACGCAGATCGGAGAGGGCCTCGGCCGTGGCTTCGAGGGCCACGATCGGGCACACCGGGGACTTGCCGGCTGCCTCGACGGCCGTGGGGTCCCAGCGCACGATGCCCTGGCCGCGGGTCACGGTGTCGCCCTTGTTCACGAGCAGCTCGAAGCCCTCGCCGTTGAGCTGCACGGTGTCGATACCGAGATGAGTGAGCACACCGTGACCCTGCTCGTCCACGACCACGAAGGCGTGCGGATGGAGAGAGACGATGACTCCGTCCACGGGCGACACGGCCTCGGAGGGCTCACGCACGGGATCGATGGCGGTGCCCGGGCCGACCATGGCCCCGGAGAAGACCGGATCCGGCACGGACGCCAGTCCGACGACGCGTCCTGCCAGCGGGGACGTCACGGTGGTCATGGGAAGCCTCCCAGGGGTGGAGATCAATTTGGCCGTCGCTGCCTGTGCAGGACGGCTGTTCAGCAGGGTATGTCACTTGAAGTGCCGGTTCCGCGCGAGCGTACGAGTGGTCTAGACCATACCTCAAATCGATTTGCACCGGCTCCGCGGTCGCGTGTACAGTCGTACTCCTGCTCGGGACTGAGTGACGCAGCTACGCGTCCCCGCTCGACAGCATCAAACTCATCAGATCCTATCTTTGGGTCACTTCCTGCATGCCCGCAGGACGGTGGTCAGAGAGACGGAAAAACCCTGATAGAGTTTGAAACATCGAAGGGAAGCGCCCGGAGGAAAGCCCGAGAGGGTGAGTACGAAGGAAGCGTCCGTTCCTTGAGAACTCAACAGCGTGCCAAAAGTCAACGCCAGATATGTTGATACCCCGTCTCCAGCACCTGCTGGGGCGAGGTTCCTTTGAAAAAACACAGCGAGGACGCTGTGAACGGTCGGGCTTATTCCGCTCGACTGTTCCGCTCTCGTGGTGTTGGA
>NZ_JBEXQG010000036.1:0-84427 GCF_040612485.1 Streptomyces sp. NPDC006385
GTCGGCGGGTTCACGCCGCCGCCCCGACCTCCGGGAACTCACCGGGCCGCTCCTCGAACTGGGTCCCGAGAGAAACAACCGTCAGTCGATCGACGGCTTCTCTCGGCGTTCCGTACCTGTGCCGCTGTTGCCGGAGGAGCCGTTGCCCGAACCGCCGCCCAGGCCGCCCAGGTTGCCCATCGCGCCGGAGAGGCCCTTGAGGGCGTCGCCGATTTCGCTGGGGACGATCCAGAGCTTGTTGGCGTCGCCCTCGGCGATCTTCGGGAGCATCTGGAGGTACTGGTAGGAGAGGAGCTTCTGGTCGGGGTCGCCCGCGTGGATCGCTTCGAAGACCGTACGGACCGCCTGGGCTTCGCCTTCCGCGCGCAGGGCGGCTGCCTTGGCCTCACCTTCGGCGCGGAGGATCTGGGACTGCTTCTCACCTTCGGCGGTGAGGATGGCGGCCTGGCGCGTACCTTCGGCGGTGAGGATCGCGGCGCGCTTGTCACGGTCGGCGCGCATCTGCTTCTCCATCGAGTCCTGGATGGAGGTCGGGGGCTCGATCGCCTTCAGCTCCACGCGGTTGACGCGGATGCCCCACTTGCCCGTCGCCTCGTCGAGGACGCCGCGCAGGGCCGCGTTGATCTCCTCGCGGGAGGTCAGGGTCCGTTCCAGGTCCATGCCACCGATGATGTTGCGCAGGGTGGTGACCGTCAGCTGCTCGATCGCCTGGATGTAGCTGGCGACTTCGTAGGTGGCGGCGCGGGCGTCGGTCACCTGGTAGTAGATGACCGTGTCGATGTTCACGACCAGGTTGTCCTGGGTGATCACCGGCTGCGGCGGGAACGGTACGACCTGTTCGCGCAGGTCGATGCGGTTGCGGATGGTGTCGATGAACGGGACCACGATGTTGAGGCCCGCGTTGAGCGTCCGGGTGTAGCGGCCGAAGCGCTCGACGATGGCCGCGCTCGCCTGTGGGATGACCTGGATCGTCTTGATCAGGGCGATGAAGACCAACACCACCAGAATGATCAGGACGATGATGACCGGTTCCATCGTCGTTTCCCCGTACCCCTTCTCCGCTGCGGCAACTTCGGCAGATCTTACGGTTGTTGAAGATCTTGCTGGTCGAGTCTGACAGACCGTCGCGTGACCCGTGGCGCGTTCGCGCCACTTACGTCGTGCGAGGTCACATGACGATCGCCGTGGCCCCCTCGATGTCCACGACGTCCACTTCCTGGCCTACTTCGTAGGCGCGGTCGGTGTCGAGGGAGCGTGCCGACCAGACCTCTCCGGCGAGCTTGATCCGGCCGCCGGAGGCGTCGACGCGCTCCAGTACGACGGCCTGTTTGCCTTTCAATGCCTCGATGCCGGTGGCGAGTTGGGGTCGCTGTGCGCGATGTCGGTTCGCGATGGGCCGTACGACGGCGATGAGTGCGGTCGATACGACGACGAAGGACACGACTTGGACGACGGCTTCACCGCCGAAGATGCCGGCGACGGCGGCGGCGGCCACGGCGCCCACCGCCAGCATGCCTAGTTCGGGCATCGCGGTGATCACGAGCCCGATGCCGAGCGCTGCCGCGCCGATCAACCACCAAACCCACGCGTCGATTTCCACATGGTCATGGTAGGACTGCGGACCCTGTCACGGACAGGGCGCCGATCGTTTGTAAGGGCCTTCTCACCGGGGTTTCGCGGGGTGAAGGAGCGGGTCAGGACAGCGGGAGGCCCTGGGCGGTCCAGCGGTCGCCGACCTGTTCGACGACGAGCGGGAGGCCGAAGCAGAGGGAGAGGTTGCGGGAGGTGAGTTCGAGTTCCGTGGGGCCGGCGGCGAGGACCTTGCCCTGGCGGATCATCAGGACGTGGGTGAAGCCCGGGGGGATCTCCTCGACGTGGTGGGTGACCATGAGCATCGAGGGGGCGATCGGGTCGCGGGCGAGGCGGCCGAGGCGGCGGACGAGGTCCTCGCGGCCGCCGAGGTCGAGGCCGGCGGCGGGCTCGTCGAGGAGGAGCAGCTCGGGGTCGGCCATCAGGGCGCGGGCGATGAGGGTGCGCTTGCGCTCGCCCTCGGAGAGGGTGCCGAACTTCCGGTCGAGGTACTCGCTCATGCCGAGGCGGTCGAGGAAGGCGCGGGCGCGCTGTTCGTCGATCTCCTCGTAGTCCTCGTTCCAGGTGGCGGTCATGCCGTACGCGGCGGTCAGCACCGTCTGGAGGACGGTCTGGCGCCTGGGCAGCTTCTCGGTCATGGCGATGCCGGCCATGCCGATGCGCGGGCGCAGCTCGAAGACGTCGGTGCCGGGCTTGCCGAGGGTCTCGCCGAGGATGGTGGCGGTGCCGTTGGTCGGGTAGAGGTAGCTGGACGCGAGGTTCAGGAGGGTGGTCTTGCCGGCTCCGTTGGGGCCGAGGATGACCCAGCGCTCGCCCTCCTTGACCGACCAGGAGACCTGGTCCACCAGAGCCCGGCCCTCACGGACCACGGATACGTCCTGAAGCTCCAGAACATCGCTCATGAGCGCGTTGTCTCCCCTTGCTGTGACCGGTCTCGGCGTCTCGGTGGTCGCGTGCGCCCGTGGGCGCACCCCTCAAGGAAATCTACGCCACCGGTCCGGCCCTTCATTCCATCGGTCCTGTCCTTAGGGTGGTGGCATGCTCTCGGAACCACGTTCAGGACGTCTTGCGGCTTGGGGAAATGCCCTTTTGGCCGGATTTGTCTCGCCGGATGACGCTGTGCTCCAGATCGTCGGGGACGATGCGGTGCACCGGGTGGAGGGGTTGCCCGGTGAGTCGGCGCCCGTGGGGCTCACGCTGGCGCTGGGGCGGCTGCGGACGCTCGGGGTGAGCGGGCTGCGGGTGGCGCTGCCCGCGCCGGGGCATCCCCTGGGGTTGAGTGGGCCGCCGGAGTTCAACGCGGCTGCGATGGACGCCGAGGAGGCGGTGATCTGTCACGGCGCCGCGCTGGGGCTGGTGCCGGAGGTGTACGAGGCCGGGCCCGACGGTGATGTGCATGTCGAGGTGGTGTGGCACTGCCTGGCCGTGCGGGAGGCGCCGCCTGCCGATGTGCCGTCGCTGGGTGAGGCCGAGCGGGAGCTCGCGGAGGCGCTGCGGGAGGCCACCGAGATGTTGTCGCGGCTGGATGTGGCCGGGTCGGGGCCGGTGGCCGAGGCCGCGATCGACGCGTATCGGGCGCGGGCGGAGCGGGGGCGGGAGTTGTTGGCGCCGGGGTATCCGCCGCGGGCGGTGCGGGTGCTGGAACTTGCGCAGCGGGTGGGGTTGCTCGTGTCGCTGGCGTATGAGAACGGGCACGGGGGTGCGGTGAGCTCCGCTGAGATGGGAGCGCGGGCGGAGGCGTTGCGGCCGGTGGAGCGGGTGGCGCGGCGGGCGCTCGTCGCCGCGTACAACTCCGCTGTGGAGGAGCGGGAGCGGGGGGCGCGATGAGCAGACAGACCGGCCTCCCGGGATACCCGGGAGGCCGGAGGTCACTGCGCGCTTCGGGTGGGCGTCACTTGTTGACGGCCAGGTTGCCGAAGGCCGGGTTCAGGATGCCGACCACGTTCACGCTGTTGCCCGAGACGTTGACGGGGACGTGAACCGGGGCCTGGACGACGTTGCCCGAGCCGACGCCCGGGGAGCCCACGGCCTTGCCGTCGGCGTGCGCGCCGTCGGTGGCGGAGGCCATTCCGGCACCGGCGGCCAGCAGGCCACCCGCCACCATCGTCACGGCCGCTGCCTTCTTCAGGTTCTTCACTTCTAAGTCCTCCTTGCGATTGCCGCGGCAGTCGCCGCAGCACGCCATGGAGAACGGCGGAGATCCACGAAGGATGCGCCATCTGGGGGACATTCCCACGACGGTATGAATCTCAGTCCGGAGCGGAACCCTCCGTATTGCCGTCCGTCATGCCCTGCGGAGAGCGTTTCAGCCGGTCACGCCATGGCGTACGGCCCACAGCGCGGCCTGGGTGCGGTCCGCGAGGTCGAGCTTCATCAGGATGTTCGAGACGTGGGTCTTGACGGTCTTCTCCGACAGGACCAGGGCCCTGGCTATCTCGCGGTTGGAGCGGCCGTCCGCGATCAGGCCGAGGACCTCGCGCTCCCGCTCCGTGAGCGAGCCGGCCCTCCCCGGCCCCGAGTTGGCCTCCTCCTGGGACAACAGGGCGCCCGCCACCTCCGGTTGGAGGAGGATGTGGCCGGCGTGGACCGAGCGGATGGCCCCGGCGAGTGCGTCGGGGTCGACGTCCTTGTAGACGTACCCGGCGGCGCCCGCGCGCAGGGCCGGGATCACCGTGCGCTGTTCGGTGAAACTGGTGACGATCAGCACGCGCGCGTGGTTGTCCAGTTCGCGGAGCTTGCGCAGGGCCTCCACGCCGTCCATGCCGGGCATCTTGACGTCCATCAGCACGACGTCGGGCTGGAGCTCCTCGGCGCGGGCCACTCCCTCGGCGCCGTCGGCGGCCTCGCCCACGACCTCGATGTCGTCCTGCACTTCGAGGAAGGTGCGCAGGCCCCGGCGGACGACCTGGTGGTCGTCAACGAGCAGCACCTTGATTGTGTCAGCCACCGGGGACCTCCATCTCGATCGTGGTGCCCTTGCCGGGCGCCGATTCCACGGTCAGCGTGCCGCCGACCCCGCTTGTCCGGTCCCGCATGGAGACCAGGCCGAGGTGGCGTCCGGCGCGGCGTATCGCCTTGGGGTCGAAGCCCGAGCCGTCGTCGGTGACCCGCAGGACGGCTCCGCTGCCGCGCCGGTCCAGCGTCACGTCGACGTGCTCGGCGCCGGAGTGCCGCAGGGCGTTGTGCAGGGCCTCCTGGGCGACGCGCAGCACCGCCTCCTCCTGGGCGGAGGGCAGGGCCTTCACGCTGCGGCCGGCGAAGGTCACGCGCGCGGTGTGGGCGCGGTCGAGGACCTGGATCTGGGTGCGCAGGGTGGCGACGAGACCGTCCTCGTCGAGGGCGGCGGGGCGCAACTCGACGACCGCGGCGCGCAGTTCGTCGGCGGCCTCGGCGGCGAGCGCGGCCACCTGGTGCAGCTCGCCCTTGGCGCGCGACGGGTCGCGGTCGATCAGGGCCGCGGCGGCCTGGGCCGTCAGGCGCAGGGAGAACAGTTTCTGGCTGACCGCGTCGTGCAGTTCGTGGGCGAGGCGGGAGCGCTCCTCGGCGATCGTCAGCTCGCGGCTGCGTTCGTAGAGGCGGGCGTTGGTGAGGGCGATCGCGGCGTGCTGGGCGAGGATGGAGAGGAGTTCCTCGTCCTCTGCCGTGAAGCCACAACTGCCGTCGGGCTTGGGGCAGTTCTTGTTCGCGAGGAACAGTGCGCCGATGACCTCGTCGCCGTCGCGGATCGGCAGGCCCAGGAAGTCGGACATGTCGGGGTGCGCCGACGGCCAGCCCTCGAAGCGGGGGTCCTTGCGGACGTCGGCGAGGCGCTCGACCTCGGCCTCTTGGAGCATCGCGGCGAGGATGCCGTGCTGGCGTGGGAGCGGGCCGATGGCCTTCCACTGTTCGTCGCTGACCCCGTCGACCACGAACTGGGCGAAGCCGCCGTGGTCGTCCGGGACGCCGAGGGCGGCGTACTGCGCGCCGAGCAGCTCGCGGGCCGAGGCGACGATCGTCTTGAGGACGTCGCGCACCTCGAGATGCCTGCTCATGGCCAGCAACGCGGAGCTCACCGCGGCTAGGCCGGACCTGGGCCGTTGACTCATGTCCTCACGGTACCGGCGGGGTGTGACAGCCGGATCGGACCAGTGGCGGCCGCCGGGTGGGGCGCGGGACCTAGGGCTGTGGTCTCGGGATCCGTGACGTAGGGCGAAGGACCCCGGTGCGGGGCGTAGGACGAAAGACCCCGGGTGTGCGGCGTAGGACGAAGTGCCCCGCCGCTTTGCGGCCCGCGTCCGAGGTGGGGCGGGACTGACGGTTCCTACGTTGAGGGCACCGCCGATGGGCGGCCTGGACGGACGAGGGGACGGTTGTCATGCCGGTAGCGATCATCACGGGGGCCTCCAAGGGACTGGGGCGGGCACTCGCCGAGGCGCTGGCCGTGCGCGGCTGGGATCTGGTGCTCGACGCCAGGACGGCTCAGGCCCTCCAGGAGACGGCGGCCGGGCTCCAGGCGTACGGCACGCGCGTGACGGCCCTGCCGGGCGATGTCACGGATGCCGGGCACCGGTCCGAGCTGGTGGCGGCGGCCTGGCGGCTGGGCGGCGTCGACCTGCTGGTGAGCAACGCCAGCGCGCTGGGCGCCGAGCCGCTGGTCCGGCTGGACGAGCTGCCCCTGGCGGGTCTGCGGCGGGCACTGGAGGTGAACGTCGTCGCCGCGCTGGGCCTGGTCCAGGAGGCGTTGCCGCTGCTGCGGGCGTCCGGGACGGGCGCGGTGATCACGGTCAGCTCGGACGCGGCCGCCGAGGCGTACGCGGCCTGGGGTGGGTACGGGGCCTCCAAGGCCGCCCTGGACCAGCTCGCGGCGGTGCTCGGCGCGGAGGAGCCGGAGCTGCGGATCTGGGCCGTCGACCCCGGGGACATGGCCACGGACCTGTACGCGGCGGCCGTACCGGACGACGACGATCCACGGCCGGCGCCGGACAGTGTGGTGCCGGCTTTCCTGCGGCTGCTGGACGAGCGGCCGGCGAGCGGCCGCTATGGGGCTCCGTCACTGCTGGAGGGGCGGCGATGACGCCGGCGATGCGTGTGCCGGGGGAGTTGTCGGCCCGGGTGCCGGCCGAGCAGCGGGGACCGGGGCTGGGCCGGGATGCCGTACGGCTGCTGGTGTCGCGCGGCACCGAGGTGTCGCATCACGCGTTCGGCGAGCTGCCGCGGCTGCTGCGGGCCGGGGATCTTCTGGTCGTCAACACGTCGGAGACGTTGGCGGCCGCCGTGGACGGGTGGATCGGGCACGCGCGCGTGGTGGTGCACTTCTCCACGCGCGGGGACGACGGGCGGTGGGCGGTCGAGCTGAGGGATCCCGACGCGCGGGGCACCACGCGCGCGCGTGCGGGCGGGCCCGCGGGCACCGAGGTGCGGCTTCCCAGGGATGTGCGGCTGGTGCTGGAGGAGCCGCTGAGCGCGGGCAGCGAGCGGTTGTGGTGGGCTCGGGTGGCCAGGACGCAGAGGGCGGGGCGTACCGGCTCTCGACCGGGTACGCCGGGGACGGTCCTCAGGCTGATGCGTGAGCACGGGCGGCCGATTCGTTACTCCTACACGGAGCGCGACCAGCCGCTGTCCGTCTACCAGACGGTGTTCGCCCTGCCGTCGGCCGACGGGTGGGGCAGCGCGGAGATGCCGAGCGCCGCGCGGCCCTTCACGCTGCGGATGGTGACGGAGCTGGTGAGCCGCGGGGTGCGGTTCGCGCCGATCACGCTGCACACCGGGGTGGCCTCGGCGGAGGCGCACGAGCCGCCGTATCCGGAACGGTTCGCGGTCCCGGAGGCGTCGGCTCGGCTGATCAACGCGGTGAAGGCTGGGGACGGCAGGGTTGTGGCCGTCGGGACGACCGCCGTGCGGGCCGTGGAGTCGGCGGCGGACGCCGAGGGGGTCGTACACGCGCGTGAAGGGTGGACGGATCTCGTCGTCACTCCGGAGCGCGGGGTGCGGGTGGTGGACGGGCTGCTGACCGGGCTGCACGAGCCGGAGGCCTCGCATCTGCTGATGCTGGAGGCGGTCGGCGGGCGAGCCGCGATCGACCGTGGCTACGAGGCGGCGCTGCGCGGGCTCTACCTGTGGCACGAGTTCGGCGACGTGCATCTCCTCCTCCCGACGGAGAGCCCTCACACAGCGCATTGCTGAAGCAACTGCCGGTGAGACTGTTACCGGGCTGATGTGAGCCCGCGCATAGGGCGCAGGTCACGTACGAAGACCCATAGGAGATAAGACGCCCCTTTTGAGCGGGGCGGACGGCCCCATCTGTCCGGTTTTGCCCTTCATGGGTCAACTACCCGGGATCGTACGTCACACCTTTGCCTGCCCATTTTGCGGCCGCTAAGAATGGCTCCCGTCGCTCAGCGCCGTGGGTTCCGCCCGCGGCGTTTGTGCAGGAAGCACCCGTGTCCACTGCCGGACAGCGAGCGACCTCCGCGCTATTCGAAGAGGTCCATCTGCCATGCTCAAGAACACCAACAACCGCGGTCTCAGTCGTGCGCTGACCAAGCGGCACAAGATCGCTGTCGCCGGTGTCGCCACGCTCGGTGCCGCCGCCCTGGCCTTCTCCGCCGTCCCCGGCGAAGCCCGGACGACCACGGCCGAGGCCCCCACGGGCCAGGTGGCGTACAGCAGCGAGCAGATCAAGGACGTCAAGGGCAGCGTCACCGACCAGCTCGCCTCCGCGAGCGTGAAGGCCGAGGCCATAGAGGCCAAGAAGAAGGCCGAGCAGGACGCCGCGGCCAAGAAGGCCGCCGCCGACGCCGCCGCGAAGAAGAAGGCCGCGGAGGCCGCCGCGAAGAA
Source organism: Streptomyces sp. NPDC006385 (assembly GCF_040612485.1). Classification (NCBI taxonomy): domain Bacteria; kingdom Bacillati; phylum Actinomycetota; class Actinomycetes; order Kitasatosporales; family Streptomycetaceae; genus Streptomyces; species Streptomyces sp. NPDC006385. Next base: position 8,407 of record NZ_JBEXQG010000036.1, read on the forward strand.
GAAGGCCGCCGCCGAGGCGGCCGCCAAGAAGGCCGAGCAGGAGCGCAAGGCGAAGGAGGCCGCGAGCCGGTCCGCCAAGCGCGTCCAGGTCAAGCCGGTCGCCGCCAAGAAGACCTACGCCAACAACCTCGACGGCTGGATCCGCGAGGCCCTGGACATCATGAAGAAGCACGACATCCCGGGCACCTACAACGGTCTCTACCGCAACATCATGCGGGAGTCCTCGGGCAACCCGAACGCCATCAACAACTGGGACATCAACGCCCAGAACGGCGTTCCGTCGATCGGTCTGCTCCAGGTCATCAAGCCGACCTTCGACGCCTACCACGTCCCGGGCACGGCCTTCAGCCAGTACGACCCGGTCGCCAACCTCACCGCCGCCGCCAACTACGCGGCCGACCGGTACGGCTCGATCGACAACGTCAACAGCGCGTACTGAGCGAGGTAGGCGCGGGCCTTGCGATCCGTACGCCGAAGGGCGGCACCCTCCTGACGGGGTGCCGCCCTTCGGGCGTCGTACGACAGGGACCACGGGGACTAGTTGCGCATGACCTCGGGCTCGTGGCGGCGCAGGAAGCGGGCCACGAAGAAGCCGCAGATCACGCCGAGGACGATCAGGGCGAGCATGTCCATGGACCAGGCGCCGACCGTGTGCTCCCACAGCGGGTCGTCGCTGTCGCCCTTGGCGGGCGGACTGATCTGGTTGAAGTCGAGCGTGGCCCCCGCGGCGGCGACCGCCCAGCGCGACGGCATCAGGTACGAGAGCTCGTTGACGCCGATGGAGTTGGCCAGCGGGAACAGGCAGCCGGTGAAGACGACCTGGACGATCGCGAACATGACCAGCAGCGGCATGGTCTTCTCGGCGGTCTTCACCAGGGCCGAGATGATCAGGCCGAACATCATCGCGGTGAACCCCAGCGCCATGATCGGAATGCACAGCTCCAGCAGGATCTGGCTGCCGAGGATCAGGCCCTCGTCCGGGACGGTGCGGCTGGAGAAGCCGATGACACCGACCATCAGGCCCTGCAGCACGGTGATCAGGCCGAGCACGAACACCTTGGACATCAGGTACGCGGACCGGGACAGGCCGGTCGCGCGCTCCCGCTCGTAGATGACCCGTTCCTTGATCAGCTCACGGACGGAGTTGGCGGCGCCGGCGAAGCAGGCGCCCACCGCGAGGATCAGCAGGACGGTGAGGGCCGTGCCGTTGGCGACGGGCTTGCCGGTGTTCGGGTTGATCTCCGTGTTGACCAGGAGGTCCTTGCCGGAGTCGATGAGCAGGCTCACCGAGCCGAGGACGAGCGGCAGGATCACCGTCAGGGCCAGGAAGCCCTTGTCGGAGGCGATCACCGAAACGTAGCGGCGCACCAGGGTCAGGAACTGGGACATCCAGCCCTGCGGCTTGGGCGGCTTCATCGCCTGCATCGGCGGCACCTGTACGGACTGCGGGGCGATCGCGTCGATGTCCGCGGCGTACATCTGGTAGTGCTGCGAGCCCTTCCAGCGTCCCGCCCAGTCGTAGTCGCGGTAGTTCTCGAAGGCGGAGAAGACGTCGGCCCAGGTGTCGTAGCCGAAGAAGTTCAGCGCTTCCTCGGGCGGGCCGAAGTAGGCGACCGCGCCGCCCGGTGCCATCACCAGCAGCTTGTCGCACAGCGCCAGTTCGGCGACGGAGTGGGTGACGACGAGGACCGTACGGCCGTCGTCGGCCAGGCCGCGCAGGAGCTGCATGACATCGCGGTCCATGCCCGGGTCGAGGCCCGAGGTGGGCTCGTCGAGGAAGATCAGCGACGGCTTGGTCAGCAGTTCCAGGGCCACCGAGACGCGCTTGCGCTGGCCGCCGGAGAGGGAGGTGACCTTCTTCTCCTTGTGGACGTCCAGCTTCAGCTCGCGCAGCACCTCGTCGATACGGGCCTCGCGCTCGGCGGCCGTGGTGTCGGCCGGGAAACGGAGCTTGGCCGCGTACTTGAGGGCCTTCTTGACGGTCAGCTCCTTGTGCAGGATGTCGTCCTGCGGGACCAGCCCGATGCGCTGACGCAGCTCGGCGAACTGCTTGTAGAGGTTGCGGTTGTCGTAGAGGACGTCGCCCTGGTTGGCGGGGCGGTAGCCGGTGAGTGCCTTGAGCAGGGTCGACTTGCCGGAGCCGGACGGGCCGATGACCGCGATGAGCGACTTCTCCGGGACGCCGAAGGAGACGTCCTTGAGGATCTGCTTGCCGCCGTCGACCGTGACGGTCAGGTGGCGGGCCGAGAAGGAGACCTCACCGGTGTCGACGAACTCCTCGAGGCGGTCGCCGACGATACGGAACGTGGAGTGGCCGACGCCCACGATGTCGGTGGGGCCGAGCAGCGCCGAGCCGCCCTTGGCGATCGGCTGGCCGTTGACGTAGGTGCCGTTGTGCGAGCCGAGGTCGCGGATCTCCATGCGGCCGTCGGGCATCGAGTGGAACTCGGCGTGGTGCCGGGAGACCTGCAGGTCGGAGACGACCAGCTCGTTCTCCAGGGCACGGCCGATGCGCATCACGCGGCCGATCGAGACCTGGTGGAAGGTGGTGGGGCTGCGGTCGCCGTAGACCGGCGGCGCCCCCGCGCCACCACCGGGGCCACCCTGCTGGTGCGGCACCTTCCCGACGGACTGCGGCTGCGGCTGGGGCTGCGGCTGCGGCCAGTCGGCGTGCGGTGCCTGCTGCGGAACCTGGTTGGCCGGTGCCTGATGAGCAGGCGCCTGGTTGGCCGGTGCCTGATGGGCCGGTGCCGGCTGTGCCCAGCCGGCCTGCGCGCCCTGCGCGGCGTACGGCTGCTGCTGCGGCTGGGCCTGCGGCGAGGCGACGGCCGCGGTGCCGGAGAGGTTCAGGCGCGGTCCGTCGGTCGCGTTGCCCAGGTGCACGGCCGAGCCCGGGCCGAGCTCCAGCTGATGGATCCGGTGCCCCTGCACGAACGTGCCGTTGGTGCTGCCGTGGTCCTCGATGACCCAACTACGGCCGCTCCATCTGATCGTGGCGTGCCGCCAGGAAACCCTGGCGTCGTCGAACACGATGTCGCCCTGCGGATCGCGTCCGAGGGTGTAGGACCTGGACGGGTCGAGCGTCCACGTCCGTCCATTCAATTCCAGTACGAGTTCCGGCACTCCATGCCCCACTGAGTAGTCCCCCGAGTTACCCCCAACACAGGGAGTCTAGGGATGTCGAACATCGTCGGGAACTATTTCAGGCTCCGCCCCCTGTCTGAAAGTCGGGCCTTATGACGACCACGACGAAGACCACGCGGACGTGCTTCCACCGGTTCCGTTGACGGGGTTGAAATCAGCTCGGAAAGTGGTAATCCACGCGAGGGGGACATGCGCGGCGAGCCGGCCGCGCCGCGGATCGGGGGGTCTGCCATGAGCGCGTCCAGGAACGTCGAGACCGCGAGGCACGGCACGCGGTTGCCGTGGGGAGACATCCTGCTCTCCGCGATCGCCGCCGTGAGCTGGGCGTTGATCGGGATGGCGGGTACGGCGGCCCTCGGTCTGCATCTGCTGGAGGCGGACAAGGCCGGTTCGCTGGGCCCGATGACGGCGGCGATGGTGGCCCTCGGGGCGGGTGGTTCCGTCACCCCGTCCGGTGACGTGTCCGCTTTCGGGTTGACGGGCGCGGAGGCGAGGACGGCCATCGAGATCACGCCACTGGGGGTGAGCCTGGTCGGCGCGGTGCTGCTGTCGTGGGTCTTCTTACGGTCCTTGCGGCGAGCGGGAGTTGTGATCGCGCCGTCCGAACTCCTCGCACGCGTGGGCGTGGTGGTCGCGCTGTTCGTGGCGATGCTGGGCGGGCTCGCCTGGGCGGGACACGACGTCATCACGATCGACGGGAGCTCGCTGGGGCTCGACGACCTGCCGGGTGGTGATGGCGGGGCCGACGGCGGCATCGACATCCCAGGGGTAGGTGACATCGGGGATATCGCGGATGTCGGGGATGTCAGGGATATTGGCGGACTGCTGCCCGACCGGATCGGCGACCTCATCGACGCGAAGGCGGCGGTCGGATTCACGGTGGACACGGCGCCGACCCTGCTCGGCGGCATGGGCTGGTCCGCCGGCGTCCTGCTGATCGCCCTGCTGGCCTCGCGCCACACCCCGCTGCCGCGCGGCTGGGAGACGGTGCACCGTGTCGTACGGCCCGCCGTGTCCGCCCTCGTCACGGTCCTGCTGGTGGCGGTCGCGGCCGGCGTCACGGCGGCGGCGTACGCGGCGATCGGCGACGACCACCCTCGGCGCATCGCGGGCGCCGCCCTGCTCGGCACCCCGAACGGCGTGTGGCTCGGCATCCCGGTCGGCCTGCTCATGCCGTTCGACGGCAGGGCGACGGGAGTGCCGACGAGCCTGCTGCCGGACCCCTTGGACGACCTGCTGAACGGCGGCGCCGACCAGTCGGTGACGCTGGGCAGGCTGGCGGAGCTGGACGGCCGGGTGTGGCTGCTCGGGGTCGCGGCGGCGCTGATGATGCTGGTCGCCGGGGTGCTGACCGCGGTGCGGACGCCGGTGGGGGCGGGGGCCGGGACGGCTTCTGAGGCCGGGCCGGTGGGGGGTTCAGGTGGTTCCGGTGGTTCCGGTGGTTCCGGTGGATCGGGTTCTTGGGACGTACGGGATCCAGGGCCCGTCCCTTTCGCCGGGCGGTGCGCGTTGCGGCTGGGCATCGCCACGGCGTTGACGTTGCCGTTGCTCGCGTGGCTGACGGAGGTGTCCGTGGACGCCTCGCTGGCGGTGTTGGGCTTCGACGCGTTCGGCGCCGGGGTGCGGTTGCGGGGGAACCTCGGGATGGCGCTGCTCCTCGGGGCGGCCTGGGGTGCGGGGGCGGGGGCCGTGGGAGCGTTGCTGGCCCGGGCGACCGGGGCCGCGGGGCAGTGGGCGGCGCCGCCGGCTCGGGGCGTGGTGGTGGGTGCGAGGTGGGGTGGGGCTGGAACGCCGGGGCCTGCGAGTGCGGCGGGGCCGGCGGCCGAGGGTGCCGGGAGTTCGACGTACGCGAGCCCGTCCGGTCCGTACACGCCCGGCACGCCGTACCGGCCACCGAATCCGGTGACGAACCCTTACCTGCGCGTACCGGACGAGCCGCACGAGCCCGAGGACGCGCGGCCTCCGGGTGCGGCCCCACCGTCTGGAGACGCGCCGTCGCCCGAGGAGGCGTGGCGGCGCGACGACATGTACGGCGCCCCCACGGTCGCCCGGCCGATCGCACCGCCCCCGAGGGCTCCCCGGCCTCCTCGGCCGCACGGGAACCGGTCGGCGTCCGGAGCGGATGAAGGGCCGCCACCGCCGCCGCCACCGCCGCCCCCGCCTCCTTCCCCACCGCCGGAAAGGCCGAAGTGATCAGTCACGGATTCAGTCACGGATCAGTGCCACCGGCTCACACTTACGCAAGACCCGCGCCACCCGAGCGACACCCAGTGTTCCGTGTCCGCTGGTCGGACCTCAGGGGCGGCGGGCGCTGGGCGCCGGATACGGTGGGAGCACCATGAGCGCTTCGCAGACCTCTGACATCCCCACCCTTCTCGTCAAGATCTTCGGGAAGGACAGGCCGGGCATCACGGCCGGTCTCTTCGACACGCTGGCCGCCTACTCGGTGGACGTGGTCGACATCGAGCAGGTCGTCACCCGTGGCCGGATCACGCTGTGCGCACTCGTGACGCAGCCCGCGGCCGGTCTGGAAGGGGATCTGCGGGCGACCGTCCACAGCTGGGCGGAGTCGATGAAGATGCAGGCGGAGATCATCTCCGGCCGCGGCGACAACCGGCCCCGTGGCCTCGGCCGGTCCCTGGTGACCGTGCTCGGGCATCCGCTCACCGCCGAGGCGACGGCCGCGATCGCCGCCAGGATCACCGGGTCCGGCGCCAACATCGACCGTATCTTCCGGCTGGCCAAGTACCCCGTGACCGCCGTGGAGTTCGCGGTGTCCGGCGTGGGGACCGAGCCGCTGCGCACCGCCCTGGTGACCGAGGCGGCGGCACTGGGTGTCGACGTCGCCGTCGTCGCCGCCGGACTGCATCGGCGTGCCCAGCGGCTCGTCGTCATGGACGTGGACTCCACACTCATCCAGGACGAGGTGATCGAACTCTTCGCCGCGCACGCCGGCTGCGAGGACAAGGTGGCCGAGGTGACGGCGGCCGCGATGCGTGGGGAGCTGGACTTCGAGCAGTCGCTGCACGCCCGCGTGGCGCTGCTGGAGGGGCTGGACGCCTCGGTGGTGGAGAAGGTGCGCAGCGATGTGCGGCTGACGCCGGGCGCGCGCACGCTGATCCGTACGCTGAAGCGGCTCGGCTATCAAGTGGGGGTCGTCTCGGGTGGGTTCACCCAGGTCACCGATGATCTGAAGGAACGGCTCGGGCTCGACTTCGCCCAGGCGAACACGTTGGAGATCGTCGACGGGAAGCTGACGGGCAAGGTCACCGGGGAGATCGTGGACCGGGCGGGCAAGGCGCGGCTGCTGCGCAGGTTCGCCGCCGAGGCGGGTGTGCCGCTGTCCCAGACGGTGGCGATCGGCGACGGCGCCAACGACCTGGACATGCTGAACGCGGCAGGGCTGGGCGTCGCCTTCAACGCCAAGCCGGTGGTGCGGGAGGCGGCGCACACGGCGGTGAACGTGCCGTTCCTGGACACGGTCCTGTATCTGCTGGGCGTCACCCGCGAAGAGGTCGAGGCGGCGGACATGCACGACGAGGACTGACCGCCCGCGCACCATGTTCCGGCATGCACAGGGGCCCGGCACCGCGACGGTGCCGGGCCCCACGCATGCGGGTCGGTCACTCGGAGGGTGCCCAGTAGTCGAGCAGTGTGGCCACGCCGGGCTCCAGCGTCTTCCAGCTGCCGCTGAAGGAGAGGACGGCGTAGGCGGCGGCCGGGAAGCCGCGGCGGCTCATCCGCTCACGCGCGTCGCCCTCGGCGGCGCCGGAGAGGATGTCGGCGAGTCCCTGCACGCCCGGGTTGTGGCCGATCAGCAGGACGTTCTGTGCGTCGTCGGGCGTTTCGTTGAGCACGGCGATCAGCTCGCCGGGAGAGGCCTCGTAGATCCGCTCCTCGTAGATGGTTTTCGGCCGGTGCGGGAACTCGTGGACGGCGAGCTTCCACGTCTCACGGGTCCGGGTCGCGGTGGAGCACAGGGCCAGGTCGAAGGGGATGTCGGTGTCGGCCAGCCGGCGGCCGGCCTCTGCCGCGTCCATTCGGCCCCGGTCCGCGAGGGGCCGCTCGTGGTCGGTCACCTGTGGCCAGTCGGCTTTCGCATGCCGGAAGAGGACAATCCTGCGGGGTTCTGCGACGCTCATGAGACCCAGCTTCGCATGAAACAGGCCACGGGGCGCAGGGAGTTGACGTGCGGCTTCGGGGGTGCTCAGCGTGTGATCAGCTGCTGTACGCGCTCGATCAGCTGGGTGATCGCCGGCTCGGCGGGGGCGGCCTGCGCGTCGGACGGGTCGAGTATCAGCAGCAGCAGCGTGATGAAGGCGAGGGTCGGGAGGGCGAGGGCCCACCAGGGCAGCCGGATGTCGGCACGGCCCGTGGACGCCGGGTGGGGCGGGGTGTGCGTGCGGGCCGACATGATGCCTCCGTGAGTCTTCGAGGTGGTCCGTGTCCGCCTCTCGCGGTCACACCTCGAAGTTACGGAGTTCCAGGCCCTCGACCCATCCGGTGATCCACCCAGTTGACCCTGACGCCCGCCCCCTAGGGGATGGGGGTGCCAGCCCCACCATCGGCGTGCCGGGCCGTCTCAGGGAGAGGCGATCGTCGCGATGATCCCGATGATCACGAAGATGGCGAAGAAGGCGCCGAAGACCAGCAGCATCTTCTTCTGGCCGTTCTGGGGGTTCGGGTCGAGCACTGGCATGGGGCAAGTCTCGCACTCCTCCCCCATGCCGGTTCCGCCGGGGTGAGGGTCAGCGGGCCGCCTCGTCCTCCACCGTGCGGTTGCGTCCCGCGAGGATGCCCACCGCCATCTGCGGGATCATGAGGCCGGCCATGAGCGCGATGGGCAGCCCCCAGCCGCCGCTGTGCTGGTAGAGCACGCCCACCAGGAGCGGCCCCGGGATGGAGAGCAGGTAACCGGTGCTCTGCGCGAAGGCCGACAGCTGGGCCACTCCGCCGCTGGTCCTGGCGCGCATCCCGACCATCGTGAGGGCCAGCGGGAACGAGCAGTTGGATATGCCGAGGAGTACGGCCCAGGCCCAGGCGCCGGTGGCCGGCGCGAGGTAGAGGCCGGCGTAGCCCACGAGCCCGCACACGCCGAGCGCGACGACGATCGGGCCCTGGTGCGGCAGCCGGGTGGCCAGGCGCGGGATGACGAAGGCCAGCGGCACTCCCATCACCATCGTGACGGCGAGCAGCAGCCCCGCCGTGCCGGCGTGCACTCCCGCGTCCCGGAAGATCTGCGCCATCCAGCCCATCGTGATGTAGGCGCCCGTGGCCTGGAGACCGAAGTAGACGGCGAGGGCCCAGGAGGTGCGGCTCCGGGTGATCCGCAGCCGAGGCGCGTCCACGCGCGCGTGGCTCTCCCGGGCGGGGACGGCGGTCGCCGTCCCCCGGTCCCGGTCCCTCACGAACGGGATCCACGGCAGTACGGCCGCCGCCCCGAGCCCGGCCCACACCGCGAGCCCGGTCTGCCAGCTCCCGCCCAGCAGGTCGGTCATGGGCACCGTCACCGCCGCCGCGGACGCGGTGCCGAGGGCGAGGGCCATCGAGTACAGGCCGGTCATGGAGCCGACGCGGTTCGGGAACCAGCGCTTGACGATGACCGGCATCAGGACGTTGCTGACCGCGATGCCCATGAGAGCGAGCGCGGTGGCCGCCAGGAAGCCGGCCGTGCTGCCCGTGTACGGCCGGATGAGCAGGCCCGCGGTGATGGCGGCCATGCCCGCGCAGACCACCGCGCCCGGGCCGAAGCGGCGGGCCAGGCGCGGGGCCGCCACGCCGAAGACGGCGAAGCAGAGCGGGGGCACGGAGGTGAGCAGTCCGGCGACGCTGCCGCTCATGCCGAGCGCGTCGCGGACCTCTTCGAGGAGGGCGCCGAGGCTGGTGATGGCGGGGCGGAGGTTCACCGCGGTCAGCACGATGCCGAGCACGAGCAGCCGCGTGGTCCACGCGCGCGTGGCGGGCTCCGCGGTGGGACGGGTCTCAGGGGTGCGTATCGGCATGGACGTCACCGTCCGGGTTTCCTCGCTTGCCATGCCGACCATCATAGAATCATAGGATGATTGGTTGTCCACCCCTGGGCTGCCCGGCCCCGGCCCTTCCATGGGAAGGTGTGCCATGCCCCTGAGCCACCCCCGCCGCTCGGCGCTGTCCGAGCAGGTCATCGCGGCCTTGCGGAACCAGATCACCTCGGGCGAATGGCCGGTCGGCTCCCGCATCCCGACCGAGCCCGAACTGGTCGAGCAGCTCGGTGTCGCGCGCAACACGGTCCGCGAGGCGGTCCGCGCCCTCGCGCACAACGGCCTGCTGGACATCCGCCAGGGCTCCGGCACCTACGTGGTGGCGACCAGCGAGCTGGCCGGCGTCATGCACTGCCGGTTCGCCGACGCCGACCCCCGGCACATCGCCGAGCTGCGTTCCACGCTGGAGTCGGCCTCCGCGAAGCTGGCCGCCGAGCGGCGCACGGAGAAGGACCTCAAGCAGCTGGACGTCCTGCTGACGCGCCGGGAGGAGGCCTGGGAGTCGGGCGACGCGGAGGCGTTCGTGGCGGCCGACGCGACGTTCCACCTGGCGGTGGTGTCGGCGTCCCACAACGACGTGATGATCGAGATGTACGCCGACCTGGGCGAGGTGCTGCGGGACTGGCTGCGCGAGGACATCGGCACGGAGCTGACGCCGGAGACGCACATGGACCACGCGCGCCTGGTCGACGCGATCCGCGCGGGCGACGCCGCGGCGGCCGCGGCCGAGGCGGCGAGCTACCCGTTCCTGTGCCGTCCGGGACGCTTCAGCCCTCCCGCCGGTGACTGACCCACACCGAGCCGACCTCTTTCCAGCAGCGCCCGGTCAGCCGCACGGTCTGCGCGGGCCCGGCGTCCACGGGAGAGCCGTCGCTGTCGAGGTCCCACCAGCGGGCGCACTCGACGTGCAGGCTCACCCGGTCGGTCTCCGGATAGGGGTTGTGGCAGTACGCGGTCACCTGGGAGCCGGTGATCCGGACACGGCACGCGGCGCCGAAGGGGTCCTCCGGTTCGGCTTCCGTGACGTGCACGCGTTCCGTGACGTGCACGCGCGCGTGGGCCATCGCGTCGTACGACAGGGGCAGCACGAGAGCGACGGCGACGGTCGTTGAGGCCAGGCGGCGGGACAAGCGCACAAGGGGACCTCCTCGGCCGTACTGGGGAGGGGCTCGCGTAGTGAACGCGTAATCCAGAGTGCGCAGTTGCGGGCCTCGCCCGCCCGGCCGGCTAGGCCGAACGGGTGACGCCCCGCTCCCCGCGCGATGCGGGAGACGGGGCGTCGAGGACGTACCGGAGGATCAGGCGCCGATGGCGTGCAGACCGCCGTCCACGTGGATGATCTCGCCGGTGGTCTTCGGGAACCAGTCGCTCAGCAGGGCGACGACACCGCGGCCGGCCGGCTCGGGGTCCTTGAGGTCCCACTCCAGCGGGGCGCGGCTGTCCCACACGGAGGCCAGCTCGTCGAAGCCCGGGATGGACTTGGCGGCCATGGAGCCGATCGGGCCCGCGGAGATCAGGTTGCAGCGGATGTTCTGCTTGCCCAGGTCGCGCGCCATGTAGCGGCTGGTGGCCTCCAGGGCGGCCTTGGCCGGGCCCATCCAGTCGTACTGCGGCCAGGCGAACTGCGCGTCGAAGGTGAGGCCGACGACCGAGCCGCCGTTCTGCATCAGCGGCAGGCAGGCCATGGTCAGCGACTTCAGGGAGTACGCCGAGACGTGCATCGCGGTGGCGACGGACTCGAACGGCGTGTTGAGGAAGTTGCCACCGAGGGCGTCCTGCGGGGCGAAGCCGATGGAGTGGACGACGCCGTCCAGGCCGCCCAGCTCCTCGCCGACGACGTCGGCCAGCCGCCCGAGGTGCTCCTCGTTGGTCACGTCGAGTTCGATGACCTTGGTGGGCTTCGGCAGCTTCTTGGCGATGCGCTCGGTCAGCGTGGGCCGCGGAAACGCGGTCAGGATGATCTCGGCGCCCTGCTCCTGGGCCAGCTTGGCGGTGTGGAAGGCGATGGAGGACTCCATCAGCACACCGGTGATCAGGACGCGCTTGCCCTCGAGAATTCCGCTCATGGTGATCAGTGACCCATTCCCAGTCCGCCGTCAACGGGGATGACGGCTCCAGTGATGTACGAGGCGTCGTCCGAGGCGAGGAACCGCACCGTCGCGGCGATCTCCTCCGGCTGCGCGTACCGGCCGAGCGGGACCTGCGACACGATGTTCGCGCGCTGCTCCTCGGTGAGCACCTTGGTCATGTCGGTGTCGACGAAGCCGGGCGCGACGACGTTGAAGGTGATGTTGCGCGAGCCCAGCTCACGGGCGAGGGAGCGCGCGAAGCCGACCAGGCCGGCCTTGGAGGCGGCGTAGTTCGCCTGACCCGGGGAGCCGTACAGGCCCACGACCGACGAGATCAGAACGACGCGGCCCTTCTTGGCCCGCAGCATCCCGCGGTTGGCGCGCTTGACGACCCGGAAGGTGCCGGTGAGGTTGGTCTCGACGACCGAGGTGAAGTCCTCCTCGGACATGCGCATCAGGAGCTGGTCCTTCGTGACGCCGGCGTTGGCGATCAGGACCTCGACCGGGCCGTGCTCGGCCTCGATCTCCTTGTAGGCCTGCTCCACCTGCTCGGGGTCGGTGATGTCGCACTTCACCGCGAGGAAGCCGGCCGGCGGCTCGCCCGAGCGGTAGGTGATGGCGACCTTGTCGCCGGCGTCGGCGAAGGCGCGGGCGATGGCGAGGCCGATGCCCCGGTTGCCTCCGGTGACGAGAACCGAGCGGCTCAACGGATCACCCTTTCGATAGGGGTCTGACACACCCGCCCGAACATCTGGATGGCAGGCGGCTTCCCCGAAAACCTATCGGTCCCGTCCCGTGCCAGGACATTCGGGCACCGACAGTGGCTCACGGGCGTCACTGTCGGGTCCCTACAGAAAGGCGTGGAACTCCCGCCGGAAACGTGTGGTCCGCGGCCCCGGGCGCGCGACATGATCGGAGCCGACAGGCCACGACAGCAGGGAGACCTCCGTGCCCCATACGATCGATGAAGCCTTCACGGCGCTTCCGCTACGCGCCCTGGCCGACGCCGCGCTGGCACGCGCGCGTGCGCTGGGCGCCGAGCACGCGGACTTCCGGTTCGAGCGGGTGCGCAGCGCGTCCTGGCGCCTCAGGGACGCCCGGCTCGCCGGGTCGTCGGACACCACCGACCTCGGGTACGCGGTCCGGGTGGTGCACGGCGGGACCTGGGGTTTCGCCTCCGGGGTGGATCTGACGCTCGACGCCGCCGCCAAGGTCGCGTCTCAGGCGGTGGCGATGGCGAAGCTGTCCGCCCAGGTGATCAAGGCCGCCGGGTCGGACGAGCGGGTGGAGCTCGCCGACGAGCCCGTGCACGCCGACAAGACCTGGATCTCGTCGTACGAGATCGATCCGTTCACCGTGCCCGACGAGGAGAAGTCGGGGCTGCTGGCGCAGTGGAGCGCCCGGCTGCTGGCGGCGGACGGGGTCGATCACGTCGACGCCTCGCTGCTCACCGTCCATGAGAACAAGTTCTATGCCGACACCGCCGGGACCGTGACGACCCAGCAGCGGGTACGGCTGCACCCGCAGCTGACCGCCGTGTCGGTGGACGAGTCGAGCGGCGAGTTCGACTCGATGCGCACCATCGCGCCGCCCGTGGGGCGCGGCTGGGAGTACCTGACGGGCACCGGCTGGGACTGGGAGTCCGAGCTGGAGCAGATCCCCGGGCTGCTCGCCGAGAAGATGCGGGCGCCGAGCGTGGAGGCGGGGCCGTACGACCTCGTCGTCGACCCTTCCAATCTGTGGCTGACCATCCACGAGTCCATCGGCCACGCCACCGAACTGGACCGCGCCCTCGGCTACGAGGCCGCCTACGCCGGCACTTCCTTCGCGACCTTCGACCAGATCGGCAAGCTGAAGTACGGCTCCGAGCTGATGAACGTCACCGGTGACCGCACCGCCGAGCACGGCCTGGCGACCATCGGGTACGACGACGAGGGCGTCGCGGGCCAGTCCTGGGACCTGGTGAAGAACGGCACGCTCGTCGGCTACCAACTGGACCGGCGGATCGCCAGGCTGACCGGGTTCGAGCGGTCCAACGGCTGCGCCTTCGCCGACTCCCCCGGCCATGTGCCGGTGCAGCGCATGGCCAACGTGTCGCTGCAGCCGGACCCGGCCGGGATGTCGACGGAGGATCTGATCGGCGGCGTGGACCGCGGGATCTACGTCGTCGGCGACCGGTCCTGGTCGATCGACATGCAAAGGTACAATTTTCAATTTACTGGTCAGCGCTTCTTCAAGATCCACAACGGGCGGATCACCGGTCAGCTCAGGGATGTCGCCTACCAGGCGACCACCACCGACTTCTGGGGCTCCATGGCGGCCGTCGGCGGTCCGCAGACCTACGTCCTCGGCGGCGCCTTCAACTGCGGCAAGGCCCAGCCGGGCCAGGTCGCCGCGGTCTCGCACGGCTGCCCCTCGGCCCTCTTCAGGGGCGTCAACATCCTCAACACCACCCAGGAGGCCGGTCGATGAGCGCTCACTCCACCAAGGCGCACAAGCCGCACGAGATCGTCGAGCGGGCCCTGGAGCTGTCCCGGGCCGACGGGTGCGTCGTCATCGCCGACGAGCAGTCGACCGCCAACCTGCGCTGGGCGGGCAACGCGCTGACCACGAACGGCGTCACGCGCGGGCGGACGCTCACCGTCGTCGCGACCGTCGACGGCAAGGAGGGCACGGCCTCCGGGGTCGTCTCCCGGTCCGCTGTGACCCCGGACGAGCTGGAGCCGCTCGTCCGGGCCGCCGAGGCCGCCGCACGGGGCGCCGGGCCCGCCGAGGACGCGCAGCCGCTGGTGACGGACGTACCGGCGTCGCCGGACTTCACCGATGCCCCCGCCGAGACCTCGTCCACCGTGTTCGCCGACTTCGCCCCGGCGCTCGGTGAGGCGTTCGCACGCGCGCGTGCGGGCGGACGGGAGCTGTACGGCTTCGCCAACCACGAGCTGGTGTCGACGTACGTGGGCACGTCCACGGGGCTGCGGCTGCGGCACGACCAGCCCAACGGCACCCTGGAGCTGAACGCCAAGTCGCCGGACCGTACCCGCTCGGCGTGGGCGGGGCGCTCCACGCGGGACTTCAAGGACGTCGACCCGACGGCGCTGGACGCCGAGCTGGCCGTACGCCTCGGCTGGGCCGAGCGGCGCCTGGAGCTGCCGGCCGGCCGGTACGAGACGCTGCTGCCGCCGACCGCCGTGGCCGACCTGCTGATCTACCAGATGTGGTCGGCGTCCGGGCGGGACGCGGTCGAGGGCCGGACCGTGTTCTCCAAGCCCGGCGGCAAGACACGCGTCGGGGAGAGGCTGACCGAGCTGCCGCTGACCCTGCGCAGCGACCCGAACGAGCCGGGCCTGGAGTCCGCCCCCTTCGTGATCGCGCACTCCTCCGGCGGCGACCAGTCGGTGTTCGACAACGGGCTGCCGGTCGCGGCCACGGAGTGGATGCGCGAGGGCGAGCTCAAGCACCTCACGACCACCCGCCACAGTGCGGGTCTGACCGGTCTGCCCGTGGCGCCGGGCGCCGACAACCTGATCCTGGACGGCGGGAAGGACCGCTCGCTGGAGGAGATGGTCGCGAACACCGGGCGCGGGCTGCTGCTGACCTGCCTGTGGTACATCCGCGAGGTCGACCCGGCGACGCTGCTGCTGACCGGCCTGACCCGGGACGGGGTGTACCTCGTCGAGAACGGCGAGGTGACCGGCGAGGTCAACAACTTCCGGTTCAACGAGTCGCCGGTGGGCCTGCTGGGGCGGGCGACGGAGGCGGGGCGCACGGAGAAGACCCTGCCGCGGGAGTGGAGCGACTGGTTCACGAGGGCGGCGATGCCGGCGCTGCGCGTCCCCGATTTCAACATGAGCTCTGTCAGTCAGGGCGTATAACCTCGTAGGCGTTCCTAATCGGCTGTCGCCCGACTGGCCGAAGATCATCAAGGAGACACGAGAACCGTGACGGACATCGTCGACGAGCTGAAGTGGCGTGGCGTGATCGCCCTGTCCACTGACGAGGACGCATTGCGCAAGGCGCTCGCGGACGGTCCCGTCACGTTCTATTGCGGCTTCGACCCGACCGCGGCCAGCCTGCACGTCGGCCACCTGGTCCAGGTCCTCACCATGCGCCGCCTCCAGCGGGCGGGCCTGCGCCCGCTGGCGCTGGTCGGCGGCGCGACGGGCCAGATCGGCGACCCGCGCCCGACGGCCGAGCGCACGCTGAACGACCCGGAGACGGTCGCGAACTGGGTGACCCGCCTGCGCGGGCAGATCGAGCCGTTCCTGTCCTTCGAGGGCGAGAACGCCGCGGTGATGGTGAACAACCTGGACTGGACGGCCGGCATGTCGGCCATCGAGTTCCTGCGGGACATCGGCAAGCACTTCCGCGTCAACAAGATGCTGACCAAGGACTCGGTCGCCCGTCGACTGCAGTCCGAAGAGGGCATCAGCTACACGGAGTTCAGCTACCAGTTGCTCCAGGGCATGGACTTCCTGGAGCTGTACCGGCGCTACGGCTGCACGCTCCAGCAGGGCGGCAGCGACCAGTGGGGCAACCTCACGGCGGGTCTGGACCTGATCCACAAGCTGGAGCCGCACGCCCAGGTGCACGCGCTGGCGACCCCGCTGATGACCAAGGCGGACGGCACCAAGTTCGGCAAGACCGAGGGCGGCGCCGTCTGGCTCGACCCCGAGATGACGACGCCGTACGCGTTCTACCAGTTCTGGCTGAACGCGGACGACCGGGACATCTCCACCTACCTGCGGATCCTCTCCTTCAAGTCCCGTGCGGAACTGGAGGAGCTGGAGAAGCAGACCAAGGAGCGCCCGCAGGCCCGTGCCGCGCAGCGTGCGCTGGCCGAGGAGCTGACGACGCTGGTGCACGGTGCCGAGCAGACGGCCGCCGTGATCGCCGCGTCCAAGGCGCTGTTCGGCCAGGGCGAGCTGACGGAGCTGGACGACCGGACGCTGGCGGCGGCCCTCTCCGAGGTGCCGCACATCCAGGTCGAGCAGCTCGGCCCGGTCGTCGACCTCCTCGCCGAGGTCGGCCTCGTGGCCAGCAAGTCCGCCGCGCGGCGCACCGTGAAGGAGGGCGGCGCCTACGTGAACAACGTGAAGGTCGCCTCCGAGGACGCGGTGCCCGCGAAGGAGGACCTGCTGCATGGGCGGTGGCTGGTGCTGCGCCGGGGCAAGAAGAACCTGGCGGCGGTCGAGGTCACGGGCGCCTGAGCGTACGTACCCACGGCGAGGGGGCGGCTTCCCGCACGGGAGGCCGCCCCCTCGTCATGGCCCTCATGGCCGTCAGGGCCGCTCACGGCCGGCTTCAGGTCCGATGCTTGCGCTTGCCCAGCGTCGACATGTACAGCATGTCCCCCGCGTACACGATGATCACCGCGGCGACGATCTGGAAGATGTGCCGGCTCCAGTCGATGCCACGGGTCGACTCGACGCCGAACCCGCGGGCGACCGCGTTGCCGACGATGGCGCCGAGGATGCCGAAGATGGTGGTCAGCCAGAGGGGGCTGTGCTGTCTGCCCGGGATGATCGCCTTCGCGAGCAGGCCCAGCACGAATCCCACGATGATCGCCCACAACCAGCCCATGGCTGCCTCCTCGTACGGCTCAAGGTGAGCATTACGGCCAGTGTCGTTCCGGCCCGGGTACGCCGCATGCCGAGTACGGCCGTACGCGTGACGGCCGACTCCGTCCCCCCAGGTGGCAAGGGCCCCGCTCTCGTAGGCGGCGCAGGCGGGGCGTACCGTGGGAGGTGTCTTGGCCCGGGGTCCCCGACCGGGGGCGGACGGGTGCGGGCAGGGGGAAGGTCCGATGCGGGCGGATGGTGGAATGTGATGCGGAAGCTGCATGGCGACAGCGGCGCCCAGGTGTTCCGGATCACCGGGGCCCGGGCGGGTCTCCAGGACGATGTGCGTGCCCGGCAACGCCGGTACGTCATCTCGATGTCGGTCCGCACGGTGTCGGTGATCCTCGCGGCCACGTTGTGGAACGTCGAACGGCACGTCGCCATCGTGGCGTTGGTGCTCGGGGCGGTCCTGCCGTACATCGCGGTGGTGATCGCCAACGCGGGGCGGGAGAACACGCCGTCCCTGCCGTCGACGTTCGTGACGGCGCCGACGCGGCCGATGATCTCGCCGCCGCGGACGAATGACGGTTTCGCGGAATCCGTCCCGGAAGATGTCGCGGGTGACTCCGCCTCCGGCGGACAAAGCAAACCGCGCGACGGGGCGTGATGGTGCGGAGCGGGGTCCTCCGGAGTCGACTCCACGCCAAGCTCAGGAAAAGCTCAGATCAATAGTGTTGTTCCGGTGCCGGGGGACGGGTTACCCGTGACATACTTCGTGGACGCTCCGCATCCCCCGTCGGAGCGATGGACCGACGCCGGGCAGCTCCCCCCGTGGCTGCTCGGCGTCGCCTTTTTGTGCGTCAACGTGCGAGACGAGTTTCTGTGAGTGACGAGACGCCGATCTGTTCGGCCAAGGGGTGCCGTGCCGACGCCGTGTGGGTGCTGGCGTGGAACAACCCGAAGATCCATACGCCGGAGCGGCGCAAGACCTGGCTCGCGTGTGAGGAGCATCGCGAGCATCTGTCGCAGTTCCTCGGGGTGCGTGGGTTCTTGAAGGACGTCGTCCTGCTGGAGGAGTGGGAAGAGGCCCCTTCAGCCACCGATGGCTGACATCGGCCGGTCCGGCTGGACGAACGTCGGGTCGTCCAGGCCCGCGCCCGCCTTCTTGCCCCACATCGCCAGGCGCCAGATGCGGGCGATCTCCTCGTCGGGGGCCCCGGAGCGCAGGGCGGCTCTCAGGTCGGTCTCCTCGGTGGCGAAGAGGCAGGTGCGTATCTGGCCGTCGGCCGTCAGACGGGTGCGGTCGCAGGCCGAGCAGAACGGGCGGGTGACCGAGGCGATGACGCCGACCACATGCGGGCCGCCGTCGACCAGCCAGCGCTCCGCCGGGGCCGAGCCGCGCTTCTCCTCCCCCTCGGCCGTCAGCTCGAAGCGGGTGCGCAGGGACGTCAGGATGTCCCCGGCGGTGATCATGCCGTCGCGCTTCCAGCCGTGCTGGGCGTCCAGGGGCATCTGCTCGATGAAGCGCAGTTCGTAGTCGTGCTCCACGGCCCAGGCGAGGAGGTCGGGGGCCTCGTCCTCGTTCAGCCCCGGCATCAGGACCGAGTTGACCTTCACCGGGGTCAGGCCGGCCTCGCGGGCGGCGTGCAGGCCCTCGATGACGTCCTTGTGGCGGTCGCGCCGGGTCAGGGTCTTGAAGACGTCCGGGCGGAGGGTGTCCAGGGAGACGTTGACCCGGTCCAGGCCCGCCGCCTTCAGGGCGGTCGCGGTGCGCTTGAGGCCGATGCCGTTGGTCGTCAGCGACATCTGGGGGCGGGGCTCCAGGGCGGCGACGCGCTCGACGATGCCGACCAGGCCGGGGCGCAGCAGGGGCTCGCCGCCGGTGAAGCGGACTTCCTCGATGCCGAGGGAGGTGACGGCGATGTCGATCAGGCGGACGATCTCGTCGTCCGTGAGCAGGTCGGGCTTGGCCAGCCACTGCAGGCCCTCTTCGGGCATGCAGTAGGTGCACCGCAGATTGCAGCGGTCGGTCAGCGAGACTCGCAGGTCGGTGGCCACTCGGCCGTAGGTGTCGATGAGCACTGGGCCCCCTCCCTCGTCACGGAGCACATCTCTTCCGTCACCTGCGAGCCTACGTGACCGCACTGACAACGAAAGAGCCCGATCCCACGACGTACGACGCGGCCGCGTCGTAGAGACCTACGACGCGGCCGCTGAAGGGGGCGTGCTCAGTGGGCGCCGGTGCCGGTCAGGGACCGGACCTCCAGCTCCGCGTACTTGGCGGCGTCGGGCTCCTCCTTGGACAGGACCGTGCCGAGCCAGCCCATGAAGAAGCCGAACGGGATGGAGATGATGCCGGGGTTCTTCAGCGGGAACCAGGCGAAGTC
The DNA here is from genome assembly GCF_040612485.1 of Streptomyces sp. NPDC006385. Lineage (NCBI taxonomy): Bacteria > Bacillati > Actinomycetota > Actinomycetes > Kitasatosporales > Streptomycetaceae > Streptomyces > Streptomyces sp. NPDC006385. Next base: position 27,585 of record NZ_JBEXQG010000036.1, read on the forward strand.
GACGTCCGGGAACATCGCCTTGGGGTCGCCGGAGACGACCGGCGAGAACAGCACCAGGCCGACGGCGACGATCAGACCGCCGTAGATCGACCACAGCGCGCCCTGGGTGGTGAACCGCTTCCAGAACAGGCTGTACAGGATCGTCGGCAGGTTGGCGGAGGCCGCGACCGCGAAGGCCAGGGCGACCAGGCCGGCGACGTTGAGGTCGCGGGCGAGGGCGCCGAGGAGGATGGAGACCGCGCCGATGCCGATCGTCGCGAGGCGGGCCGCCCTGACCTCCTCCTTCTCGGTGGCCTTGCCCTTCCTGATGACGTTCGCGTAGATGTCGTGGGCGAACGACGAGGACGAGGCCAGGGTGAGGCCGGCGACGACCGCGAGGATCGTCGCGAAGGCCACCGCCGAGATGGTGGCGAGCAGGATCGCGCCCCAGGCCGAGTCGACGCCGCCCAGGTGCAGGGCGAGCAGCGGTGCGGCCGTGTTCCCGGACGGGTTGGACGCGATGATCTCCTCCTGCGAGATCAGCGCGGCGGCGCCGAAGCCGAGGGCGATGGTCATCAGGTAGAAGCCGCCGATGATGCCGATGGCCCAGTTCACGGACTTCCGGGCGGCCTTGGCGTTGGGCACCGTGTAGAAGCGGATCAGGATGTGCGGCAGGCCGGCGGTGCCGAGGACCAGGGCGATGCCGAGGGAGATGAAGTCCAGCTTGGAGGTGCCGGTGGCGCCGTACTGAAGGCCGGGCTCCAGGAAGGCGGCGCCCTTGCCGCTGTTCTCGGCGGCCTTGCCGAGCAGGTCGGAGATGTTGAAGTTGAACTTCAGCAGCACCAGGAAGGTGATCAGGATGGTGCCGCCGATGAGCAGGACGGCCTTGACCATCTGGACCCAGGTGGTGCCCTTCATGCCGCCGATGGAGACGTACACGATCATCAGGACGCCGACGAGGGCGACGATGAGGATCTTGCCCGCGTCGGAGGTGATGCCGAGCAGCAGCGAGACCAGGACGCCGGCACCGGCCATCTGGGCCAGCAGGTAGAAGATCGACACGACGATCGTCGAGGTGCCGGCCGCCGTGCGCACCGGGCGCTGGCGCATGCGGTACGCGAGGACGTCGCCCATCGTGTAGCGGCCGGAGTTCCGCAGCGGCTCGGCCACCAGGAGCAGGGCGACCAGCCAGGCGACCAGGAAGCCGATGGAGTAGAGGAAGCCGTCGTAGCCGAAGAGGGCGATGGCGCCCGCGATGCCGAGGAAGGACGCGGCGGACATGTAGTCGCCGGAGACGGCGAGGCCGTTCTGGAAGGCGCTGAACGACCGGCCGCCCGCGTAGAAGTCGGCGGCGTCCTTGGTCTGCCGGCCCGCCCAGACGGTGATGAAGAGGGTCCCGATCACGAAGGCGGCGAACAGGGAAATGATCAGCGGGCGGTGCTGGCTGGCCTCGTTGGCGGCGAGCTGGAGCTGGGTGATCTCGGGGCTCATGCGCCGCCCTCCATACGGGTCTTGATGGCCTCGGCCTTGGGGTCGAGCTTGGCGCCTGCGTGCCGCGCGTACCACCAGGCGATGAGGAACGTGGTGACGAACTGGGCGATACCGAAGACAAAGGCGACGTTGATGTTGCCGAACAGCTTGGTGCCCATGAAGTCGCCCGCGTAGTTGGAGAGCAGGACGTACAGCAGGTACCAGACGATGAAGGCGATGGTCAGCGGGAAGGCGAAGGATCGGTACGAGCGGCGCAGTTCGGCGAACTCCGCGCTCTGCTGCACCTCGGTGAACTCCTCGGGGGAGGGGAGTTTGTGTTCCTCTTTCGAGGGGGGCGGTGCGTCGGTGGCCACGGAGTCTCCTCGCGTTGCGGGCGCTGTTGCGACGGTGGACGGGGACGGATCGGGGGTGGGGGGCGGGTCGGGGGTCGGGGACGGATCGGGTACGGACATGGACGGCTCTGTTCCTCGTGGTGACAGGGATCACTTGAGCCGGGTGGCGATGTTAGGGCCCCGGCGCGTGATCCAACAGGGGGCTCGATCGTGCTCGCGCCTCCTGTCCAAGGTCACGGCGCCACGCGAGGACCGGTTCAACCGCTCGGCCGTCTTTCCGAAGTCGCTCGGATCAGCGATTGCCGGCCCTGAGGTTCGGGGATAGCTTCGCCCTGCACCACTCGTCATGCACCTGCCCGCTCGCCATCCGCGCTCCGGGCGGTGCCTGTTCCGGATGATGTGGAGATCCCATGGTTCATCTGCGGTTCAGACGCGGGCTCGGCCTCGCCGTACCTCTCGTCCTGTCGCTGACCGCCTCGCTCGGCCTCCTGCCGGCCGGGGCCTCGGCGGCACCGATCGCGGAGCCCGGCGCGCGGGTCATGGACGCCCCCACCCTGGCGTACGTCGTCAACACACGGCCGGACCGTCGCACGATCGAGTCGGTGAAGAGGGCGATCGCCGCGGCCGGCGGCACGGTGGTGGTCGCGTACCAGCGGATCGGCGTGATCGTCGTCCACGCGGCGAACCCCGACTTCGCCGGGGCGATGCGCGCGGTGCGCGGCGTCCAGTCGGCGGGTGCGACGCGTACGGCGCCCCTGACCGCCGCCGGGGCGACCGACGAGGGTCCCGTCCAGCTGCTGACGGAGCAGCAGGCCGCGAGGACCGCAGGCGCCGCGCAGGCCGGCGCCGAGCCGCTCGAGGCCGACCAGTGGAACCTGCGCGCGATCGGCGCCGACCGGGCCGCCGGCATCAACCCGGGCAGCGACGAGGTGACCGTCGCCGTGATCGACAACGGCGTGGACGACACCCACCCGGACCTCGCGCCGAACTTCTCCGCGGCCCAGTCGGCGAACTGCGCCGGCGGCAGGGCGGACACCAGCGCGGGCGCCTGGCGGCCGTACACCCCCGCCATCGGCCATGGCACGCATGTGGCGGGCGAGATCGCCGCGGCACGCAACGGCATAGGCATCGCCGGTGTCGCTCCCGGCGTCAAGGTCTCCGCCATCAAGGTGAGCGACCCGGTCAACGGCCTCTATTACCCCGAAAGCGTGGTATGCGCCTTCGTGTTCGCCGCCGACCACGGCGTCGAGATCACGAACAACAGCTATTACGTCGACCCGTGGCTCTACAACTGCATGGACGATCCGGACCAGCGGGCGATCGTGGACGCGGTCAACAGGGCCCAGCTGTACGCCCAGCGCAAGGGCACGCTCAATCTCGCGTCGTCCGGCAACTCCAACCACGACCTGGACTCCGACGCGCTAGTCGACGGCACCAGCCCCGACGACTCGACGCCGGTCGAGCGCACCGTGGACCCGCACGCGTGCTTCGACGTACCGACGCAGCTGCCAGGTGTCGTCACGGTCGGCGCCACGGGCGTGCGGAACCTCAAATCGTCCTACTCCTCGTACGGTTACGGCGTCGTCGACCTCGCGGCGCCGGGCGGTGACCGGCTCTACCAGATCCCCGACACCCCGTCGAGGAACGGCCGCATCCTGTCCACCCTCCCGGACGGCAGGTACGGCTTCCTCCAGGGCACGTCGATGGCGGCCCCGCACGCCACGGGTGTCGCCGCGCTGCTGAAGTCCCGGCACCCGCACGCGACTCCCGCCCAGCTCAAGGCGCTGCTGATGGCCCAGGCGGACAACCCGGGCTGCCCCGAGTCCTACGACCAGAACGGCGACGGCACGCAGGACGCGGTGTGCGAGGGCGGCAAGCGGTTCAACGGCTTCTACGGGTTCGGCGTCGTGAACGCGCTGGACGCGGTCGAATGACGGCGGTCGAGTGAGACGGTCGAGTGATGACGGTCGAGTGATGCGTGACGGCTTGTGATGATCTTGAGGTGACGTTGACGAAACCCTCACTCGCCGAGTCCGACGGGAGCGCGCCCAGATCCGGTCCCGGCGTCGGTCCCGCCGTCGCCGTTGTCGTGCTGGTGGGGCTGGCGGCGCTGGTCCCGCTGCTCGGGCCGTCGGCCGCGCTGCACGGCACGGGCGAGGCCGCGGCGCCCGGCGCCGGGGGCATCGGGCTGCTGCGTACGGTGCTGTTCGCGGCGCTGTGCGTCCCGGTGGGCGAGCTGTTCGTGCGGCGGCTGGCCCGTTCCGTGCCCGGCGCTCCGCTGCCCCTGCCCCGCAGTTGGGCGCCGCAGGCGGCCGGCGCCGGTTTCGTCGCCGCCCTCGGTCTCGCCTCGGTCGTGTCCACGGGCAACCTCGTGCCGGACAGCCCCTCCGACCTCGACATCGGCGGCCTGTACGCGTCACGCGACGGCAAGCTCGCGCTGCTGGAGGTCAACGCTTTCGCCGTGGCCGCGCTGTGCGCGCTCTCGAGCCGTCCCGCCACCCAGGTCTGGCCACTGGCCGCGGTCGTGGTCGCCGAGGCGCTGCGTGCGCACCCGACGACCGAGCACGGCCCGCTGCTCGGCTCCGCGCTGACGCTGGTTCACCTGACCTGCGCGTCGCTGTGGGCGGGCGGGCTGCTGTACGCGCTGCGGACGCTGCGCGGTCGAGGTGCCGGGGAGACGGGCGCGGCCGGCGCGGCTCTGCTGGGGCTCTACGCGCGCGTGGCGGCCGTACTGCTCGCCGTCATCACGGCGACGGGCGTGTGGAGTTCGCTGCGCCGGATGCCGTCGGACACGATCCTGGGACAACTGACGGAGACGGCGTACGGGCGTGCCCTGCTCGCCAAGGTGATCCTGGTGGTGGCCGTGGCCGCGCTCGCCCTGTGGGCGCGGATCCGGCTGCGCCGGGCGGCCGATCCGCTGACCGCCTGCTCGCCCGCGCGGGCGGAGGTCGTCGCCCTGGGAGGGGTGGTCGCGCTGTCGGGGCTGCTGACGGCGCTGCCGGTGCCGATCCGCTGGTGAGCCCGTTTCCACCCGGCAGCCGGCTGTCGCACGGCCTGCGTCGGCGAGGACGGGCGGCGGGGCGAGCATGCCGTCCAGGACGTCGGGCAGCGGTACATCGGCGGCGGTACCCGGCGGCTACAACACCCACCTCGGGGAGACCGGCGGCCCTACGCCCCGGTCGCCTCCAGCAGCGTGCCGGCCGCGTAGGTGACGCCCATGGCCAGCGCGCCGCCCGCCACGTTGCGCGGCACCGCGCGGGCCGGGGCGGCCGCGCCCAGGCGGGCGCTGCTCCAGCCGGTCAGGGCGAGCGCGGCCAGGACGGAGGCGACGGTGACGGCGAGCCGCCAGTCGGCGGGCGGCGGGCGGCGGGCGGCAGCACCACGGCGAGCAGCGGCAGCAGCGCCCCGGCCGTGAACGCCAGGAAGCTCGCCCACGCCGCGTGCCAGGGGTTGGTCAGCTCGTCCGGGTCGATACCGAGCTCCACGCGCGCGTGCGCCTTCAGCGCGTCCCGTTCCGTCAGCTGGACGGCCGCTTCCAGGGCCACCTCCCGCGACAGCCCGCGGCGTTCGAGAAGCTGTGCCAGCTCCGCCAGTTCCGCCTCCGGCCGCTCCCGCAAGTCCCGCCTCTCCACGGCCAACGCCGCCTTCTCCGAGTCGCGCCGCGTGGAGACGGAGACGTACTCGCCCGCCGCCATCGACATCGACCCGGCGAGCAGCCCGGCCAGTCCGGCCGTGAGCAGGGCCGAACGGTCGCCCGTCGCGCCGGCCACGCCGACGACGAGCCCGGTGGTCGACACGATGCCGTCGTTCGCCCCGAGAACGGCGGCCCGCAGCCAGTTCAGCCGCTCGCCCAGCACGCCTCCGCGGGCCTCGTCATGCGTTGGTTCGGTCACATGCGGAGAATCGCACCGCGGGGGACATCTGGGACGTACCGGCGCTCCCCGACGGCTCCGCTCCGCGTGGGACGGTGCGCCGAGGTGGGGCAACACGCCGTGCGGGCCGACCGGTTGGCGTCCTCGCGTTCGCAGCACTCGAACAGGTCGGCGACGCAAGGCACCTGACGGTCGGGGCTGTCAGTGCCGGCCCGTATCCTCAGTGACCATGCTCGAAGACCCTACGACCGCGGCGCCCTTCCCCACAGCGTGGCCGGCCGCGTATCCCCGGGGATACGCGGTCGTTGACGTGGAGACCACCGGCCTGGCCCGGGACGACCGGATAATCTCCGCGGCGGTGTACCGGCTGGACGCGCGCGGCGAGGTCGAGGACCACTGGTACACGCTGGTCAATCCGGAGCGGGACCCGGGCCCGGTGTGGATCCACGGACTGACGAGCGAGGCGCTGGAGGGCGCTCCCCTCTTCACGGATGTCGCCGAGGAGTTCTCGTCCCGGCTGGACGGCCGGGTGCTCGTCGCGCACAACGCCGTCTTCGACTGGCAGATGATCGCCCGGGAGTACGCGCGCGCGGAGCGCGAGGCCCCGGTGCGGCAGCGGCTGTGCACGATCGCGCTGTCCAAGGAGCTGGGCCTGCCGCTGCCCAACCACAAGCTGGAGTCACTGGCCGCGCACTTCGGCGTCGTGCAGCAGCGCGCGCACCACGCGCTGGACGACGCGCGCGTGCTGGCGGAGGCGTTCCGGCCGAGCCTGCGAGCCGCGGCGGCGGGCAGTGTGCGGCTGCCGCTCCAGGAGTGCCGGCCGCTGACCGAGTGGCGGGACACGGCCACCACGCCCCGGATCGGACAGCAGGCGGGCGGCTACGGCGGTTACAGCGGCTATCGGCAGAGCAGTTGGCGACCGTCCCGGAAGAGGCCCGCCTGCCCCTACCCCAACCCGGGGCGCTACGAGGAGGGCAAAAGGCTCAAGCAGGGCATGCGGGTCGCCTTCTCCGGGGACACGTCGATCGAGCGCGACCTGCTGGAGGACCGCGCGACCGAGGCCGGGCTGCATGTGGCGACGAGCCTGTCCCGGCTGACCAGCCTGCTCGTCACGAACGACCCGGACTCGGGCACGTCCAAAGTGGTCAAGGCCCGGCAGTACGGGACGCCGGTGGTCGACGAGGCCGCGTTCGGGCAGCTCCTGCGGGACGTGGAGCCGGCGTCGGAGCCGTGACCGTACGGACGGGTGATTGCCGCGCGACTCGCCCGGAGCCGTCTCGCCCGGGCCGCGGTGACGGCTCACCCTGTGGCGCATGGCGACATGCGAAGTCTGCGGAAACGACTACGGAATGACCTTCGAGGTGCACGCGCAGGGCGCGGTGCACGTCTTCGACTGCTTCTCCTGTGCGATCCACCGCATGGCCCCGATCTGCGAGCACTGCCGCGTCCAGATCATCGGGCAGGGCGTCGAGGTCGACGGCCACTGGTACTGCGGCGCCCACTGCGCCCGCGCGGAGGGAAAGGCGGGGATCGTCGACAAGGTGTGACCCGGTACCCGCCTGAACGCACCCCACGACCGAGTTGTACGGTCGTGGGGTGTACCGCTTCCTGTTGTCCCGGCAGTGGGTGATCCTCACACTGGTCGCCCTGCTCCTCATCCCCACGATGATCAGGCTGGGCATCTGGCAGATGCACCGCTACGAGGAGCGCAGCGCCCGCAACCAGCTGGTCGCGGACGCGCTGGGCGCGAAGCCGGTGCCCGTGGAGGAGCTGACCTCTCCGGGGCACACCGTCACCACGAAGCAGCGGTACCGCACCGTGACCGCCGAGGGCCACTTCGACACCGACCGGGAACAAGTCGTCAGGCGGCGTGTCAACGCCGACGAGGAGGTCGGCTTCCACGTCCTGACCCCCTTCGTCCTGACGGACGGCAAGGTGCTGCTGGTCAACCGCGGCTGGATCCCCGCCGACGGCCTGAGCCAGACGGCGTTCCCCAAGATCCCCGCACCGCCGAGCGGGCGCGTCGCCGTCACCGGGCGGCTGATGCCCGACGAGACGACCGAGGCGAGCGGCATCAAGAACCTCAAGGGCCTCCCCGACCGGCAGGTCATGCTGATCAACAGCGAGCAGGAGGCCCGGCGCCTCGACGCCCGGGTGCTCGGCGGCTACATCGCGCTGACGGCACCCGAGCCGAAGGGCGACACCCCGGAGCCGCTCGGCGAACCCGGCAACGAGAACGCCCCGCTGAACTACGCGTACGCCATCCAGTGGTGGCTGTTCGCCGCGGGCGTCCCCATCGGCTGGTTCATCCTGGCCCGCCGCGAGGCCCGGGACCGGGCACAGGCGACCGCGCCGCAGGAGACCGAGACGACACCGGCCGCGGTGTAGCTCCGCCTCGTTCCCTCCCTCGGCCCTCCAGCTCATCGCGCGCATAGCGGAAGGTCCGTTCCGGGTCGGGCGGCAGGTCCCACTCGGTGGGGGCATGTGGCGACCGACGCGCTGGAAGACGCGGGCCGTCGCCCTGGGGCACCTGGAAGGCGGGCTGCCGGGCGAAGCCCGGCATGAGGGGGACCGCGCCGAGGCCGTGGAGCCGCTGGGCGGTGTGCGGTTGGCCGCGGAGGGTTCGTCGCTGCTCGCGCAGGTCCCCGCGCCCCTGTAGGTACGTCCAGTGCACGTACGCAAGGAGCGCGGGGCTGTACCGATCCGCGGCGTCAGCAGCAGCGGCTCTGTGGGTGCTGCTCGCGGTGCAGGGTGCGCAGTGCCTCGTACTGCCGCCGGGTCGGCACCGGGGTCCGGGGGTCACGGCGTCGGTGCCGCTCGCAGTAGCGGTCGTACTCCGCCTCGCCGGTCAGCTCACGCGCGTACCAGCGCAGGACCCGCAGCGCCTTCCTGACGGTCCTCATGAGCGTGCCCCCACCAGCGGCTCCTCGGGCCGCTCCGGTGTGTCGATACGGGACTCGACGTACGGCGCCTCGGTGGTCGGCAGCGGCTCACCGACGCGGGCGGCGCCGACGGCACGGACGCACACCACGGCGCAGTTGACCAGGACCGTGAGGACCAGCAGGAGGAAGACGGCCATGATCACGCCGTCGACCGTGTTGTTCAGCACGATGGTGTGCATGTCGTCCATGGTCGTGGCGCCCGGCAGGAGCCGGCCGTCCTCGATGGCCCGCGCGTACTTGTCGCGCAGGGCGAAGAAGCCGATCGCCGGGTCGTCCGAGAAGATCTTCTGCCAGCCGGCGGTGAAGGTGACGGCCACGTCCCAGGCGAGCGGGATGCCGGTGACCCACGCCCAGCGCAGCCTGCCGGACTTGATCAGCACGGTGGTGGTGACGGCGAGGGCCACCGCGGCCAGCAGCTGGTTGGCGATGCCGAACAGCGGGAACAGCTGCTTGATGCCGCCGAGGGGGTCGGTGACACCGGCGTAGAGGAAGTAGCCCCAGGCGCCGACGACCAGGGCGCTGGTGATCCAGATGCCCGGCTTCCAGGTGACCCGGCCGATCGGCTTCCAGACGTTGCCGAGCATGTCCTGGAGCATGAAGCGGCCCACGCGGGTGCCGGCGTCCACCGTGGTGAGGATGAACAGCGCCTCGAACATGATCGCGAAGTGGTACCAGAATGCCTTCATCCCGGCGCCGCCGAACACCCCGGCGAAGATCTCCGACATGCCCACGGCGAGGGTGGGGGCGCCGCCGGAGCGGCCGACCAGTGTCTCCTCCTCGACCGCCTTGGCCGCGGCCGTCAGCTGGTCCGGAGTGATCGTGAAGCCGAGACCCTTCACCGCCTCCGACGCGGTCTCCACGGTCGGGCCGAGCAGGGCGGCCGGGGAGTTCATGGCATAGAACAGGCCGGGTTCCAGGACGCAGGCGGCGATCAGGGCCATGACGGCGACGAAGGACTCCGTGAGCATGGAGCCGTAGCCGATCAGCCGGACCTGGGACTCCTTCTGGATCAGCTTCGGCGTGGTGCCGGAGGAGACCAGGGCGTGGAAGCCGGACAGCGCGCCGCAGGCGATCGTGATGAAGAGGAAGGGGAACAGGGAGCCGGCGAAGACCGGCCCCGCGCCGTTGACGGCGAAGTCGGTCACCGGCTCGGCCCTGAGGTTCGGGGCGGCGATCACCACACCGACGGCCATCAGGGCGATGGTGCCGACCTTCATGAAGGTGGACAAATAGTCCCGGGGTGCCAGCAGCATCCACACCGGCAGCACGGACGCGAAGAAGCCGTAGCCGACGAGGCAGAAGACCAGGGTCTCCGGGCTCCACACGAAGTACTCCGCGAGGGAGGAGTCCTGGATCCAGCCGCCGCCGAGGATGGCGAGCAGCAGCAGCGCGACGCCGATGAAGCTGGTCTCCACGACCCGGCCGGGCCGCAGGTAGCGCAGGTAGAAGCCCATGAAGAGGGCGATGGGGATGGTCATGGAGACCGAGAAGGTGCCCCACGCGGACTCCGCCAGCGCGTTGACGACGACCATCGCGAGGACCGCCAGCAGGATGATCATGATGGCGAAGACGCCGATCAGCGCCGCGGCGCCGCCCACCTTGCCGATCTCGTCACGGGCCATCTGGCCGAGGCTCTTGCCGTCCCGGCGCATGGAGAGGAACAGGACGATCATGTCCTGCACCGCGCCGGCGAAGATCACGCCCACGATGATCCAGACCGTGCCCGGCAGATAGCCCATCTGCGCGGCCAGGACCGGGCCGACCAGCGGGCCGGCGCCCGCGATCGCCGCGAAGTGGTGGCCGAACAGCACCCGCTTGTCGGTGGGGTGGTAGTCGACACCGTCCTCAAGGCGTTCGGCCGGGGTGGCGCGGGTGTCGTCGACCTGGAGGACCCGCCGGGCGATGAACCGCGAGTAGAAGCGGTAGGCGATCGCGTACGAGCCGAGGGCCGCCACGACCAGCCAGACGGCCGAGATCTCCTCGCCCCGGGACAGGGCGAGCACGGCCCAGCCGAGGGCGCCGACGAGGGCCACGGCGGTCCAGATCGCCATCGACTTGGGCGACATTCGTGACTTTTCCGGCGCCTCACGGCTGGATTCGGGCATGGCTGATGCGGGCATGGCGGCTCCTGACCTGAACAGGTGGGCACAGCAGGTGTGCGGCAGAAAGGGAAGTGCGGCTCAGCGAGGTCGATGTCGGTCCGTCAGCGCGTACGCCGCGAGCAGGCAGAGGCCGCAACCCGGCACCCAGGCGAGCTGGTACCGGTAGAAGAACGGCGTCCCGGCCGGCCGCGGTTCGGCACCGGCGTACCAGGGGACCCACAGCAGACCCGCGGCGGGGGCGAGAAGCAGGACGGCGATCGCGACGCGCCGTAGCCGGTGATGACCGGTCCGTGCCATGACCTGCGCTCCTCTCCCCCTCGCTGTCGGTCTGTGCAAGAGTTGCCCACCCCCTCGGACCGGTTGACAGCGGATGTCCAGGAAATTTCCCGCCGGTTCTCTGTCCTCCGTCCGGGCTGCCCGCGCAACTCTCGCGCGAGGGCACAGGCACACCAAGGACGGTGACCCATGGCCGATGGCGCCATGACCGCGACGTTTCTCGCCGTGATCGGCGGAGCGTCGCTGCTCGCCGTGACCGCGCGGCGCCTGCACCCGAGCGCGAAGCTGCCGTCCCTGGAGGGCTGGGCGCTGGCCGACCGCAGCCTCGGCCCGGTGTGGACCTGGCTGCTGCTCGGCGGCACGATCTTCACCGCGTACACCTTCGCCGCCATACCGGGCCTGGCGTACGGCAACGGCGCGCCCGCCTTCTTCGCGGTGCCGTACACGGTGATCGTCTGTCCGATCGCCTTCGTGCTGCTGAGCCGCCTGTGGGCCGTGGCCGAGCGGCACGGTTATGTGACCGCCGCCGACTTCGTGCGCGGCCGGTACGGCTCGCCGCCGCTGGCCCTGGTGGTCGCGCTGACCGGGATCCTCGCGACGATGCCGTACCTCGCGCTGCAGCTGCTCGGCATCCGGGCGGTGCTGGCGGCGGGGGGCGTGTATCCGCGGGGTGCGGCCGGTGATCTGGTGATGGTGACGCTGTTCGCCGGGCTGGCCGTCGCCACCTACCGGCACGGGTTGCGCGCCCCCACCGTCATCTCCGCGCTCAAGGCCGTGGCCGTCTTCCTCTCGCTGACCGTGGTGACCTGGCTGGTCCTGGACCGGCTCGGCGGCCCGGGTGCCGTCTTCGACGGTGCGGCCGAGCGCCTCGGCGGCCCGGCGCTGCTCCTCGCCCCCGAGCAGCAGCCGGCGTACGCCACTCTCGCGCTCGGCTCCGCGCTCGCCCTGCTGATGTACCCGCACGTCCTCACCGCGGGCTTCGCCGCCGACAGCCCCCGCACCCTGCGCAAGGTCTCGGTGGCGCTGCCCGCCTGGACCGGACTGCTCGCCCTCTTCGGCTTCCTCGGCATCGCGGCCCTCGCGGCGGGCGTCCGCGCCCCGGAGGGCGGCGCCGAGGCCGCCGTACCGATGCTGGTCGACCGGCTGATGCCGGCGCCGCTGGCCGGGCTGGTGTTCGGGGCGATCACCGTGGGGGCGCTGGTCCCGGCGGCCGTGATGTCGATCGCCGCCGCCACGAGCTTCGTCAGGAACGTGTACGTCGAGTACGTCCATCCCACCGCCACGCCCAAGCGGCAGGTGCGCATCGCCAAGGCGGTGTCGCTCACCGCGAAGGTGGGCGCGGTGGCGTTCGTGTTCGGGCTGCGCGACCAGGACGCCATCAACCTCCAACTGCTCGGCGGGGTCTGGATCCTGCAGATCTTCCCGGCCGTCGCGGTGGGGCTGTTCACCGGGCGGCTGCATCCGCGGGCACTGCTCGCCGGGTGGGGTGTGGGCATGGTGGCCGGGACCTGCATGGTCGTACGGGAAGGGTTCTCGTCGGTCGTGCCCCTCGGCGGCGGGCCGGAGATCTACGCCGGGCTCGCCGCCCTGCTGCTCAACCTCATCGTCGCCGTGGCCGCGACCGCGGTGCTCGAACGCCTCGGCGTCCCGCGCGGCGCCGACCTCACCGACCTGCCGTCCCGCCTGACCGTCAGGCGGCGCCCCGAGACGGGAGCGAACCAACCGTGAGACGCAGACACCCGACTCCCCTGCAGGAGGCGGTCGTTCACAGTCCGCAGGAGCAACTCCCGCAGGCCGCGGGCCCGCCCGCCGACCCGGGCGTGGCCCTCGCGTCCACGCCGCCCGGCGAACCACTGGCACCGGCCGTGCGCGACCCGGCCGACCTGGAGCGCGAGGCCGGCCTCGCCCGGCTTTTCGAACTGCACTACTCCTCGATGCTGCGTCTCGCGGTGCTGCTCGGCGCCGACGACCCGGAGAACGTGGTGGCCGAGGCCTACTACCAGATCTACCGCAAGTGGCGGCGGCTGCGGGACGTGGAGTCGGCGGAGGCGTATCTGCGCTCCACCGTCTGCAATCTGACGCGGATGCGCATACGCCACCTCCAGGTCGCCCGCAGGCACACCGAGAACCCCCCGGCCCCGCCCGTCGACGTCGTCGCCTCCGCCGAGAGCACCGCACTGCTCCGTGACGACCAGCGCGTACTGATCGACGCGCTCCAGCAACTGCCCGCCCGGCAGCGCGAGGCGCTGGTGCTGCGGCACTGGCTCGGGCTGAAGGAGAGCGAGATCGCCGCGGCGATGGGCATCTCCTGCGGATCCGTCAAAACCCATACGGCGCGCGGCCTCGCCGCACTGACCCAGGCGATGGAGGCCCGGCGATGACGCATCGAGACGCGACTGGGTCGCGTGGCACCAGTGCGGACCGCACGGAGCGGGAGCTGCGCGAGGCGCTCGCCGCGCTCGCCGACGGGGTGCGGGCGGCGCCCGACGCCTATCGCACGGCGCGCGGCGAGTGGCTGCGCCGGGAACGCCGGCGTCGGCTCGTCCTCGCCGTCCTCGTCATGGTCGTGTTCGCCCTGGCCACGCTGATCGGGCTGTGGGTCCTCAACCAGGCCCCGGCGGATCCCGGCGTGATCTTCTCCGGGACCGGCCCCCCGGCGGGCGTGTCCCTGCGACCACACCTCTGATTGGCCCACCGGCCCGAAGGGAACCCGCACTTCGTGCACCCGCGTATCGAGGACTACGCCCTGATCGGCGACGAGCAGACGGCTGCCCTGGTCGGCACGGACGGCTCCGTCGACTGGCTGTGCCTGCCCCGCTTCGACTCGGCCGCCTGCTTCGCCAGACTCCTGGGCGACGAGGAGAACGGTTACTGGCGCATCGCCCCCAAGCACGCGCGAGGCGCCTGCACGCGCCGCGCCTACCGCCCGGACACCCTGGTGCTGGACACCGAGTGGGTGACCGACGAGGGCGCGGTCCGCGTCACCGACCTGATGCCCCAACGCGACCGCGCCCCCGACCTCGTGCGCGTCGTGGAGGGCCTCAGCGGCCGTGTCACGGTGCACAGCGATCTGCGGCTGCGCTTCGACTACGGCTCGATCGTGCCGTGGGTGCGCAGGTCCGACGGGCACCGGGTGGCCGTCGCCGGGCCGGACTCCGTCTGGCTGCGCAGCGAGCCCGAGGTGCGCACGTGGGGCGAGAAGCTCGGCACGCACGCGGAGTTCACGATCGAGGAGGGCGAGAAAGTCGCGTTCGTCCTCACCTGGCACCCCTCGCACGAACCGCGCCCGCCCCTCGTCGACCCGTACAAGGCGTTGCGCTCCAGCGTCCGTGACTGGCGGAGGTGGGCGGGGCGCTGCACCTACGAGGGCCCGTACCGGGACGCCGTCGTCCGCTCCCTGATCACCCTCAAGGCCCTCACCTACCGCCCGACCGGCGGCATCGTGGCCGCCGCCACCACCTCGCTCCCCGAGGAGCTGGGCGGTGTGCGCAACTGGGACTACCGCCACTGCTGGCTGCGTGACTCCACCCTCACCCTGAACGCCCTGCTGGCGGCGGGCTACCAGGAGGAGGCCGAGGCCTGGCGCAACTGGCTGCTGCGCGCGGTCGCCGGCGACCCGGCCGATCTGCAGATCATGTACGGCCTGGCGGGCGAGCGGCGGCTGCCCGAGTTCGAGGTGCCGTGGCTGTCCGGCTTCGCCGGTTCCGCCCCCGTACGCATCGGCAACGACGCCGTGCGGCAGCTCCAGTTGGACGTGTACGGCGAGGTCATGGACTCGCTGGCGCTGGCCCGGTACGCGGGCCTGTCCACCAAACCGCAGATCTGGGCGATCCAGGCCGCCCTCGTCGACTGGCTGCGCTCCCACTGGCAACAGCCCGACGAGGGGCTGTGGGAGGTGCGCGGCGGCCGCCGTCACTTCGTGCACTCGAAGGTGATGGTGTGGGTGGCGGCGGACCGGGCCGTGCGCGCCCTGGAGAAGAACCCGAAGCTGGAGGGCGACCTCGACGGCTGGCGGGAGTTGCGCGACGAGGTGCACCGCGAGGTGTGTGAGAAGGGCTACGACGCCGAGCGGAACACCTTCACACAGTCCTACGGCTCCCGTGAGCTCGACGCCGCGCTGCTGCTCATCCCGCGCTTCGGTTTCCTGCCGCCGGACGACCCGCGCGTCATCGGCACCATCGACGCGATCCGCGCCGAGCTCAGCCATGACGGTTTCCTGCGTCGCTACAGCACGGACGAGACAGCCGTCGACGGGCTGCCGGGCAGCGAGGGCACGTTCCTGGTGTGCTCGTTCTGGCTCGCGGACGCGCTGCACATGACGGGTCGTACGAAGGAGGCCCGGGAGCTGTTCGAACGGCTGGTGGCGCTCACCAACGACGTGGGGCTGCTGTCCGAGGAGTACGACCCCGCCTCCGGCCGCCAGCTCGGCAACTTCCCCCAGGCGTTCAGCCACATCGGCCTGGTGAACACCGCCCTCGCCCTGTTCGGGGGCGGCGGGGCAGGATAGGGGCCATGGATCTTGGACTGAAGGACCGGGTGTACGTCGTCACGGGGGCCACCCGCGGACTGGGCAACGCGGCGGCACGTGAGCTCGTGGCCGACGGCGCGAAGGTGGTCATCACCGGGCGGGACGAGAAGAACGTCGCCGACGCGGCGGCCGCGCTGGGCCCGAACGCGATCGGGGTGGCCGTGGACAACGCCGATCCGGAGGCGGCCGGGCGGCTGATCGCGGCCGCCCGCGAGCACTTCGGCGGCTTCCACGGCGTGTTCGTCAGCGTCGGCGGGCCGCCGCCCGGCTTCGTCGCCGCCACCTCGGACGAGCAGTGGCAGGCGGCGTTCGAGTCGGTGTTCCTGGGAGCGGTACGGCTCGCGCGGGCAGCGGCGGCGGAGCTGGAGGCGGGCGGTGTCATCGGGTTCGTACTGTCCGGGTCGGTGCACGAGCCGATCCCGGGGCTGACGATCTCGAACGGGCTGCGCCCCGGGCTCGCCGGGTTCGCCAAGTCCCTCTCCGACGAGCTGGGCCCGCGCGGCATCCGCGTGGTCGGGCTGCTCCCCGGACGCATCGACACGGACCGGGTGCGCGAGCTGGACGCCCTCTCCGCCGACCCCGAGGCGACCCGGGTGGCCGCCGAGTCCCGCATTCCGCTGCGCAGGTACGGCACCCCGGAGGAGTTCGGGCGCGCGGCCGCGTTCCTGTTGTCTCCGGCGGCTTCCTATGTGACCGGAGTCATGCTCTCGGTGGACGGTGGGGCGCGGCACGGATTTTAGGCTCCTGCGTGCGGCGTACGGGCGAGCGGGGGGTGACTCATGGCGGTGACGAAGACAAGCAGGATCTGGGGCGTGCCCCTGATCCTGTCGTCCTTGGTCGCGGCCCTGCTCTGCTGGCTCGTGTTCACCACGTGGCTGCCGTCCCAGGTCGAGCGGTACCGGGAGTACGCGGCGGCCGAGCCGTGCGCCTCCGAACGGGCCGCGCAGCGGTGGGAGGACTGCCTTCGTACGGTCTCCCTCACCGTCGAGCACACGGTCGTCGAGAAGAGGAAGCGGAACTCCGAGTACGAGGCGTACCTGACGAGCGCCCCGTTCTGGAATCACGAGGTGTCTTTCGGCGGCCCGGAGCCGGTGCTCGAACGGCTCCGGCAGGGCGATCGGGTGGCCGGTACCGTCTGGCGGGGCGACATCATGGCGGTCGCTCAAGGAGGGCTTCGGCAGAGCACGAGCGAGGAACCCCGCGACGACGCCCAGATGACGGCCTGCCTCGGCGTCCTCGCCGGTCTCCTCGCGGCCCTGGGGCTCGGCTTCGGCGCGCGGCAGTCGGCCGGGCTCGCGGGTCGTGGGCCCTTCACCTGGCGCCGGTTCGGGAAGCCGGTGTTCATCACCCTGCTGATCGTCGGCTTCGCCGTGGGGTTCCTCGCCCTGTGGCTGGACCTTCCCTGGTGGGTCGTGCCGCCCGTCACCGGATCGCTCGTGGTGTGGGCGGCCTGGCTGCTCCACCGGCACCGCGGTGGGTCAACTGACCCGCTCCGCCCGGTGCTTGACGCCCCGTAGGCGGACCTCGGTCGGCAGGGAGGCCAGACCCGCCGAACCACGGGCGTGGGCCACGGCCTGGGTGGTGAGGTCGTTCAGTGCCGTCCCGGGGTCCACGTGCGGTTCCAGCAGGAGCCGTACCCGCGCCTCGGGCGCGAGGCGCCTGCCCGTCAGGTGGGCATGGGCGCGCTGGACCCCCTCCGACGCCGCCGCCTCGCTCTCCAGGACGTTCTCCAGGGCCCGGCCCCGCAGCAGCGCGCCCTCGCCGTCGCCGGTGTCGACCAGGACCTCGGTGAGGCGGCGTCGGCGCAGGACCGAGGTCAGCCACCACAGGGCGAGCAGCGCCAGGACGGCCAGTACCGCGATGACGGCCGGCCACCACCAGCCCTCGTCCCGCCAGCGCGTGCGCTCGGCGTCGCTCAGCAGGACGTCGTGCCGGCTGTCGTGGATCCACCAGGACGGGGGGTCCAGGCCGAGTCCCACGGCCAGTACGGAGCCGCCGATGACGAGCAGCACCAGCCCGACGAGCCCGATCAGCAGGCGGTTGACCACCCTGAGCACGGCCCTCACCCCTTCCGTCCGGGACGCCGTACACGCACCGACAGCGACGGCGGGCGGGCCAGCCCCAGGCCCCTGATCGCGTCGGCGAGTGTGGCGTCCAGGTCGGCGCGTACGTCATCCAGGTCGCGGAAGTGCGCGACCGCGCGGACGTCGGCCCGGCGCCGGCCCATCCGGACCCGTACCGACTGGACCCCGGAGACCTCCATGGCGCGGTCACGCAGGACCAGGGCGGCCAGGTCGCGGTGGAGTCCGGCGCGCACGTCGGGGTGGGTGCGCCGCATCGCCAGCACCGACCGCAGGCCGGGCGTGACGGCCAGGACCAGCAGCCACAGGCCGAGGGCGGTGGCGACGCCCGCGCCGACGAGCACCCAGATGTCGTCCAGCGGGCGTTCGGCGAGCCCGCGGGCCAGTTCGCGGCGCCAGCGCATGGCGGGGCGGTCGGCGCGCACGGAGGCGATGTCGTACAGGAAGAAGCCGGCGCCGACGAAGATCACGAGTGCCGTGATCGCGGCCGGGATCCGGCGTGCCGACCAGAAGCGGCCCGCGCGCCCGCCCTCGCCGTCGCGTACCGGCGGGGGTTCGTAGTCCGCCGCCGACGCCGACTGGTCGAGGGTGTCGGGTCCGGTCGCCTTGTCGATGACCGGCAGTCGTTGTGTGGTGCCCTCGGAGCCCTGGGGCTCGCTCATCGCGTCCTCCCCTGTGCCGCGCCCTGCGCGGGCGCCGGGTGCAGCCGCTCCACGTGCACGGCGACCTCCGGCACATCCATGCCCACCAACGCGCCTACCCGCTCGGCGACATGCCGACGCACGACGGCGCAGCGGGCGCCGATGTCGGTGGGGTAGCCGAGTTCGAGGTGGACCCGGACCCGGGCCGTGTCATGGGCGACGACGACGTCGGCGTAGGGCCGGTCGGCGTCCTCGGTCAGCTCCCCCACCGCCTCCCGGGCGGCCTGGGAGGCGATCTTCGCGACGACCCGGTCGGCGATCCGGGTCGCCCCGCGCTCACCGGGCGGGACCGCGGCCGGCGGTCTGCGCGGCTGCGCCGTCCCACCGCTCACGGACGTCACCGCCGCCGTTCGTCACGGTGCCGGAAGAAGTCACCGAGTTCCCAGTCCCCTTCCAGGAACCGCCCGGCGACGAAGCCGACGGCGCCCAGGGCCGCCACCAGCAAAAAGGCGCCGAATCCGCCGAAATACCCGGCGAAGCCCAGTGCCATGCCGGCGATCATGCCGACCACGGCCATGCTCATGGTGCGCTCCTCAGCTCCTCAGCAACTCCCCGGCCCCCGCGTCTTCCGGTCACCGGCGCCTCACTGGATCCGGCGCTCCGGTTCCTCTTCCTCTTCGTCCGGCAGCTTCACGTCACTCACCGCGATGTTGACCTCCACGACTTCGAGGCCGGTCATCCGCTCCACGGCGGTGATCACGTTCTCGCGCACGTCCCGGGCCACGTCGGCGATCGACACGCCGTACTCGACGACGATCTCCAGGTCGAGTGCGGCCTGTACCTCCCCGACCTCGGCCTTCACTCCCCGCGTCACCGACTTGGCGCCGCCCGGGACGCGGTCGCGCACGGCCCCGAAGGTCCGTGACAGTCCGCTGCCCATGGCGTGTACGCCGTCCACGTCGCGTGCGGCCATCCCGGCGATCTTCTCCACGACGCCGTCCGCGATGGTCGTCCGGCCCCGGGCGCCGGGGTCTCCCCCACCGCGCCTTGTCTCCTGGGCCTTGCGCATGGTGGGCGTCTCGCCCTCGGTCCCCCGGTTCTGCTCCGTCGTCTCAGTCATGGCCGTTCGTCCTTTTCGGTCGTCGTCCCAAGACCACCGTAAGCACGGTTGCGCGATCCCGCGCCGGGGATACGGCAGGCTGGAGGAATGACGACGGCGGATCGGTGGACGCAGACTGTCCGGCAGCAGCTGGGACTCGGCAGGCTCCTGCCCCTGGGCGGCGCACGCGACGGCGCGTGGATCTCGGAGAGGGCGGCCGAGGCGGTGCTGCGGGGCGCGGCCGCAGATGTGCGCGGGGTACGGCTGGGAGCGCTGCGGATCGCGCTCACCGACCCTCAGGAGGCGCAGGAGGCGGCCGTACCGCCGCCGCCGAGCGCCCTGCCGCCTGGGCCGCTGCGGGTGACGGCGGACTTCGCGACGGCGGCGACCGAGCCGCTGCCCGCGACGGCGGAACGGCTGCGCGCGCTGCTGGCCACCGCCGCGGCGGAACGCCTCGGCCTGACGGTGACCGAGGTGGACCTACAGGTGACGGCCCTGCTCGAGGAGGACGCGGAACCCGCGCCCGTACGGCAGCCCGAGCCGGCGCGGGCGGCGGAACCGGCGAACCCCGACGAGGAGCGCATCGCGGCCGTGACCCTGGCGATCCCGGGCGTCACCCGACTGACGGGGACCTTGGGCGGGTTGGGCCGTTCGGTGCACATCGAGGAACGCCAGGACAGGGCCGCCCTGCCGCGTCGGCACGTGCGCGTGGAGATCGCGGTGAGCGCGGACCACCGGGCCGTGGAGGTGGCCCGGGAGGTGCGCGACCGGGTGGGCGGGGCGCTGGCCGATCACCCGACGGTGGCGGTGCTGGTCACCTCCGTCGGCTGATCGGCGCATGGCTCATTCGCCGAGGCCGGCCAGGTCCCGCAGCCGCCGCGCCTGCGCGGCCCGCTCGGCGCCGCGCTGCTCGTCGTAGGTGCGATCCACGGCACCACGCAGCAGCGCCTTGGTCTCGATCACGGCATCCCGCGGCGCGGCCACGACGGCACCCGCCAGATCCCGTACGGCGTCGTCGAGTTGCTCGGCGGGTACGGCGAGGTTGGCCAGCCCGCTGCTCACGGCCTCCTCGGCCGACACGAAGCGGCCCGTGACGCAGATCTCCAGCGCGCGGCCGTATCCGACCAGTCCGACCAGCGGATGCGTGCCCGTCAGGTCGGGCACCAGTCCGAGGCTGGTCTCGCGCATGGCGAACTGCACGTCGTCCGCGACGACGCGCACGTCACAGGCGAGCGCGAGCTGGAAGCCCGCCCCGATGGCATGCCCCTGGACGGCGGCGATGGACACGAGGTCGTTGCGCCGCCACCAGGTGAAGCCCTCCTGGAACTCGGCGATGGCAGCGTCGAGTTCGCCGTCGCTGCTGCGCGCGAGGTCGATGAACGAGGGCTCGCCCTCGATCCCCTCGGGCGTGAACATCTGCCGGTCGAGCCCGGCGGAGAAGGACCTGCCCTCGCCGCGCAGCACGACGACCCGCACGCTGCCCGGCAGGGTCCGCCCGGCCTCGGCGAGCGTCCGCCACATGGCGGGGCTCTGCGCGTTGCGCTTGGCCGGGTTGTTCAGCGTCACCGTGGCGATCGCGCCGTCGACGGTGAGCCGTACGCCGTTGTTGTCGAGCAGGGGAGCGGGTTCCTGGTCGGGCGAAGCCATGGGGTGCCTCCGATGCGTGCGGTCAGCGTGGGATGCCCGGAAGGGCACCGCCTAAGTGACTGCACAGTAACCACCCGGCCGATCAGCAGACCGACCGGGTGGTCACCATCGAAGCCGATGGGCCGCCCGAGATCAGCCGGCGGCCTTCTTGCCTCGTGTCGCACCGCCACGCCCACGAAGCGTGACGCCCGACTCGCTGAGCATCCGGTGTACGAAGCCATACGAGCGGCCGGTTTCCTCGGCCAGTGCCCGAATGCTCGCACCGGAGTCGTACTTCTTCTTCAGGTCTGCCGCGAGCTTGTCGCGCGCGGCGCCGGTCACCCGGCTGCCCTTCTTCAGAGTCTCGGCCACCCGTGCCTCCTCATGGGAAGTGCGCTCTGGTCTCCTCATGATCACCCCTCCGGGCCTTCATGGCCACCCATTCGGCAAGGTCCGTGAGACAAGGTTGTGACGACAGGAGCACGTCCCCACATGCGGAATCTGTAATTCCGGGGACTGTCGTCCGTACGGCCGAACGGGTTCTTTTGTGAAATGCCAGGTCAGGGACGCGCGGCGGCCGAGCCCTTGTCGATAAGGGACTCGGCCGCGAAATCGATGTACTACACACCTCGGTACGAGGAGATCTCACACAGATGATGGATCACCGATAGGCCGAATGATCCATACGCCGGTGATCACGCATTCGATCAAGCGAGGGCGACGAGATCCGCGTAATCGGCGCCCCACAGGTCCTCGACACCGTCCGGCAGCAGAATGATCCGCTCCGGCTGGAGCGCCTCGACGGCGCCCTCGTCGTGCGTGACGAGCACGACCGCGCCCTTGTAGGTGCGCAGCGCGCCGAGGATCTCCTCGCGGCTCGCCGGGTCGAGGTTGTTGGTGGGCTCGTCGAGGAGCAGGACGTTCGC
This sequence comes from Streptomyces sp. NPDC006385, assembly GCF_040612485.1. Classification (NCBI taxonomy): domain Bacteria; kingdom Bacillati; phylum Actinomycetota; class Actinomycetes; order Kitasatosporales; family Streptomycetaceae; genus Streptomyces; species Streptomyces sp. NPDC006385. The sequence continues at coordinate 49,480 of NZ_JBEXQG010000036.1, forward strand.
CGAGGAGACGACCAGGGTGGCGAGGGCGAGACGGGTCTTCTCGCCACCGGAGAGAACCCCGGCCGGCTTGTCCACGTCGTCGCCGGAGAACAGGAACGAGCCGAGCACCTTGCGGACCTCGACGAGGTCCATGTCGGGGGCCGCGGAGCGCATGTTCTCCAGGACCGTGCGGTCGGCGTCCAGGGTCTCGTGCTCCTGGGCGTAGTAGCCGATCTTGAGTCCGTGGCCGGGGATGACCGCGCCGGTGTCCGGCTGCTCGACGCCCGCCAGGAGCCGCAGCAGGGTCGTCTTGCCGGCGCCGTTGAGGCCGAGGATGACCACCCTCGACCCCTTGTCGACGGCCAGGTCCACGTCGGTGAAGATCTCCAGCGAGCCGTACGACTTCGACAGGCCCTCGGCTGTGAGGGGGGTCTTGCCGCAGGGCGCGGGCTCCGGGAAGCGGAGCTTGGCGACCTTGTCGGACTGCCGGACCTCCTCAAGGCCCGACAGCAGTCGCTCGGCCCGCCGGGCCATGTTCTGCGCGGCGACGGTCTTGGTGGCCTTGGCGCGCATCTTGTCGGCCTGGGCGTTGAGCGCGGCCGCCTTCTTCTCGGCGTTCTGCCGCTCGCGCCTGCGGCGCTTCTCGTCGGCCTCGCGCTGCTGCTGGTAGAGCTTCCAGCCCATGTTGTAGATGTCGATCTGGGCGCGGTTGGCGTCCAGGTAGAACACCTTGTTGACGACCGTCTCGACCAGGTCGGCGTCGTGGGAGATCACGATGAAGCCGCCGCGGTAGGTCTTGAGGTACTCGCGCAGCCAGACGATCGAGTCCGCGTCGAGGTGGTTGGTCGGCTCGTCGAGCAGCAGGGTGTCCGCGTCGGAGAACAGGATGCGGGCGAGCTCGATACGGCGGCGCTGACCGCCGGAGAGGGTGTGCAGCGGCTGGCCGAGCACCCGGTCGGGCAGGTTGAGCGCGGCGGCGATGGTGGCTGCCTCGGCCTCGGCGGAGTACCCGCCCTTGGTGAGGAACTCCGTCTCCTGGCGCTCGTACTGCTTCATCGCCTTCTCGCGGGTGGCGCCCTTGCCGCCCGCGATGCGCTGTTCGTTCTCACGCATCTTGCGGATCAGTACGTCCAGGCCGCGCGCGGAGAGGATGCGGTCGCGGGCGAGGACGTCGAGGTCCCCGGTGCGGGGGTCCTGCGGGAGGTAGCCGACCTCGCCGGAGCGGGTGATGGTGCCGCCGGCGGGGATGCCCTCGCCGGCGAGGCACTTGGTGAGGGTGGTCTTGCCGGCGCCGTTGCGGCCGACGAGGCCGATGCGGTCACCCTTGGCGACGCGGAAGGTCGCGGACTCGATGAGGACGCGCGCACCGGCGCGCAGCTCGATACCGGAGGCGGAGATCACGGACAGACTCCAGGGCGGGTAGGAGGCGGGATGGGCGGCTGAGGACGTTCCCGCCGTCTAATGCGCGAGGAGAATGGCCATGGGGTTCAGTCTAACGGGGCCGTGCAACCACTTTTTCTGGGTTCGTGTGTTCGGGCCGGAGCCTGCCGTCCTCGCTGCCGTGGCCCGGCTCGCGGGCGGTTGTCAGTGGGCGCTGCGAGACTGGGCAGCGGGTCGGGATTCCGGCAGCCGGCGGCGATGGGATCACGGCGTTCGACGGTGACGGGTCACGAAGGGGTGATCGGCATGGCAGGCACGAGCGGTGGGCGTCCGAGCATCTGCCCCACGCTGCTGTACGCGGACGCGAAGGCGGCGATCAAGCAGCTCACGGAGGCCTTCGGGTTCACGGAGCTCGCGGTGTACGAGAGCGAGGACGGCAAAGTCGCGCACGCCGAGCTGGGGCAGGGCAACGGCGTGGTGATGCTCGGCTCGAAGGGCACCGGCAGCGCCTTCGACAAGGCGATGAAGGCCGCGGGCACCACCGGGGTGTACGTCGTCGTGGACGACGTCGACGCCCACCACCGACGGGCCGTGGAGCACGGCGCGGAGATCCTGATGCCCCCGACGGACCAGGACTACGGCTCGCGGGACTACATGGCCCGGGACGTCGAGGGCAATGTGTGGAGCTTCGGCACGTACGCACCCGAGACGGGGGCCTGAGCGCCGGTCCGGCTCAGCTCCCCCCGGTGTGCACCTGGAAGGCGGCGCGGCGCACGGCCTTCGCGAGGGCGGGGTCGGGGTGCGCGGCGGCGAGCGCGACCAGGACCTGCACGGTGCGGGGGTGGCCGACGGCGCGGACCTCGTCGAGGAGCATCGGCACCGTGGGCTGCACCGCGGACTCCAGATGCCGTACCAGCATCGGGGCCTCGCCGTGGTCGGCGACGGCGGCGGCGGTGTCGACCCACAGCCAGGTGGCCTCCTCCCGGGTGAGCACCTCGTGGGCGTCCTCGGGGTCGACGCCGTCGTGCTCGGCGAGCCACAGCAGGGCGTAGGGCCGCAGGGTCGGCTCGTCGAGGACGGAGCGTACGTCGGGCTCGGCGGGGGCGCCGACGACGCGCAGCGCCTCGAAGGCGAGGCCGCGCAGCAGGGCGTCGTCGCCGCGGGCGGCGTCGAGGAGTTCGGTGACGGCGCTGCCGACGGGGCGGGCGGCGAGCCAGGCGCGGTATTCGTCGCGGGCGGCGTTCGGGCGGAGCTGGGCGCAGCCGCGGAGCATGTCCTCGGCCGCCTGCTCGATGTTCCCGGCGGGGCTCTGGGCGGCGACGCAGATCTGCTCCAGCTTGACCCAGACCGCCCAGTTGCCGAGCGGGGTGAGCGTGGCCTGTCCGTCGCCGCAGGTGAGGGCACCGACGGAGGCGAGGGCGTGCAGGGCCCAGTCGAGGAGGGGGGCGAGGGACGCGTCCTCGACGGCGGCCGGGGCGGCGACCGGCTCGGGCCGGGGCCCGTAGGGGATCTCACATCTCTCGGTGCGCAGTTCGGTGACCCGCTGCTCCAGCAGGTCCAGGAGCTGCTCGACGGGGACGGGCCCGGCGGACAGCTGCAGGAAGGACAGCACCTGGGGCATGGCCGAGACGACGTCCGCCACCGCGGCGGCGTGCTCCAGTTGCTCGGGTTCCGGGTGGGCGAGCGACCAGGCGTCGAAGAGGGCGACCCAGCCGCGTAGGACGGCGCTGTCGTCCCGGTGCCAGGCGCGCAGCCGCCAGCCGGGGCGGGCACTGTCGCCGTGCACCTCGACGAGGCCGGCCAGGCGGGCGGTGTCCCAGTCGGCGCGGACCTGAGCCACGGTCAGGCCGAGGTCCCGGGCCGCGCGTTCGGCGGTCTCGTCGGAGAGGGTGCCCTTGCCGTCGGAGGCGCCGCCGTCCCGGCCGGGGCCCAGGGCGGCGTCGGCCCAGTGGGCGACGCGGGCCGCGGCGGCCAGACGGGAGCGCGCCATTCTGGCCAGCTCGGCCCGGGCCGGTGTGCCCTCCGGAGGGCGCGGTGCGGGGCGGCGTGGGCGCCGCTGGTTCACGGCTCTGGGGGCGGCGGCCAGGGGTCGCGGGCGGACGAGTCGAAGCCTGGAGTCGCGCGGGATACGGGACGTCACGGGTGCAGTCTTCCGGTTGACGGTCCGAAAACCCAAACGGAATGTCACCAGGGGCGACGGGGATGGCCAACGCACGGGGTCCTGGGGACGGCGGGGGACCGATAACAGGCCAGTGGTACGGGGTTAAACGGAATCTGCGGGACCGGGTGCGCGCGCCGGCGCGGCCGCGTCGGGGACCGGGGCGAGGGGGGACGTCACATGAGTGGGGTGATGAAGCGCCGCAGGGCCTCTTCGTAGGACTCGGGGTCGGCGTTCCACATGGCGGCGTGGGGGGCGCGTTCGACCGTGTGCAGGGCTACGAGGCGGGGGTGGGCGTGGGCCAGGCGGCGCGAGAGGGTCCAGGGGGCCACCCTGTCGTCGGGGCCGTGGAAGATCAGGGTCGGCACGGTGAGCCGGTCGGGGGCGCCGGTGTCGGTTTCGCGGCCGGCGCGGAGGCCGGTGCGGCCCTGTGCCGCGCGGACGGCGAGCGGCAGCAGCGCGCTCGGTGTGTGGTGGGCCGCGGCGAGGGCGCGCAGGGTGGCTTCCCAGCTCAGCACCGGGGAGTCCAGGACGAGGCCGGAGACACGGTCACGCAGCCCCGAGTGCGCGGCGGCGCGCAGGGCCATCGTCGCGCCGGTGGACCAGCCGAGCAGGACGAACCGCTTGGCTCCGTACCGGACGGCGTAGCGCATCGCCGCGTCCAGGTCGCGCCACTCGGTCTCGCCGAAGTGGCCCAGGCCGTCCGGCGGGCGGGGCGCGCCGAGGTCGCCCCGGTAGGCGAGGGCGAGGACCGGGAAGTGGCGGCCGCTGAGGAACCCCATGACGTTCATGGCGTGTTCGCGGGTGGTGCCGAGGCCGTGCACGGCGATGACCCAGGTGCTTCGGCTGCCGGGGACGAACCATGCGGGCAGGGAGCCGAGTTCGCCGGGGATGTCGACGTCGGCGTGGTCGAGGCCGAGGGCGGAGCCGGGGTTGCCGACGTGCACGTTCGCGGTGAGCCAGACAGTGTCGCCGGGGTCGAGGGTGCCGTGGGTGACGCGTTCCAGGCGGCGTACGACGGTGTCGGCGGAGTGCTTCGCCGCGGCGAGGACCGGCCCGACGACGGCGTGCGAGCCGTCGCCGGAGAGGCCGTAGGTGCCGGGGCGCAGGGAGGCCAGGTCGCGGGTGAGCGCGATCTGGCCGGCGGCCGTGGCGTGCACGGTGAGCCGGGGTTCGGTGGGCAGGGGCCTGCCGGGGGGTGCCGTCAACGCGGCGCCACTGGCGAACCGCCCGGCGGCGACGCTCGCGACGCCGGCGGCCAGGGCCACGGTGACGGCAGCGGCCGTCGCTTTGACAGTGCGCACGTGTCCAGTGTCCGGGCGGACGCGGGGGCGGGCCAGTGGGAGGGCGGCCCGGAGTGAGGCGCCCTCCACCGGCCGCCCGCCTCACCCCCGCTGCCCGTACCCCCGCAGCCGCTCCCCCACCTCCGCCACCTGCCCCCGCGACAGCAACGTCGGCGACAGCCCCGGCACCGACGAGGCCGTCAGCCACAGGCGGCACATCCACTCCAGCTGGGCGGTGCGGTCGTACGCCTGGTCCAGGGTGGTGCCGTAGGTGATCGTGCCGTGGTTCCGCAGGAGGCAGGCGGTGCGGTCGGTGAGGGCCCGGAGCATGTTCTCGGCCAACTCGTGGGTGCCGTAGGTCGCATAGGGGGCAACCCGGACGGGGCCGCCGAGGGCCGCGGCCATGTAGTGGATCAGCGGAAGCTCGGAGACCAGGGTCGAGACGGCCGTCGCGTGGACGGCGTGCGTGTGGACGACGGCGCCGGCGTCCGTGGCGCGGTACACGGCGAGATGCATCGGCAGCTCACTCGTCGGCACCAGCGTGCCCAGCACCTGTCCGCCCTCCAGGTCCACCCCGGTCACGTCCTCCGCGGTCAGCCGGTCGTACGGCACTCCGGACGGTGTGACCAGCACCGTGTCCCCGACGCGTACCGAGACGTTCCCGGACGTGCCGACGACCAGTCCGTCGGACACGGTCCGCCGCGCCGTCGCCACGAGGGACTCCCAGGCGTCCACCTCCTCGGGACGCACCTTCCTGCCCCGCTGATCCTGCCGCTCGCCAGTCATGCGGCGATCCTGCCAGTCAGCCCCCGACACGCCCTCAACCGACCCCGGAGCCGGGGCACTTTAGGGCGGAAGACCGACGTCCGGAAGGGTGCATATGAGGACATAGCAGTCTCTGCCCCTACTTGGCCGGAGATCGCTCAGTATGAAACGACCTTCCCATAACCTCTGGGGGATTTGTCGTGCACGTCGCCATTCCGGGGGGAAACATGGCTCGTGATCGCAAACCGTCCCGTCACCGCTCCCGCCTCATAGCGGCATCCGTGGCCGCACTCACCCTCGGCGGAACCGCGCTCGCCGAGATCCCGGCGTCGGCCGCCGGCAGGCCCAAGGGCCATGACGTCTCGTCGCACCAGAAGAACGTCGACTGGCAGGGCTCGAAGGCGAAGGGCGCCCGGTTCGTCTACGTGAAGGCGACCGAGTCCCACACCTACCGCAACCCCTACTTCGACCAGCAGTACAACGGGTCCCGCAACGCCGGCCTCATCCGCGGCGCGTACCACTTCGCCCTGCCGAACAGGTCCTCGGGCCAGGCGCAGGCGGCGCACTTCGTACGCAACGGCGGCGGCTGGCGGCCCGACGGCTGGACCCTGCCGCCCGCGCTCGACATCGAGTACAACCCGTACGGCAAGCACAAGTGCTACGGGCTGACAAAGGCGAGGATGGTCGGCTGGATCCGGTCCTTCAGCGACGAGGTGCGGCGGCTCACCGGCCGCCGCCCGGTGATCTACACCACCACCCACTGGTGGAACACCTGCACCGGCGCCAGCCGCGCCTTCGCCGCCGATCACGCGCTGTGGGCGGCCCGCTACAACTCCGCCGACGCGGGGACGCTGCCGGCCGGATGGCGGCTGTGGACCTTCTGGCAGTACGACAACGGCGGCAGCCTGCCGGGTGACCAGAATCTCTTCAACGGCTCCACGACACAGCTGCGGAAGTTCGCCCGGGGCCACTAGGGCCTGTTGCGAAAGGCGCCTGCCGCGCGGCGCCCGGGCCGCGCGCCACCAAGCGGAGCGAGAGCCTCCGTCGGCATGGGGGAAACCCTCCCTCCCGGACACCGCGCGGCCCGCCTCAGTTCACCTTCCGTTCACTCAGGTTACCTACGTTCATCGAGCCAATGACCTCGAACGATTGCCTGGGTAAATGGAAAGCTTCTCGCTGATCCTCGCGATTGTGGTGGTAACCGCACTCGCGTTCGATTTCACGAACGGTTTCCACGACACCGCGAACGCGATGGCCACGACCATTTCCACGGGCGCCATGAGGCCCAAGGTCGCGGTGGCCATGTCCGCCGTCCTCAATCTCGTCGGCGCCTTCCTCTCGGTCGAGGTCGCCAACACCATCTCCAAGGGCCTCGTCGACGAGGCCGGCATCCGTCCCGAAGTCATCTTCGCCGCGCTGGTCGGCGCGATCCTCTGGAACCTGCTGACCTGGCTGGTGGGCCTGCCCTCCAGCTCGTCGCACGCCCTCATGGGCGGTCTGATCGGCGCCACCGTCGCCTCGGCCGGCCTCGGCGCGGTCCACGGCGACGTGCTCGTCACCAAGGTGCTGATCCCGGCGATCGCCGCCCCGCTGGTCGCGGGCATCGCCGCGATGTTCGCCACCCGCCTGACCTACACCCTCGGCAAGAAGGCCGACGGCGACGCGTCCAAGAAGGGCTACCGCGCCGGCCAGATCGCCTCCGCCGGCCTGGTCTCCCTGGCCCACGGCACGAACGACGCGCAGAAGACCATGGGCATCATCACCCTCGCCCTGGTCGCCGGTGGCACCCTCGCCCCCGACTCCGACCCGCCCATGTGGGTCATCCTCTCCGCGGGCGTCGCCATCGCGCTCGGCACCTACCTCGGCGGCTGGCGCATCATCCGCACCATGGGCAAGGGCCTGACCGACCTCCAGCCGCAGCAGGGCTTCGCCGCCCAGACCAGCGCGGCCACGGTCATCCTGGCCTCCTCCCACCTCGGCTTCTCCCTCTCCACCACGCACTCCGTCTCCGGCGCCGTCATGGGCGCGGGCCTCGGCCGCAAGGGCGGCGTGGTCCGCTGGTCGACCGCCACCCGGATGTTCGTCGCCTGGGGCCTGACCCTGCCGGCGGCCGCCCTGGTCGGCGCGCTCGCCGAGTACGTGACCGGCTTCGGCGACTGGGGCACCGCCCTCGTCGCGGTCTTCCTGGTCGGCTCCAGCGCCGCGATCTGGAAGATCTCCCGCCGCGAGATCGTCGACCACACCAACGTCAACGACACCGACGAACCGGCCGGCGTGGTGACCACCGCCATGGCCGCCGTGACCCCGCCGCCGGCGGGCACGGTGACCGAGGACGTCGCGGCCACGGTTCCGGCCCCGGCCGCCGAGCCGGAGCCCTCGAAGGCCACCGTCTGACCCCCACCCGGTCACTCCTCGCCGGTTACTCAAGGAAGAAGAAGCATGAAGATCGACTGGGCGGCTCTCGGCTCCGTCTTCGGTGTCAGCCTCGTGGTCACGGTTGCCCTGGTGGGCCTGTTCACCCTCGGCATCACCGGCCTGTCCCGCCGTGAACGCGCGGCGGCCCAGGGCGACTCGGCCGCGCTCGCGGTCACCGGCGCCTACGCCTGCTTCGCGGCGTGCGCGGCGGCCGTGGGCTACGGCATCTACCTGATCGTGGCGTGACCCACACGGCGATCGTGGCCTGACACACAGCGCGCGGGAGCGCGCGCGAGCACTCGAGGTGCGGGACGGAACACCGTCTCGCACCTCACGCCTGTGTGGGCCTTCGCACACTCTCCCCGCGCAGGTCAACGGCAAGTTGACGGTCCTTCCACTCCGTGGTGGACTGCCGGGGCCATGTACGGCGGCAGGAGAGGAAGCCGGTGCGAATCCGGCGCGGTCCCGCCACTGTCACCGGGGTGAAAAGCCCCGGGAGCCAGGAACTCTCACCGCCGGTCTCGTCGAACCAGGGCGTGGACACCCTGAGTGAGGACATAACGCGATGCTCGGCTGCCGTTCGAGGTTGAGGTTCCGTACCGGGGCGCTGCCCTCCCCCGCGGTCGGCTGACGCCGATGCGTGCCGATCGCGTCTTCGCGTACGGCGCCGCCGCCGGACTTCTCGGTGATCTGCTGCTCGGTGACCCGCGCCGGGGGCATCCGGTCGCCGCGTTCGGGCGCGTCGCCGCTGCCGTCGAGGGTGTGTTGTGGCGCGACCACCGCGCGTGGGGTGCGCTGCACACCGCCGTGTGCGCCGGTGGCGCCGTGGCGCTGGGTGCCGTCGCCTCTCGTGTCGTGCGTCCGTCCCCCGTCGCCTCCGTCGCGCTGACCGGTGCCGCCACCTGGGCGGTCGTCGGCGGGACTTCGCTGGCCCGGGAGGCCCGGATCATCGGGCGCGCGCTGGAGGCGGGGGACGTCGAGGCGGCCCGCGCGCGGCTGCCGCATCTGTGCGGGCGGGATCCGCAGGCGCTGGACGCGGACGGGATCGCGCGGGCCGTGGTGGAGTCCGTCGCCGAGAACACCTCCGACGCGGTCGTGGGGGCGCTGGTGTGGGGGGCCCTCGGGGGTGTGCCGGGGCTGGTCGGGTTCCGGGCCGTGAACACACTCGACGCCATGGTGGGGCACAAGTCGCCCAAGTACCGGCGCTACGGGTGGGCTTCGGCCCGGCTCGACGACGTGGCGGGCTGGCCGGGAGCGCGGCTGACCGCCGTGCTCGCGGCGCTGGCCGGACCGGATCCGCGGGGGGCCGTACGCGCCTGGCGGGCGGACGCGGCCCAGCATCCGAGCCCCAACGCCGGGCCCGTGGAGGCCTCTTTCGCCGGGGCCCTCGGCGTGCGGCTGGGCGGGACGCTCTCCTACGGCGGGCGGGTGGAGCACCGGCCCGTGCTGAACACGCGAGGGCGTGCCGTCGTCACGCCCGACGTCGAACGGGCCGTACGGCTGTCGCGGCGCGTCACCTGGCTCGCGCTCGGGGTGTGCGCCGGTGCGCGGTTGCTGAAGAGGGGGCACAGAGCATGAGCGGTGGACTTCTTGTCGCCGGTACCACTTCCGACGCCGGCAAGAGCGTCGTGACCGCCGGGATCTGCCGGTGGCTGGTGCGGCAGGGCGTCAAGGTCGCGCCCTTCAAGGCGCAGAACATGTCCCTCAACTCGTTCGTGACGAGGGAGGGCGCCGAGATCGGGCGGGCGCAGGCCATGCAGGCGCAGGCCTGCCGGGTCGAACCGACCGCGCTGATGAACCCCGTGCTGCTCAAGCCGGGCGGTGAGCAGAGCAGTCAGGTCGTGCTGCTGGGCAAGCCGGTCGGGGAACTGAGCGCGCGCGGGTATCACGGTGGGCGGCAGCAGCGGCTGCTCGGGACCGTGCTGGACTGTCTGGAGCAGTTGCGGGGCACGTATGACGCGGTGATCTGTGAGGGGGCGGGTTCTCCCGCCGAGATCAACCTGCGGCGGACCGACATCGTCAACATGGGCGTCGCGCGCAGTGCGCGGCTGCCCGTGCTGGTGGTGGGCGACATCGACCGCGGGGGCGTCTTCGCCTCCTTCTTCGGGACCGTGGCGCTCCTTTCACCCGAGGACCAGGAACTCGTCGCGGGATACCTGGTCAACAAGTTCCGCGGGGACGTCGGCCTCCTGGAACCCGGCCTGGACATGCTGCACACCCTCACCGGGCGGCGTACGTACGGCGTGCTGCCGTTCCGGCACGGACTCGGCATCGACGAGGAGGACGGGCTGAGGGTCTCGCTGCGCGGGGCCGTACGGGAATCGCAGGTCTCCTCCCCCGTCGGCGAGGACGTGCTGCGGGTCGCGGTCTGTGCCGTGCCGCTGATGTCCAACTTCACGGACGTGGACGCGCTCGCCGCCGAGCCGGGGGTCGTCGTGCGGTTCGTGGACCGGCCGGAGGAACTGGCCGACGCGGACCTCGTGGTGGTTCCGGGGACCCGGGGGACGGTCCGGGCGCTGGAGTGGCTGCGGGAGCGGGGGCTGGCCGAGGCCCTCGTGCGCAGGGTCGCCGAGCAGCGGCCCGTCCTCGGCATCTGCGGCGGCTTCCAGATCCTCGGCGAGCACATCGAGGACGACGTCGAGAGCCGCAGGGGCCATGTCGACGGGCTCGGCATCCTGCCCGTGCGGGTGCGGTTCGCCCGCGAGAAGACGCTGACCCGTCCCGTGGGCGAGGCTCTCGGGGAGCCCGTCGAGGGGTACGAGATCCACCACGGAGTCGCCGAAGTGACAGGCGGGGAACCCTTCCTGGACGGCTGCCGGGTCGGTCAGACCTGGGGCACGCACTGGCACGGCTCGCTGGAGTCGGACGGTTTCCGGCGGGCCTTCCTGCGTGAGGTGGCCGCCGCCGCGGGCCGCCGCTTCGTGCCGGCCGCCGACACGTCGTTCGCCGCGCTGCGCGAGGAGCAGCTCGACCGGCTCGGAGATCTGATCGAACAGCACGCGGACACGGACGCGCTGTGGCGACTCATCGAGTCGGGCGCGCCGCGAGGACTGCCCTTCATTCCACCGGGAGCGCCCGCATGAGCACTGTGTTGTTGTTGTCGACGGCCGACACGGACCTGCTCGCGGCCCGTGCCTGCGGTGCCGCGTACCGGATCGGCAATCCGACCCGGATCGAGGTGACGTCCGAACTCCCCTCGCTCGTCGCGGGCGCCGACATCGCGGTCGTACGCCTGCTGGGCGGCAAGCGGGCCTGGGAGGACGGGCTCGCCGCGCTCAGGGCGTCCGGCATCCCGACCGTGCTGCTGGGCGGCGAGGCGGTCCCCGACGCCGAGTTGATGGCCGAGTCGTCCGTCCCGGCCGGTGTCGTGGCCGAGGCGCTGAAGTACCTCGTCGAGGGCGGCCCCGCCAACCTCGCCGAACTCGCCCGGTTCCTCTCCGACACCGTGCTGCTGACGGGCGAGGGGTTCGCCGCGCCGCAGCCGATGCCCGAGTACGGCGTCCATGGCGGCCGGGCGCTCCAAGAGGGCCGTCCGACCGTCGGCGTGCTCTTCTACCGGGCGCACGAGCTGAGCGGCAACACCGCCTTCGTGGACACCCTGTGCGACGCCATCGAGGCCCACGGCGCCAACGCCCTTCCCGTGTACTGCGGTTCGCTGCGCGGGGCCGACGCCGGGCTGTACGAGCTCCTGGGGAAGGCCGACGCCCTGGTCGCCACGGTCCTCGCGGCCGGCGGCACGCACGCCTCGCAGGCGTCGGCGGGCGGCGACGAGGAGGCATGGGACATCGGCAGGCTGGCCGAGCTGAACGTCCCCGTGCTGCAGGGGCTGTGCCTGACCTCCGCGCGCGCCGCCTGGGACGCGTCGGACGCCGCGCTGTCCCCCATGGACGCGGCGATGCAGGTCGCGATCCCGGAGTTCGACGGGCGGCTGATCACGGTTCCGTTCTCCTTCAAGGAGCGGGGCCCGGACGACGTGCCCGTGTACGTCGCCGACCCGGAGCGGGCCGGGCGCGTCGCCGGTGTCGCCGTACGGCACGCGCGGCTGAGGCACAAGCCGAACCAGGACAAGAGGCTCGCGCTCGTCTTCACCGCCTACCCGACCAAGCACGCCCGGGTCGGCAACGCGGTCGGCCTGGACACACCCGCCTCGGCGGTACGGGTCCTGGACGCGCTGCGGGACGCCGGGTACGGGCTGACCGAGTACCCGGACAACGGAGACGAGTTGATCCACCGGCTCATCGAGGCCGGCGGTCACGACGTCGAGTGGCTGACCCAGGAGCAGTTGTCCGCCGCGCCCGCGCGCGTGCCGCTCGCCGACTACCGGGCGTGGTTCGACGAGCTCGACCCCGACCTGAGGGGCGCCATGCTGGAGGCGTGGGGGGAGCCGCCGGGTTCGCTGTACGTCGACGGGGAGGACATCGTCCTCGCCTCGCTCCAGTTCGGGAACGTCGTCGTCATGATCCAGCCGCCGCGCGGCTTCGGCGAGAACCCGATCGCGATCTACCACGATCCGGACATGCCGCCGTCGCACCACTACATGGCGGCGTACAGGTGGCTGGAGAACTCCTTCGGCGCGGACGCCGTCGTGCACATGGGCAAGCACGGCACGATGGAGTGGCTGCCGGGCAAGGGGCTCGGGCTGAGCGGCGGTTGCGCGCCGGACGCCGTTCTCGGTGACCTGCCGCTCATCTACCCGTTCATCGTCAACGACCCCGGCGAGGGCACCCAGGCCAAGCGGCGCGGACACGCCACCGTCGTCGACCACCTGGTGCCGCCGATGGCGCGGGCCGACACCTACGGCGACCTGGCCAAGCTGGAGCAGCTGCTCGACGAGTACGCGCTCGTCTCCGACCTGGACCCGACCAAGGCACCGGCCGTGCGCGCCCAGATCTGGACGCTGGTCAAGGCGGCCGAGCTCCACCACGACCTGCGTGTCGACGAGCAGCCGGACGACGACGCGTTCGACGAGTTCGTCATGCACATCGACGGCTATCTGTGCGAGATCAAGGACGTGCAGATCCGCGACGGTCTGCACATCCTCGGTGGCGGTCCGGTCGGTGAGCCGCGCGTGAACCTCGTGCTCGCCGTGCTGCGTGCCTCGCAGGTGTGGGGCGGGCAGGCGAACGCGCTGCCGGGGCTGCGGGCGTCGCTGGCGGACCGTTTCGGGCTCGTCGAGAAGGAGTTGCTCGCCGAGCCGGGGGCGCCGGTCAAGGTGCCGGCGGAGCTGATCGACCTGGTGGAGGGGCCGTCGCGTACGGCCGCCGACGCCATCGACCTGCTGGAGCGGTTGTGCCGGCGGATCGCGGAGGGCATGGAGGCGCGGGACTGGGACGTCACGGCCGTCCCGGCTCTGCTGCGGGAGGTCCTCGGCGCCGAATTCCCCGACGCCGTCGCCGTGCTGGAGTTCGCCTGCACCGAGGTCGTGCCGCGTCTGGCCCGTACGACGGACGAGATCGGCCACATCCTCAAGGCCCTGGACGGCGGTTACGTCCCGGCGGGTCCGTCCGGCTCCCCGACCCGCGGGCTGGTCAACGTCCTGCCGACCGGCCGGAACTTCTACTCCGTCGACCCCAAGGCCATCCCGTCCAGGCTGAGCTGGGAGGTCGGGCAGTCGCTCGCCGACTCGCTCGTGCGGCGGTATCTCCAGGACACGGGCGCGTACCCGAGGTCCGTCGGCCTCACGGTGTGGGGCACCTCCGCGATGCGCACGCAGGGCGACGACATCGCCGAGATCCTCGCGCTGCTGGGCTGCCGTCCGGTGTGGGACGACGCCTCGCGCCGGGTGACCGGCTTCGAGGTGATCCCCCTCGACGAGCTGGGCCGGCCGCGCATCGACGTCACGGTGCGCATCTCCGGGTTCTTCCGGGACGCGTTCCCGCACGTCGTCGGGCTGATCGACGACGCCGTCCGGACGGTGGCGGAGCTGGACGAGCCCGCCGAGCGGAACTTCGTCAAGGCGCACGCCGACGAGGACACCGCCGAGCACGGTGACCGGCGGCGCGCGACGGCCCGTGTCTTCGGCTCCAAGCCGGGCGCTTACGGCGCCGGTCTGCTGCCGCTGATCGACGCCCGGAACTGGCGCTCCGACGCCGACCTGGCCGAGGTGTACGCGGTCTGGGGCGGCTACGCCTACGGGCGCGGGCTCGACGGGCGGGCGGCGCGCGGGGACATGGAGGCCGCGTTCAGGCGGATCGCGATCGCCGCGAAGAACGTCGACACCCGCGAGCACGACCTCGTCGACGCCGACGACTACTTCCAGTACCACGGCGGCATGGTCGCCATGGTGCGGCACCTGACGGGCGCCAACCCCGAGGCGTACGTGGGTGACAGCGCCGTACCGGACCAGGTGAGGACCCGCACCCTCGGCGAGGAGACGCACCGCGTCTTCCGCGCCCGGGTGGTCAACCCGCGCTGGATGGCGGCGATGCGCCGGCACGGCTACAAGGGCGCGTTCGAGATGGCGGCGACCGTGGACTACCTGTTCGGGTACGACGCCACGGCCGGGGTCGTCGACGACTGGATGTACGAGAAGCTCAGCGCCGAGTACGTCTTCGACCCGGAGAACCGGGACTTCATGCGCAAGTCCAACCCATGGGCGCTGAGGGGGATCACGGAGCGCCTGCTGGAAGCAGCGGACCGGGGCCTCTGGGCAGAGCCGGACCAGGACACCCTGGACCGGCTCCGGGCGACCTACCTCGAACTCGAGGGTGATCTGGAGGGAGAAGAGTGATCTCCCCGGAAACCCCCGCAGTGGCAGGGAGCACGTCATCCCGCGCGGTGTCCACGGGTTCGACGGATCACCTCCGCGTCGGCGGAGATCAGAGCAACAGCCTGGCAGCCTCCGCAGCTCGCGGCACCCTGCCATCTCATGAGGCACTCGAAGGAGTGATCGCGGCGTGACTACCCCCTTCCCCTTTACGGCCGTTGTCGGCCAGGACGACCTGCGGCTCGCGCTGCTGCTGAACGCCGTGTCACCGGCGGTCGGCGGCGTGCTGGTGCGCGGCGAGAAGGGCACGGCCAAGTCGACGGCCGTACGGGCGCTTTCGGCGCTGATGCCGCAGGTGCCGGTCGTCCCCGGGTGCCGTTTCTCCTGTGACCCCGGCGCTCCCGACCCCGCGTGCCCGGACGGGCCGCACGAGGCGGGCGCGGGCGCACAGCGCCCGGCCCGTATGGTCGAGCTGCCCGTCGGCGCCTCCGAGGACCGGCTGGTGGGCGCGCTGGACATCGAGCGGGCGCTCGCGGAGGGCGTCAAGGCGTTCGAGCCGGGCCTGCTCGCCGACGCGCACCGCGGCATCCTGTACGTCGACGAGGTCAACCTCCTCCACGACCACCTGGTCGACCTGCTGCTGGACGCCGCCGCGATGGGCGCGTCGTACGTCGAGCGCGAGGGCGTCTCCGTACGGCACGCCGCCCGATTCCTGCTGGTCGGCACCATGAACCCCGAAGAGGGCGAGCTGCGGCCGCAGTTGCTCGACCGGTTCGGGCTGACCGTGGAGGTCGCGGCCTCGCGGGAGCCCGAGCAGCGGGTGGAGGTCGTACGGCGGCGGCTCGCGTACGACGACGACCCGGCCGGGTTCGCGGCCCGCTGGGCGGACGAGGAGGCGGCCGTACGTCAACGCATCGTCGCCGCACGGGAGTTGCTGCCGTCGGTGCGGCTCGGTGACGGGGCGCTGCGGCAGATCGCGGCGACCTGTGCCGCGTTCGAGGTGGACGGGATGCGGGCCGACATCGTGATGGCGCGTACGGCCACCGCCCTGGCCGCGTGGGCCGGGCGCACGGATGTGCTCGCCGAGGATGTGCGGCAGGCGGCGCTGCTCGCGCTGCCGCATCGGCGGCGACGCAATCCCTTCGACGCGCCGGGACTCGACGAGGACAAGCTCGACCAGACGCTGGAGGAGTTCTCCGGGGAGGGTGACGAGGACCCCGATCCGGACGGGCCCGGTGGGGGTGGCGGCGGGCGGCCGCCGCAGGCCGACGGTGGCCCGCAGGGTGGTGACACGGCCGCGCGTCCCGAGGCCGGGGAAGGCGGGGAGCCGCAGCCTTCGGGGGCCGGAGCGGGCGAGCAGCCGGCCGCGCGGGCCTCCGAGCCCTTCCGTGCGAAGGTGCTGAGCGTGCCGGGCATCGGCGAGGGTGCCGCCGGGCGGCGTTCGCGGGCGCGGACGGAGCACGGGCGGACCACCGGGGCCCGGCGTCCCCAGGGGGCGCTGACCAAGCTGCACCTGGCGGCCACCGTGCAGGCGGC
Source organism: Streptomyces sp. NPDC006385 (assembly GCF_040612485.1). NCBI lineage: Bacteria > Bacillati > Actinomycetota > Actinomycetes > Kitasatosporales > Streptomycetaceae > Streptomyces > Streptomyces sp. NPDC006385. Next base: position 65,702 of record NZ_JBEXQG010000036.1, read on the forward strand.
CGCGCCGCATCAGCGGGCTCGGGGCCGGTCCGGGCCGGGGCTGGTGGTGCGCCGGGACGATCTGCGGCAGGCCGTGCGGGAAGGACGCGAGGGGAACCTCGTGCTGTTCGTCGTGGACGCCTCCGGGTCGATGGCGGCCCGGCAGCGGATGAGTGCGGTGAAGGGGGCCGTGCTGTCGTTGCTGCTGGACGCGTACCAGCGGCGCGACAAGGTGGGGCTGGTGACGTTCCGGGGGGCGGCCGCCGAGGTGGCGCTGCCGCCGACCTCGTCGGTGGACGCCGCCGCCGCTCGGCTGGAGTCGCTGCCCACGGGTGGCCGTACTCCGCTGGCGGCCGGGCTGCTCAAGGCGCACGAGGTGCTGCGGGTGGAGCGGCTCAGGGATCCGGCTCGGCGGGCGCTCGTCGTGGTCGTGACCGACGGGCGGGCCACGGGTGGGCCGGAGCCGGTCGCGCTCGCGGGGCGGGCCGCCCGGTTGTTCGCGGCCGAGGAGGTCGCGTCCGTGGTCGTGGACTGCGAGTCGGGGCCCGTGCGGCTGGGGCTCGCGGGGCGGCTCGCGGGTGAGCTGGGAGGTACGGCGGTGACGCTGGACGAGTTGCGGGCGGACTCGATCGCCGGGTTGGTCAGGAATGTTCAGGGGACTTCGAGGAGGGCCGCGTAATGCCCAAGGGACAGCCGAGTGTCGTACCGCAGGACGGGCTGACGACGCGACAGCGCCGTAACCGGCCGTTGGTCGTCGTGCACACGGGGGTGGGCAAGGGCAAGTCCACCGCCGCCTTCGGGCTCGCTCTGCGGGCCTGGAACCAGGGATGGCCCATCGGGGTGTTCCAGTTCGTCAAGTCGGCCAAGTGGAAGGTCGGCGAGGAGAACGCGCTGCGGGTGCTGGGGGCGTCCGGGGAGGGCGGGACCGTCGACTGGCACAAGATGGGTGAGGGCTGGTCGTGGGTGCAGCGCGACGATCAGCTGGACAACGAGGAGAAGGCCCGGGAAGGCTGGGAGCAGGTCAAGCGGGACCTCGCCGCCGAGCGGTACAAGCTGTACGTGCTCGACGAGTTCGCGTACCCCCTGCACTGGGGCTGGGTCGACACCGACGAGGTCGTCGACGTGCTGCGCCACCGTCCCGGGACCCAGCATGTCGTGATCACCGGGCGGAACGCGCCCGAGAAGCTGCTCGACTTCGCCGATCTCGTCACCGACATGTCCAAGGTCAAGCACCCGATGGACACCGGTCAGAAGGGCCAGAGAGGCATCGAGTGGTGACGTCCGTGCCCCGGCTGGTCATCGCCGCGCCCTCCTCGGGCAGCGGCAAGACCACCGTTGCCACGGGGTTGATGGCCGCGCTCACCGCGCGGGGGCTGGCCGTGTCCCCGCACAAGGTGGGGCCCGACTACATCGACCCCGGCTACCACGCGCTCGCGACCGGACGGGTGGGGCGCAACCTCGACGCGTACCTGTGCGGGCCGGAGCTGATCGGACCGTTGTTCCTGCACGGGGCGCGAGGCTGTGACCTCGCCGTCGTCGAGGGGGTCATGGGGCTGTACGACGGGGCCGCCAAGGAGGGGGAACTGGCGTCCACCGCGCATGTCGCGAAGCTGCTGCGGGCGCCGGTCGTGCTCGTCGTGGACGCGTCGTCGCAGTCGCGGTCGGTGGCGGCGCTGGTGCACGGGTTCGCGTCCTGGGACCCGGAGGTGCGGATCGGGGGCGTGATCCTGAACAAGGTCGCCTCGGACCGGCACGAGGAGCTGCTGCGGGACGCGTTGGAGGCGACCGGGGTGCCCGTGCTCGGGGTGTTGCGGCGGGCGCCCCAGGTGGACACCCCGTCGCGGCACCTGGGCCTGGTGCCGGTCGCCGAGCGGCGGGCGGAGGCCGTGGAGGCGGTGGCGGCGATGGCCGCGCAGGTGTCCCAGGGGTGCGATCTGGAAGGGTTGCTGGGGCTGGCGCGGAGTGCGGGTGCGTTGACGGGTGAGCCGTGGGAGCCCCCGGTGATCGCCCCGAGCGGACGTGAGGTGGTCGCCGTCGCCGGTGGTCCCGCCTTCACCTTCTCCTACGCCGAGCATGCCGAGCTGCTGGCCGCCGCCGGTGCCGAGGTCGTCCCCTTCGATCCGCTGCGGGACGAGCGACTCCCCGAAGGGACCCGCGGGTTGGTCGTCGGGGGCGGGTTTCCCGAGGTGTACGCCGCCGAGCTGGCCGCCAACGACCCCCTCCGCAAGGCCATCGGTGACTTCGCGTCGAGCGGTGCTCCCGTCGCCGCCGAGTGTGCCGGGCTGCTCTACCTCTGCCGGGAGCTCGACGGGCAGCCCATGTGCGGGGTGCTGGACGCGAGCGCCCGGATGAGCGGGCGGCTCACGCTCGGGTACCGGGACGCCGTCGCCGTGAGCGACAGTGCGCTGGCCGGCGCGGGGACGCGGATGCGGGCGCACGAGTTTCACCGGACCGTCGTCGAGCCGGGCGCGGGGGCGGCGCCGGCCTGGGGTGTGCGTACCCCTGAGCGACGGGTCGAGGGCTTTGTACAGCGGGGCGTGCACGCGAGCTATCTGCACACGCACTGGGCCGCCCGACCCGGTGTCGCCCGTCGGTTCGTGGAGAGGTGCCGCACGTCATGAGCAGCAGGCTGATCGGGGTCGGGGTCGGTCCCGGCGATCCGGAGCTGGTGACCGTCAAGGGCGTCAACGCGCTGCGGGCCGCCGAGGTCGTCGTCGTACCGGTGATGGACAGCGGGGAGCGGGGCCGGGCCGAGGCGACCGTGCTGCACTACGTGCCCGAGGAGAAGGTCGTCCGGGTGGTGTTCGCCCTGAACGAGCGGAGCGACCGGGCGCGGCGTGAGGACGCCTGGGACGCGGCGGGTGAGCGGGTGGCCGAGCTGCTGCGCGGCCATGCCCGCGTCGCCTTCGCGACCATCGGCGACCCCAACGTGTACTCCACCTTCACCTATCTCGCGCAGACCGTCGCCGAGCTGGTGCCGGGGACCGTCGTCGAGACCGTGCCGGGCATCACCGCCATGCAGGATCTCGCCGCGCGGTCGGGTGCCGTGCTGACCGAGGGGACCGAGCCGCTGACGCTCGTGCCCGTCACCGCGGGGGCCGCCGTGCTCAAGGAGGCTCTCGCCGGGCCCGGCACGGTCGTCGCCTACAAGTTCGGCCGGCAGGCGGGCGAGGTCGCCGAGGCGCTGCGGGAGACCGGGCGGATCGGGGACGCGGTGTGGGGGTCGGCGCTCGGGCTGGCGGAGGAGTCGATCCGGCCGGCCGCCGAGCTCGACGACACTCCCCTGCCCTACCTCTCCACGCTCATCGCCCCCGCCCGGCGCGACGGCGGCCGGGGCGGAAAGCTCTGACGCCCACTCCCCTGACCGCCCCCTGCCGACCCCCTGTACGAGAGGACCGATTCCCATGGCCGACGCCCCCACCGGCAAGGTGACCTTCGTCGGTGCCGGCCCCGGCGCCCCCGATCTGCTGACGTTCCGGGCCGCGCGTGCCATCGCGGAGGCCGACGTGGTGATCTGGGCGGCCAGCCTGGTCCAGGCGGAGGTCCTCCAGCACGCGCGTGAGGACGCCGAGATCCTCGACTCGGCGACCATGTCCCTGGAGGACGTCGTCGCCGTGTACGAGCGGGCCCGTGCGGAGGGCCTGCGCGTCGCCCGGATCCACTCCGGTGACCCCGCTCTCTGGGGCGGTACGCAGGAGCAGCTCGACCGGTGTGCCGGGATCGGCATCGAGACCGAGGTCGTGCCCGGGGTCTCGGCGTTCTCCGCCGTCGCCGCGCTCGCCCGGCGGGAGCTGACGATCCCCGAGGTCGCCCAGTCCGTCGTCCTCACCCGGCTGGGGGGCGGCAAGACGCCGATGCCGCCCGGCGAGGAGGTGCGGGAGTTCGCCAGGCACGGGACCACCATGGCGGTCTTCCTGTCGGCCGCCCGGAGCGGGCAGCTCGTACGGGAGCTGCTGGAGGGCGGGTATCCGACGTCCACGCCGGTCGTCGTCGCCTATCAGGCGACCTGGCCGGAGGAACTCGTCGTGAAGTGCACCGTCGGCACGCTGGAGGAGACCGTCAAGGAGCACAAGCTCTGGAAGCACACCCTCTTCCTCGTCGGCCCGGCCCTCGACGCGCACGGCACGCGCTCGCACCTCTACCACCCCGGCCACTTCCACGGGTACCGCAGGGCCGACCCGCAGGCCCGCCGGGCGCTGCGCGAGCGGGGGGCGAGTAAGTGATCACAGGTGTCTGTTCCGAAGGAGTCGCACAGTGATCGGTCTCATTTCCGCCACCGCGGCGGGGGCGGCGGCGCGGGACCGGCTGGCCGCGGCGTGGCCGGACCGCACGCGTGTGTACGGCGGGCCCGTGGCGGACGCCGTACGGCGGGCGTTCGCGGAGTGCGAGCAGGTGGTGTGCTTCCTGGCGACCGGGGCGGTCGTCCGGCTGATCGCCCCGCTGCTGGCCGACAAGGCGGCCGACCCGGGGGTGGTGTGCGTCGACGAGGGCGGGCGGTTCGCCGTGTCGCTGGTCGGCGGGCACGGCGGCGGGGCCAACGAACTCGCCCGTGAGGTCGGGGCGTTGCTGGGCGCCGAGCCGGTGGTGACCACGGCGACGGATGCCGTGGGCCTGCCCGGCCTGGACATGCTGGGGCTGCCGGTGGAGGGTGATGTCGCCGGGGTCTCGCGGGCCTTGCTGGACGGCGAACCGGTGGCGCTGCGGGCCGAGGTGGCCTGGCCGTTGCCGCCGCTGCGGGCCGGCGCCGAGGGGGCGTACGCGATCCGTGTGACGGACCGGCTCGTCGAGCCCGCCGAGCGCGAGGTGGTGCTGCGTCCGCCGTCCCTCGTCGTCGGCGTCGGTGCCTCGAAGGGCGCCCCCGTGGACGAGGTCCTCCGGCTGATCGAGCGGGCGCTGGACGACGCCGGTCTCTCCCCCGCGTCCCTCGCCGAACTCGCCACCGTCGACGCCAAGGCCGGTGAGCCCGGCATCGTCGAGGCCGCCGCCCGGCTCGGCGTCCCCCTCGTCACCCACTCCGCGAAGGAGCTGGCGGCCGTCGAGGTCCCCAACCCCTCCGACGCGCCCCTCACGGCCGTCGGCACCCCCTCCGTCGCCGAGGCCGCCGCCCTGGTGCGCGGCGGTGAACTCCTCGTACCCAAGCGGAAGTCCGAGCGCGCCGACGGACAGCCGGCGAGGGCGACCTGTGCCGTCGTACGGCGTCCTGGACGCGGCCGGCTCGCGGTGGTCGGGCTCGGGCCGGGCGCCCGGGACCTGCTCACGCCGCGGGCCCGGGCGGAGCTGGAGCGGGCCGCCGTGCTCGTCGGTCTCGACCAGTACGTCGACCAGATCCGCGATCTGCTGCGGCCCGGCACCCGGGTGCTGGAGTCGGGGCTCGGCGCGGAGGAGGAGCGGGCCCGGACGGCGGTGGCGGAGGCCCGTAAGGGGCAGGCCGTCGCGCTGATCGGCAGCGGGGACGCGGGCGTGTACGCCATGGCCTCCCCCGCGCTGGCGGAGGCGTCCGACGACATCGACGTGATCGGCGTGCCCGGCGTGACGGCGGCCCTCGCGGCGGCCGCGATCCTGGGCGCCCCGCTCGGCCACGACCACGTGTCCATCAGCCTCTCCGACCTGCACACGCCCTGGGAGGTCATCGAGCGGCGGGTGCGGGCGGCGGCCGAGGCGGACCTCGTGGTCACCTTCTACAATCCGCGTTCGCGCGGCCGGGACTGGCAGTTGTCCAAGGCCCTCGCGATCCTCGCCGGGCACCGCCCGCCGACGACGCCGGTCGGTGTCGTACGGAACGCGTCACGGCCGGACGAGTCCGGTCGGCTCACGACACTGGGCGCCCTGGACCCGGCCACGGTCGACATGATGACGGTCGTGACCGTGGGCAACACGGCGACCCGCACGGTAGCGGGCCGGATGGTGACGCCGCGCGGCTACCGCTGGCAGGAGAGATCACCGGAACAGGAGGGTGCCGAGTGAACCGCGTCGGTCCACCGGCGGACGCCCCGCTGTACCAGCCCGTTTCACACTCCGAGGAGACATCGTGACCACCCCGCCGCCCGCCCTGCTCCTCGCCGGTCACGGCACCCGTGACGACGCCGGAGCCGAGGCGTTCCGCGACTTCGTCCGGGAGCTGGGGCGCCGCCACCCCGAACTGCCCGTCGCGGGCGGCTTCATCGAGCTGTCCCCGCCACCGCTGGGCGAGGCCGTGACCGAGTTGGTCGAGCGGGGCGTACGGCGTTTCGCCGCGGTGCCGCTGATGCTGGTGTCCGCCGGGCACGCCAAGGGCGACATCCCGGCGGCGCTGGCCCGCGAGAAGGAGCGGCACCCGGGGATCTCGTACACCTACGGCCGCCCGCTGGGCCCGCACCCGTCGCTGCTGTCGGTGCTCGAACGACGCCTCGACGACGCGCTCGGCACCGAGGGGCGCACGCCCGGGGACCGGGCCGATGTGACCGTGCTGCTGGTCGGGCGCGGCTCGACCGACCCGGACGCCAACTCCGAGGTGCACAAGGCGGCGCGGCTGCTGTGGGAGGGGCGCGGTTACGCGGGCGTGGAGACGGCGTTCGTGTCGCTGGCGGCGCCGGACGTGCCGAGCGGCCTCGACCGGTGCGCCAGGCTCGGGGCGCGGCGGATCGTCGTCCTCCCGTACTTCCTCTTCACCGGCGTCCTGCCGGACCGCGTGCGGCACCAGGCGGAGGGCTGGGCGGCCGCGCACCCGGAGATCGACGTGCGCTCGGCGGACGTCATCGGTCCGGAGCCGGAACTGCTCGACCTGGTGCTGCAGCGATACGAGGAGGCCGTCGCGGGCGATCTGCGGATGAACTGCGACTCGTGCGTGTACCGCGTCGCGCTGCCCGGCTTCGAGGACAAGGTCGGCATGCCCCAGCAGCCGCACTTCCACCCCGACGACGACGGCCACCACCACGGACACGGCCACGGACAGGGCCACGGCCACGGCCACGGCCACCACCATGGGACCCACTCCCATGCCCACTGAGCCGCACGACCTCCGGCACCACGGCGACGCCGAGGTCCGCGACGACGGCGCGACGCTCGTCGACCTCGCCGTGAACGTCCGCGCGGACACGCCGCCGGTGTGGCTGCGGGAGCGCATCGCGGCGTCGCTGGGCGGGCTCGCGGCCTACCCGGACGGGCGGGCCGCGCGGGCGGCGGTGGCGGCGCGGCACGATCTGCCGGTCGAGCGGGTGCTGCTGACGGCGGGGGCGGCGGAGGCGTTCGTGCTGCTGGCCCGCGCCCTGAAGGTGCGCCGGCCGGTCGTGGTGCACCCGCAGTTCACGGAGCCGGAGGCGGCGCTGCGGGACGCCGGGCACACCGTGGACCGGGTGCTGCTGCGGGAGGCGGACGGCTTCCGGCTCGACCCGGCGGCCGTTCCCGAGGACGCCGACCTGGTGGTGATCGGCAACCCCACGAACCCGACATCGATCCTGCACCGGGCCGATGCCCTCGCCGAACTCGCCCGTCCCGGGCGGACGTTGGTGGTGGACGAGGCGTTCATCGACGCGGTGCCGGGTGAGCGGGAGGCGCTGGCGGGGCGGACGGACGTGCCGGGTCTGGTGGTGCTCCGCAGCCTGACGAAGACCTGGGGGCTGGCCGGGCTGCGGATCGGCTACGTCCTGGCCGCCCCGGAGACCATCGCCGACCTGGAGCGCGCCCAGCCCCTGTGGCCGGTCTCCACGCCCGCGCTCGCCGCCGCGACGGCCTGCGTGTCACCGCCGGCCCTGGCGGAGGCGGCCCACGCGGCCCACCGCATCGCCGCCGACCGGGCCCATCTCGTCGCCGGGCTGGGCGAGTTCGCGTCGGCCGGACTCCGGGTCGTCGAGCCCGCCGAGGGCCCCTTCGTCCTCGTACGACTGCCGGGGGCGGCCACCGTACGCCGACGTCTGCGCGACCTCGGTTTCGCGGTCCGGCGCGGCGACACCTTCCCCGGGCTGGGCGAGGACTGGCTGCGGCTGGCGGTACGGGACCGGGGCACGGCCGACTCGTTCCTGCGGGCGCTGGAACGGGCGCTGACGCCGGCCGGACACTGAGCGCGGGACGCTGCCAGAGCGCGGGGCACACTGCCGGAGCGTGAAAGCGCATCCGGCAGCGGTTGTCGCGGTCCGGCGCAGCCACACCTTCCCCGGGCTCGACGGGGACCGGCTGCGACCGGCAGCACGGGCGGGACCAAGGCACGGCCGACTCGATCCCGCAGGCGCTGGAACGAGCGTGACACCCACCGGGCACCGACATCGGCCGGACACTGAGCGCGGGCACACTGCCGGAGCGCGCGGCACGCTGCCGGAGCTCAGAGCACACTGCCGGAGCGTGAAGGCGGTGCCGAACCGGGCGTGAAAGCGCTGCCGGGTGTGAAAGCGCGTCCGGCAGCGCCCCCGGTCTCAGCCGCGGTTGCGGCGCGCCAGTGCCACCGCTCCCCCGCCCGCGACGAGCAACGCGACCGCGCCGCCCGCGATGTACGGCGTCATGGAGTTGCCGCCGGTCTCGGCGAGGCCCTCGTCGGCGGACTCGCCCTGGGGCTTGACCCCACCCGCCGGCTCGGTGCTCGGGGCGGCCTCCGGCTCGGGCTCGGCCGGGGTCTCGCAGGTCGCCTTCGCCAGGGTCAGGGTGCCCTCGACCTCGGCGACGTTCAGCTTCAAGGGGTCGACGGCGACCTTGAGTTCGAGGGCGGTGGCGGCGGCCGTACGCGACGTGGTCTCCGCCTTGGAGTAGCTCAGCCGCACCTCGCCCACGCCCGGCACCCGGACGTTCGTGGTCCCGCCGGCGGTCAGCGTGACCTTCTTGCCCAGGACGGTGACGTCGCCCAGCAGGTTGGACGAGGCGGTCGGCGTCTTGCCTGCCTCGCAGGTCGCCTTCGAGGTGACCTGGCCGACCTCGATCAGCGACAGGAGCGGCAGTCCGGGGACGTGGACCCTGGCGTCGGCGAGGTTGCTGTACCCCTCGGCCCTGCCGTCGGCGACCGTCGCCTTGGACGAGGCGATCTTCGCGCTCAGCACGCTGAACGGCTTGCCGCCGTCGACGCCGTCCAACCGCGCCGTCAGCGTCGTCTTCTCGGCGCTGCGCGGTGCCTGTACTTCGTTGAGGGAGACCGCGAGCGGGACGTTCACGGTCTTGTTGAGCAGGGAGACGTCGAGCCCGGTACGCAGCACGACGGCGCTCGCGCGGCCCTCGTCACCGGTCGCGTGCGCGGGGCCGGCGACGGCCAGGACCGCGACCGCGGGACCGGCGGTCAGGGCCGTGGCCGTCGCGACGGTGACGAGACGGCGTGCGGGCAGGCGGAAGTTCTTGCCGTTCAAGGTGGGGACCCCCAGAGGAGACTTGCTCGGGACCCGGCAAGAATCGCGCACCGAGAGTGAACCGTCAGCATTCCGCAGGGACTTCACTCCAACGTGGGGTTTCCGTGAACATTTTCGAATCACGCGGCACGGGTGTTCCATGCTTTCACCGTCGCACCGGCGTGTCCGGAGAGCGCGCGGGCCGACGCCCCGGAGCGCGAGACGCAGCGCCCGACGATCCAGGGCGGCACCCTGTCACGCTCCGTCAACGTCAGCCGACCACGCGGCCGTTCAGCACCACCCGTCGAGGCGCCGCCAGCACCCGTACGTCGGCCCGCGGGTCGGACTCGTACACCACGAGGTCCGCCGCCGCCCCCTCCTCCAGACCGGAGCGGCCGAGCCAGGCGCGGGCCGCCCAGGTGGTCGCCGCCAGGGCCTCGACCGGGGGGATGCCGGCGGTGACCAGTTCCGCCACCTCGGCCGCCACCAGGCCGTGCGGCAGGGCGCCACCGGCGTCGGTGCCCACGAAGACCGGGATCCCGGCGTCGTAGGCGGAGCGGACCGTGTCGTAGCGGCGTTCGTGGAGCCGGCGCATATGGGCCGACCAGCGGGGGAACTTCGACTCGCCGCCGTCGGCCAGCTTCGGGAAGGTCGCGATGTTCACGAGCGTGGGGACGATCGCCACGCCGCGCTCGGCGAACAGCGGGATCAGTTCCTCGGTCAGGCCCGTGGCGTGTTCGATGCAGTCGATGCCCGACTCGACCAGGTCCTGGAGGGAGTCCTCCGAGAAGCAGTGCGCGGTGACCCGGGCGCCCAGGCGGTGCGCCTGAGCGATGGCCGCCTCGACCGCCTCGCGCGGCCAGGTGGGCGCCAGGTCCCCGAGGTCGCGGTCGATCCAGTCGCCGACCAGCTTCACCCAGCCGTCGCCGCGCCGGGCCTCCTGGGCGACGTAGGCGACCAGGTCGTCCGGTTCGATCTCGTGGGCGTAGCCGCGGATGTAGCGGCGGGTGCGGGCGATGTGCCGGCCCGCCCTGATGATCTTCGGCAGGTCCTCGCGGTCGTCGACCCAGCGGGTGTCGGAGGGCGAACCGGCGTCGCGGATCAGCAGGGCGCCCGCGTCGCGGTCGGTCAGGGCCTGCCGCTCGGCGACGTCCTTGTCGACCGGGCCGTGCGCGCCCAGACCCACATGGCAGTGCGCGTCGACGAGGCCGGGCAGGGCCCAGCCCTGGACGGTGCGGATGTCGCGGGCGCCGGCCGGGCGGTCGTACGAGACCCGGCCGGCGACGACCCACAGCTCGTCCCGGACGTCGTCGGGGCCGACGAGGACCCGACCCTTCACGTGCAGCACCGTGCGATCGCTCATGCACTGCACCCTAGTGAGCGGCTAGTCGCCCTTGCCCACCTGGTCGGAGGTCTCCTCCTCCACCTCCGCCATCGCCGGGTCGAGGAGGCGGGAGAGGAAGTGACGGGTGCGTTCGTGCCGGGGGTCGCCGATGACCTGCTCGGGGGTGCCGTCCTCGACGATCACGCCGCCGTCCATGAAGACGACCCGGTCGGCGACCTCGCGCGCGAAGGTCATCTCGTGGGTGACGACCATCATCGTCATGCCCTCGTCGGCGAGCATGCGCATGACGGCGAGGACGTCGCCCACGAGCTCCGGGTCGAGCGCCGAGGTCGGCTCGTCGAAGAGCATCACCTCCGGGCCCATGGCGAGCGCGCGGGCGATGGCCACGCGCTGCTGCTGGCCGCCGGAGAGGGAGGACGGGTACGCCGTCGCCTTCTCCGCGAGGCCGACCCGCTCCAGGTTCTCGGCGGCGACCTTCGCGGCCGTCGCCTTGTCCCGCCCCAGCACCCGGCGCTGCGGGAGGGTGAGGTTCTCGGTCACCGTGAGGTGCGGGAACAGGTTGAACTGCTGGAAGACCATGCCGATACGGCGGCGTACGGCGTCGATGTCGACGTCCGGGTCGGTGAGTTCGGTGCCGCCGACGAAGACCTGGCCCTTGGTGGGCTCCTCAAGGAGGTTCACGCAGCGCAGCAGCGTCGACTTGCCCGAGCCGGACGGGCCGATGACGCAGACGACCTCGCCCTGCCCGATCTCCAGGTCGATGCCGCGCAGCACCTGGTTGTCGCCGAAGGACTTGTGCAGGTCGCGGACCTGGATCTCCGCCCCGGTACTGGTGGTACTCACTTGACGGCCTCCTGGGCCTTGGCCTCCATACGGCGTACGACGAAGCCGAGCGGGATCGTGACCAGCAGATAGCACAGGCCCGCGACCAGGATCGGCGTGGAGTTGGCGGTCTGGCTGGCCAGGTCGCGGCCGAACTTCGACAGTTCGCGTTCCTCCAGTGTCACGCCGAGGAACAGCACCAGCGAGGAGTCCTTGAAGAGCAGGACGAGTTCGTTGGTCAGCGGCGGGAGGATGATCCGGAACGCCTGCGGGATGATGATCGAGACCATGGCGCGGGCGGGCGAGAAGCCGAGCGAGCGCGCCGCCTCCATCTGCCCCTTGGGCACCGCCTGGATGCCCGCGCGGATCGTCTCCGCCATGTACGCGGCGGCGACCAGGCCGAGCGCGAGCGCGACCTTGCCGTAGGTGCCGCCCGGGATCTCGGTGCCGGGGAAGGCCAGTGGCACGGCGACGCCGATGAAGATGAAGATCAGCAGGGCGGGCAGACCGCGGAAGATCTCGATGTAGACGCCGGCGATCCAGCGGTACGGCCCCACGGACGACAGCCGCATCAGCGCGATCACCATGCCGAGGACCAGTCCGACGGCGAAGCCGGACAGGGTGTACAGCACGGTGTTCTTCAGCGCGAGGGTGATGACCTCGGGGAACATCTGCTCCGCGATGGCCTTCTGCGCGAACTGGTTCCGCAGCCGGTCCCAGTCGGCCGCGACCGCGAAGGCGATCACGGCCGCGACGAAGACGACGTACTGGGCGCCGCGCGACAGACTGCGCTTCTGGCGCCGGGTCAGGCCCTTCTTCCTCGGCTGGAGTGCCGTGTCCTTGCCGGTGGTGTCCGCCATGGGGTCAGGCGGCGGGCGAGGCAGAGGCGGCGGACACGTCGTAGGGGCCGATCCACTGCTCGTACAGCTTCTTGTACGTGCCGTCGGCCTTGGCGTCCTTGATCGCCTTGTTGATGGCCTCGCGGAGCTTGGTGTTGCCCTTCTTCACCGTGAAGCCGTACTGCTCGCCGGTGTTGATCTGCTCGGCGACCTGGAAGGCGTCGGCGTTGGCCTTGTCCTTCAGCCAGCCCTGGACGACCGGGTAGTCGATGACGACGGCCTGGACCTGGCCGGTGCGCAGGCCGTTGAGGACGGCGTCGGAGGACTCGAAGGAGACGGGGTCCAGGCCCTTGCTGTTGGCGTAGTCCTCGCCGGTCGTCTGTGCCTGGGCGCCGACCTTCTTGCCCTTGAGGCCCGCGAAGGAGGAGATGCCGCTCCTCTTGTCGACGAGGACGGCCTGGGTGGCCTCGAAGTACGGGTCCGAGAAGTCGACGTTCTTCTTGCGCTCCTCGGTGATGGTCATGCCGGCGGCGGCGAGGTCGCACTGCCCGGCGTTGAGGGAGCCGCCGGTCTTGAAGTTCTCGAAGGGCTGGTCGACGATGTCCTGCCGCACGCCCAGGTCCTTGGCGACCAGGTCGATCAGCGCCACGTCGAAGCCCTGCACCTTGCCGTCGATCTCCGACTGGAAGGGCGGGTACGGCAGGTGGGTGCAGGTGGTGAGCCGGCCCGCCTTGACGACTTCGACGCCGCCGGCCGCGGTCTTCGTGCCACCGCCGCCGCTGTCGCCGGAGGAGCAGCCGGCCACGAGCACCAGCCCGGCCGTCGCGGTGGTGGCGGCCAGAACGCGGGTCCGGCGCCCGAGGGTCGTCTTCACGGGGAGCCTCCTTGAGGGAACTGTAGGTTCCGATTATAAGGAGAAGTTTGGGATCCTCAAACCAAACCGTTGGTTTGAGGGCGGTTCGACCTAAGAAGTCGGGAGGGGGCGGGGTGCCCAGGGGCGGCGGGGGCGGCGGGGGTGCCCGGTTACGCTCGTGATCGTCGGCCCCGGAAGCAACCGGAACGGCCGGAGCAACCGGAGCAACCGGAACGAAGAGAGCGAAGAGAGTCCCGCCGTGACCCACCCCTTCCTGGACCTGGCGCCGCTGAGCGCCGCCCGTTTCGCCGCCATCGAGGACCGGGTGGCGCGGCTGCTCGGGACCGGGCAGGACGTCGTGATCATGCAGGGGGAGGCGCTGCTGCCGCTGGAGGGGGCGATCCGGGGGACGGCCGGGCCCGGCACGACCGCGCTGAACGTGATCACCGGTCCGTACGGGCAGACCTTCGGCGACTGGTTGCGGGACTGCGGCGCGACCGTGATCGATCTGGCGGTGCCCTTCCACACGGCGGTCACGGCGGACCAGATCCGAGAGGCCTTCGCCGAGCATCCGGAGATCGACTTCGTGTCCCTGGTGCACGCGGAGGCGGCGACCGGCAACACCAATCCCGTCGCGGCGATCGGCGAGGTGGTGCGGGAGCACGGGGCGCTGTTCTATCTGGACGCGGTGGCGTCGATCGGCGCCGAGCCGGTGCTGCCGGACGCGTGGGGTGTGGACCTGTGCGTGATCGGGGCGCAGAAGGCGATGGGCGGGCCGGCCGGGGTGTCGGCGGTGTCGGTGAGCGAGCGGGCGTGGGCGCGGATGGCGGCGAATCCTGGGGCGCCGCGACGGTCGTATCTGTCGCTGCTGGACTGGAAGGAGCGGTGGATCGACGGCGGGCGTACGGCCCTGCCGCACGCGCCCGCGCAGCTGGAGATGCTGGCGCTGGAGGCGTGCGTCGAGCGCATCGAGGCGGACGGGTTGGAGACGGTGATGGCGCGGCACCGGGCCGCGGCGCGGGCGACTCGGGCCGGGGCGCTGGCGCTGGGCGGGGGGCTCGAACCGTACGTCCACGACGCGGGGGATGCCGCTCCGGTCGCCACGACGCTGCGGGTACCGGAGGGGGTGGTGGCGTCGGAGGCGGTGGCTCGGGTGCTGGCTTCCGAGCCGGGATTGCCGCTGGCGGCGGGGGGAGGGGCGTTGGCCGGGGAGATGATCCGGGTCAATCACTACGGGGTGGACGCGACGGTGGGGGCGGTGCGGGGGTGTGTGGCCGCGCTGGGGGCTGTGCTGGCGGAGAAGGGGCTGGGTGTGGATGGGGAGGGGGCGTTGCGGGCGGTGGACACGGCATGGCGGTAACGGATCCCCGACCCCGCCGCCCCTACCTGTCCCCTCCCGAAGGGGCCGCCGCCCCTTCGACCCCGACCAGGGGGCTGCCGCCCCCGCACCCTGAACCCCCGCTCCGGCCCTGAACGGGCCTCGTCCCCAAACACCGGCCGGGCTGGGTCAGTCATGCTTGCCCCCATGACCATCGACACACCCACACACCTCCCCGACGGCCGCCCCGTCCCCCTCATGACCGGCGACGAGCGCCCCATGCTCGAAAGCTGGCTCGACTTCCATCGGGCCACGCTGGAGCTCAAGTGCGCGGGGCTGAGCGACGCGCAGTTACGGCTCCGTTCCGTCGGGCCGTCGGAACTGACCCTGCTCGGGCTGGTGCAGCACCTCGCCGAGTGTGAGCGGAACTGGTTTCAGCGGGTGGTGGGCGGCATCGGCGTACCGGCGGTGTACGGGGAGGGGAACGAGAGCGGGTACGTCCTCGACCCGGGGCGTGGGCCGGAGGAGGCGCTCGCGGTGTGGCGGCGGGAGGTCGCGCGGGGGCGTGAGATCTGTGCCGGGCGGTCGTTGGAGAGCGTGGGGCGCATCGCGGACGGGCCCATGGTCGGCGTCGAGGTGAGTCTGCGGTGGGTGCTCATTCACATGATCGAGGAGTACGCGCGGCACAACGGTCACGCCGACATTCTGCGGGAGTGCATCGACGGAGTTACCGGAGCCTGAATTCGGCGTAATTCTGGAATTCCTTTCCAAGGTAGCTTCCCAGGTCTCTTCTGCCCGCTTTCGCCGGTCCTAAACGCAAAGATTTCGCGAACACCAACCGGAGTAATTCGGACGGGCCTCACGGGAGTTACATCGCTGTGACGCGTTCCACATCGCGCCCTTTTTGTGCGGTATTAACCGGACAAACCTGAGCGAGTCGCATCCCTCTCGCCCCAGTCCTCACGCCCGCGCGATAACACATCCCGCCCTCATACGTAACCCCTCACGGCCATGCAATTTCGAATTTCCCTCGGTAAATTCAATTCGCATGACTGCCGCACAAGCAGACCTGCAAATCGACCGTCCGGCGGTGGCCGACGGGGCCGCGCTGTGGCGTATTGCCAGAGACTCGAAGGCCCTCGACCTCAACTCGTCGTACAGCTATCTGCTGTGGTGCCGCGACTTCGCCGGCACGTCGGCCGTCGCCCGCGACGAGCGCGGGGAGCCGGTCGGCTTCGTCACCGGGTACGTACGGCCGCAGCGTCCGCAGACCCTGCTCGTCTGGCAGGTGGCCGTGGACGACGCCCACCGCGGGCGGGGCATCGCCGCCGCGCTGCTCGACGGGCTCGTCGCACGCGTCGCCGGCGAGTACGGCGTCACCAGCGTCGAGACCACCATCACCCCCGGCAACACCGCCTCCGAGCGCCTGTTCGGCTCCTTCGCCGAACGGCACGGCGCCGCCCTGGAACGCGAGGTGCTGTTCCCCACCAGCCTGTTCCCGGACGGACCGCACGACCCCGAAGTCCTGTACCGCATCGGCCCCCTCTCCCTCTGAACCTCTCCCCCCACGCATCGAGGAGCGATTCGTCGTGACCATCACCCAGCCCGACCTCAGTGTCTTCGAGACCCTGGAGTCCGAGGTGCGCAGCTACTGCCGCGGCTGGCCCACCGTCTTCGACCGTGCGCGAGGCAGCCGCATGTACGACGAGGACGGCCACGAGTATCTGGACTTCTTCGCCGGGGCCGGCTCACTGAACTACGGGCACAACAACCCGGTCCTCAAACGCGCGTTGATCGACTACCTGGAGCGGGACGGCGTCACGCACGGGCTCGACATGTCCACCAGCGCCAAGCGGGCGTTCCTGGAGTCCTTCCAGAACCTCGTGCTGCGGCCGCGCGATCTGCCGTACAAGGTCATGTTCCCCGGACCCACCGGCACCAACGCCGTCGAGTCGGCGCTCAAGCTGGCGCGGAAGGTGAAGGGGCGCGAGGCGATCGTGTCGTTCACCAACGCCTTCCACGGCATGTCGCTGGGCTCGCTCGCCGTGACCGGCAACGCGTTCAAGCGGGCCGGCGCCGGCATCCCGCTGGTGCACGGCACGCCCATGCCGTTCGACAACTACTTCGACGGCCAGGTCCCGGACTTCCTGTGGTTCGAGCGGCTGCTGGAGGACCAGGGCTCCGGGCTCAACAAGCCGGCCGCCGTGATCGTGGAGACCGTGCAGGGCGAGGGCGGCATCAACGTCGCCCGCCCGGAGTGGCTGCGGGCGCTCGCCGACCTGTGCGAGCGGCAGGACATGCTGCTCATCGTCGACGACATCCAGATGGGGTGCGGCCGGACCGGTGCCTTCTTCTCGTTCGAGGAGGCGGGCATCACCCCGGACATCGTCACCGTGTCGAAGTCGATCAGCGGGTACGGACTGCCCATGTCGCTGTGCCTGTTCAAGCCCGAGCTGGACATCTGGGAGCCGGGCGAGCACAACGGCACCTTCCGCGGCAACAACCCCGCCTTCGTCACGGCCACCGCCGCCCTGGAGACGTACTGGGCGGACGGGTCCGCGATGGAGAAGCAGACCCGCACACGCGGCGAGCAGGTCGAGCAGGCGCTCATCTCCATCACCGAGGAGAACCTCGCCGACGTGAAGGAGTACCGCGGGCGCGGGCTCGTGTGGGGCATGGAGTTCCACGACAAGGAGCGCGCCGGACGGGTGGCGCACCGCGCCTTCGAGCTCGGGCTGCTCATCGAGACGTCGGGCCCCGAGAGCGAGGTCGTGAAGCTGCTCCCGGCGCTCACCGTCACCCCGGAGGAGCTGGACGAGGGGCTCAGCGTCCTCGCCCGCTCCGTCCGGGAAACCATCTGAAACACCACCTAGGAGGCATCGCAGCACCGTGATCGTCCGTTCGTTCAAGGAGATCGAAGGCACCGACCGGCATGTGAAGGCCGCGTCAGGCACCTGGGAGAGCAAACGCATCATCCTCGCCAAGGAGCGGGTCGGCTTCTCGCTCCACGAGACGATCCTGTACGCGGGTACGGAGACGTCGATGTGGTACGCGAACCACATCGAGGCCGTCGTCTGCGTCGAGGGCGAGGCCGAACTGACCGACGACGAGACCGGGCAGAAGTACACGATCACGCCCGGAACGATGTACCTGCTCGACGGTCATGAGCGGCACACGATGCGGATCAAGGAGGACTTCCGCTGCCTCTGTGTCTTCAACCCGCCCGTGACCGGCCGGGAGGACCACGACGAGAACGGCGTGTACCCGCTGCTCACCGAGCCCGAGGAGGTGTGAGAACCCCATGACGACAACGTCCACCGTCACCGATCTCTACCCCAGCCGCGGCGCCACCGAGGTGGCGACCCCGCGTCAGGACCCTGTCGTGTGGGGCGCCCCCGACACGCCCGGCCCGATCACGGCGACCGACCTCCAGTCGTACGAGCGTGACGGCTTCCTCGCCATCGACCAGCTCATCACCGACGACGAGGTGGCCGTCTACCGGCAGGAGCTGGAGCGGCTGGTCACCGACCCGGCGATCCGCATGGACGAGCGGTCGATCATCGAGCCGAAGTCCAAGGAGATCCGGTCGGTCTTCGAAGTGCACAGGATCAGCGAGGTGTTCGCGAACCTGGTCCGTGACGAGCGGGTCGTCGGGCGGGCGCGGCAGATCCTCGGCTCGGACGTGTACGTCCACCAGTCGCGGATCAACGTCAAGCCGGGCTTCGGGGCCAGTGGCTTCTACTGGCACTCCGACTTCGAGACCTGGCACGCCGAGGACGGTCTGCCGAACATGCGGACCGTGTCGGTCTCGATCGCCCTGACCGAGAACTACGACACCAACGGCGGGCTCATGATCATGCCCGGCTCGCACAGGACCTTCCTCGGGTGTGCGGGGGCCACGCCGAAGGACAACTACAAGAAGTCCCTCCAGATGCAGGACGCGGGCACGCCGTCCGACGAGGCGCTGACCAAGATGGCCTCCGAATACGGCATCAAGCTCTTCACGGGCAGGGCCGGTTCGGCGACCTGGTTCGACTGCAACTGCATGCACGGCTCCGGGGACAACATCACGCCGTTCCCGCGCAGCAACGTGTTCATCGTGTTCAACAGCGTGGAGAACGCGGCCGTCGAGCCCTTCGCGGCTCCGGTACGGCGGCCGGAGTTCATCGGTGCCAGGGACTTCACCCCGGTGAAGTGACCGACACCTGTGAGGTGACCCCACTTCGGTGAGGTGCCCTCACGGCGACGAACGGCGACGCGGCCCGTTCCGTACCTTCCGTACGGCGGGCCGC
>NZ_JBEXQG010000037.1:0-83318 GCF_040612485.1 Streptomyces sp. NPDC006385
CCTCAGGACATCGCTCGCGGCGGCCTTCGGAGACGACCACTACGGCGAGTACTGCTGGGACGCGCTGGAGCACGGCGAGGGCACCAGTTCCCCGAGGGGTTTCCAGGTGGCGTCCACATGGCCGTCCCCGGTGAGGGCGTCCTCGCCCAGCGCGAACTCGCCCCGGTGCGCGGACAGCCACGCGAAGGCGGCGACTCCCACCTCCCGGATCTCCCGGACGCCCATGGCGGTCATACGAGCGCTCCGGCCGCCCGCATGACCCGTGCCGCCTGCACCTGGAGGGCGACCCGGGGATCGCTGCCGCCCATCAACTCCACGAAGTCCAGGCCCGATTCGAGGCCGAGGGTGTCCGGCACCCCGTCGAGCAGGGTCAGCCAGCGTCCCGCCCCCGCCGCCTGCTGCCAGTCCCTGCGGCGTACGGCCCGCACGAATCCCCGGGCCACGTCGGCCGGTCGGCGCCGGGCCGCCAGGGAGACGGCACAGTCCTCGCGGGGCACCGCGAGCGGGGCCAGGACGGCGAGTTGATGCGTCAGCACCTGCCAGGTCGCCGCGCCGAGCCAGCTCGCGTCGGGTTCCGCGACAGCGTCGTCGTCCGCGCCGGCCGTGCCGGTCAGGGGCGTGTCGAACCGTCGCAGCGTGCGCGTCATGGCCCAGTGGCTCCACCTGACGGTGGGGGCCGCGTCCGGGCGCGGCGGGAATGCCTCCACCGTTCTGCGGAAGACGGTGAGTACCTCTGGTACGGGGGGTGTCGGGAAGATCACGTGCGGCAGCAGCAGGTCCGCTCCCAACACACGTACGGCCGCGAGGGCGAGGCTTCCCTCAGGGTCGTCCTCTGTCTCCGTGCCGGACATGCGCACGTGGTCTCCACCCCGAAGGGCGGAGACCACGTCGGACGCAAGGTCCTGCACCGCGCCCTGCAAGAGGGCCGAAGTGCCTGACTGCTCCATTCAGCCGCTCCTGTCGGTCCACTCAGCCCTTCTTGGGGCGAGGGGTCGGCGGGGACAGCAGCAACTTGGTGTCCGCGGAGAGAAGCGCCAAGGAGGCGCATTCCCGGCTGTCTCGGAAGACTCCGTCGGGCTCGACGGGGTCAAGTGCCGCTTCGAGGTCGGTCCGGACGCCGGTCGTTTCCTTGAGCGCCTTGTCAATGGAAGGCATATCACCATCTCCTCTGGGGTCAGCCATAGCCTCCACAACCAAGGTCACCACATCACCCCAAAGTGCGCATCTTTTCCCAGAAGACCCAATACGCCACTTCTTCAACAGCCGGTCCCTGGCCTCAGGCGGCGACGCCCTTTTGGGAAGCATCGAGCCACCCCCGGGTACTCGTGCGACTGAGTGCCCGTCACGCCTCCGCCGGTCCTCGGTTCTCGGTGTAGCCCGTGCCCGGCGCCCGGCGCCCGGGTGATCTACGCCGGGACAAGGACGGTAAGCCATTCCGCTTCACGCGCCCGGTACCCGTAACGGTCCATCAGGCCCGACACGATCGCCGGGACGTGGCGGGCTCCGTAGACGACGGCCACCCTGATCGGCTCATCGGCGCGCTCTACGTAGATCTCGCCGAGCGCATCGAGAAGCCGTTTGTCGCGCCGATCGGTCATCGCATGCTCCACAGGATCGTCGGCCATCATCTCCGCCCGCAGCGTCGACGGCAGATCCTCGACGACCAGGTCCTCGTCGAGGAAAGCGCGCGGACCGCGCAGCGCGAACACCAGGCCCATCACGGGAGCCGCGAGGATGAGCAGCAGGTAGCTCCACCGCGGCAGTGCCTTCAGGTCCGCGATCGCCTCCGCCGCGGTCACATCCGGGTTGACGACCGGCACGGACGGGGGAAGCAGCAGCTCATCGCGCTGCTCTTGCAGGCCGTTGCGTCGACGCCATGGGGTGAACCGGTAAGCCAGCGTGAGGGCACTCACGCCGACCGACTTGCCTCGGATTCCCTCCATGACTATGAGGTCGCATTCCCTGAGTCGGATGCGGACCTGGGAGTAGAACGTCGGCGAAGCCACATGCACCATCGGGAAGATCACGAATTCGAGTGGCTTTCCTGTCCGCCTCAAGGTGATCACAGCAGATCGGACGGCATACCCGGTTATCTCGATGATCTGCATGGTTTCTCCCGCGCCCCTCGCCCGGTTTCCCTTCCACCCGTACCAGGACACGAGCCCGCCAGGGCCGCGGTTCCCTCCGGCACAAGCCGCGCCACCGGACATGCCGCCGAGTTCCAGCGCGATCGACCGCAGCCGGCACGTCAGCCCGACGCTGGAGCGGCGATGCCGCTCGGTCAGCCTGCCGGCCGGCAGCCGCGCCCCTTACTACTCTTCGGCGGCGGTTCGCTGCTCGGCCGCGTCACGTGCCGTCACGTCCGGCTGCGGCCGCCGTTGCTCGGAGTGCTGGTCGGTGGCCACCGCGCTGCCGAGCAGGGCAAGGGCGTGGGCGGACGGGCTGCCTCGTTCGGCGTGGTAGACCACGAGGGCCTGGCCGGGGGCGCTGTTCACGGTGAAGGTCTCGAAGTCGAGGGTGAGTTCTCCGACGAGGGGGTGGGCGAACCGCTTGGTGCCGGTGGTGCGGTTGCGGACGTCGTGCCGAGCCCAGAGCTGCCGGAACTCCTCACTCTTCAGTGACAGTTCACCGACCAGGTCGGTCAGGCGGGGGTCGTCCATGTCGGCGCCGGCGGCCGCGCGCAGGCCGGCCACTGTGTCGGCCGCGACCGCGTTCCAGTCGGGGAAGGTGGCGCGGGAACCGGGATCGAGGAAGAGGGCGCGTACGGCGTTCTGCCCCGGGGTGTGGCAGGGGGCGAGGGCGGTGGCGAGCAGATTCCCGGCCAGCACGTCCAGGTGGCGGCCCAGCACGATCGCCGGGGTGTGGGGCCAGCTGTCCAGCAGCCGCAGCAGGCCGGGACCGACCTTCTCCGGCCGGTTGCGGGCCCGGCGACGGCGTGGCTCCGGGCGGGCCAGCTCGTACAGGTGGGCGGTGGCCTCGTCGTCCAGCCCGAAGACCCGTGCGAGCGCGTCGAGGACCTGTTGCGAGGGGTTGCGGTCGCGGCCCTGTTCGAGACGAACGTAGTAATCGACGCTGACGCCGGCCAGCAGCGCGACCTCCTCCCGGCGCAGGCCTGGCGAGCGCCTGCGGATCGGCTCGGGCAGGCCGAAGTCGGCGGGCCGGGTCAGGGCCCGCCGTGCCCGCAGGAACTCGCCGAGAAGGTTGTCGATGGCCATGCGGTCGACGATAAGGCGCATGACGGGCGGCTGGGTGGCCCTGTCACTACCAGGTTCACCGGTCCCCGGTGTCGGGCGGCCTGGATGCCGTGTCCCTGGGCGGCGAGCGTGGAGCCATGACTGAACAGCACAACACCCTGGCCGGCCGCGTGGCGGTCGTCACCGGAGCGACCGGCGGCATCGGCGCCGCGACCGCCCGGCGCCTGGCCGCGGGCGGCGCGTCCGTCGCGCTCATCGGACGCCGCGAGGAGCGGCTGAAGGAACTGGCCGCCGAGATGGGCGAGATCGGTGGGAAGGCCGTCGCCGTGGCGGCCGACGTGTCCGACCTGGAGGCGATGACCCGGGCCGCCGAGACCGTACGCACCGCCCTGGGGCCGGTCGACCTGGTGGTCGCCAACGCCGGCACCATGCTCGGCGCCCCGTACGAGTCGGCGCAGCCCGTCGAATGGGACCGGATGATCGGCACCAACCTCAGCGGCCTGATCTACACCGGCCGGGTCTTCGTCGACGACCTGCTCGCGACTGCCGCCGAGGGACGGTCGGCGGACCTGGTGCACGTCGGCTCCATCGCCTCGCACACGTTCTACCCCACCTACGCGGTCTACGCGGCCACCAAGGCGGCAGTCGCCACGCTGACCCGTTCCCTGCGTGTCGAACTCGGTCCACGCAACGTCCGCGTCAAGAACGTCGAGCCGGGCATGACCGCCACCGAGCTGGGCGGGGACATGCTTGACGACGGCGCCCGGGAGCAGTTCGCCGAGGTCCGCAAGACCGTTCAGGCCCTGGAGCCCGGCGACATCGCCGACGCCATCGCGTACGCGTGCGCCGCCCCGACCCGGCTGAACCTCGCCCACCTCATCGCCTTGCCGAGCTGGCAGGGCTGATCCACACCGCCCGCCCGGGCAACCGCGCCGGTGCCCGGGCGGCATCGTCCGCACCCATGCGGCCAGGGCACGGAAGGCGCCGGACAACGAACAAGGAGTGATCGAAGCACATGATGGACGCAGCGACCGCAGACCCCGGAAGCTCCCTGCGAACGGCCGTCGGCCGGTACGGCATCTGGAGCCTGGGCCTGCGCTCGGAGAACCCGGCGCTGCGCGGCGAGATCACCGAGGCCGCGGCCGAGCTGGAGGAACTCGGCTTCGGGGCCGTCTGGCTGGGCAACAACAGCACGACGCAACACGCCGCCCCGCTCATCGAGGCGACCTCCCGGCTGACCGTGGCCACCGGCATCCACAGCATCTGGCAGCAGGAGCCGGACCGGACCGCGGCACAGTACGCCGCGACGGACGCCTGCCACCCGGGCCGCTTCCTGCTCGGCCTCGGGGTGAGCCACTCCGTGGCAACCGACCGCTACCACCGCCCGTACTCGTCGATGGTCGCCTACCTGGACGCGCTGGACTCGGCCGGCGTACCCGCCGAACGCCGCGTCCTGGCCGCGCTCGGCCCGAAGATGCTCAAGCTGTCACGCGACCGCGCAGCCGGTTCCCACCCCTACCTGGTCACGGCCGAACACACCGCACAGGCCCGCGCGCTCCTGGGCGACGCCCCACTGCTCGCCCCAGAGCTGAAAGTCGTCCTGGAAGACGACCCCGACCGCGCCCGCACGATCGCCCGCGGGTATCTGGCCCTCTACCTCGGCCTGGAGAACTACACAAACAGCCTCCTGCGCCTCGGTTACACCGAGGACGACTTCGCCGACGGCGGCAGCGACCGCCTCATCGACGCGCTCGTCGCATGGGGCGACGAGGACCGGATCCGCGCCCGGATCGTCGCCTTCCGCGAGGCGGGAGCGGACCATGTGGCTCTCCAGATCGTCGACGGCCAACCGCCGTTCGACCACCTCCCGCGCGTCGCCTGGCGCCGCTTGGCGGCACTGCTGACCGGAAGCTGACGCCCTGGGCGAGGTTGAGCTCGCTGGAGTAGTTGATCGTGTTGGTGGCGGAGCGCATGTAGGACTTCCGGGCGTCGGAGCCGGACGCGCGGCCGCCGCCGGTGTCCTTCTCGCCGCCGAAGGCGCCGCCGCTCTCGGCTCCGGAGGTGCCGATGCGGGTCGTAGGTCAGGACGTACAGGATGGGTGGGAAGGTCTCCTCCCGTACGACGGGCGAGGGCGTTGTTCATGGCGCCGGGGGCCGTCGTGGAAATGAGCGGGCCGACCGGGGTGGTGTCGTCGAACGGGCTGCCGATGGAGAGCTTGTGGTAGGCGGCTGTCAGCCGCTCGATGAGGGTGTCGGCGATGTCACGGTGGACGATGAGGCGGCGCAGGGTGGTGCAGCGCTGGCCCGCGGTGCCCGCCGCGGCGAAGACGATGCCCTGGACGGCGAGGTCCAGGTCGGCGGACGGGGCGACGATCGCGGCGTTGTCGCCGGCGAGTTCCAGCAGGCTGCGGCCGAAGCGGCGGCGACACGGGGGCCGACCTCGCGGCCCATGCGGGTGGAGCCGGTGGCGCTGACGAGGGCGACGACGGTGTTCCACGACCACACGGCGGCGGGGAAGTCGAAGGCGGAGAGGTCGCCGACCACGCCGAGGGGGTGCCACGTCTCGGCCAGGCGGTGGCCGGAGCGTTCGGAGGCGATCGTGCGGCCGTAGAGCCGGCGGGAGAGGCCGACCGCGAAGTCGCAGACGTCGATCATCTCCTGGATCTCGCCATGCGCCTCGGAACGGATCTCGCCCGCCTCGATGATGACGAGATCGGCCAGGTCGCTCTTGGGCTCGCGCAGCAACTCACCGAGGCGGCGCACGAGTTCACACCGCCGGCGCGGGGCCCGGGTGGTGCCGCAGCTCAGGCCCAGGATGTCACCGGCAAGAACGAACTGTCCTGCCGGAACAGGTCCGTCCCGTCCGCCCGCTCGACCCTCAGCTGGTAGCCGTAGTGCCGCAGGTAGTACCCGGGATAGTTGTACGACTCGAAGCGCATCGAACCGCTCGACGTGCCCGTGCGGGCGACGAAGGTGGCGTCCTTGGCGAACGTCGCGGTCCCGTCGTTCGCGTCGAAGCGTGCCCGGAAGTCGTAGTGGCGGAGGTATCTGCCGCTCGCGTCGCGGAAGGAGTAGCCGTTGGCGTCGGCGAGGCCGGCCACGACCGTGAACGTCGAGGCCTGCTTCTCGGCGGTCGTGCTCGATGCGCTGACCACGGGGAGGTTGAGCAGGGAGGACTGCACCTGCCAGTACCGGGTGGGGTAGTTGGCCGACCGGAGGGAGCGGGTGACGTTCCTCGCCAGGACCGGGCCGCCCGAGACGGTCTCCTTGATCACCGTGAAGTGGCGGGCCGTTCCCGAGACGGCGGGCAGGGCGGCCGGGGCGGACCACGTGGCGAAGGTGTCGTAGCTGTCGCTGTAGTAGTACGTGCCGTCGCCGTAGCCGTCGAAGAAGATCCGCCAGCCGCCGTTGTCGAGCTGGACCAGCGCGGGGCCCTCGCGGTAGCTGCCCCAGCCCGCCCAGTTGCCGGTGCGGGAGATGGTGTAGGGGCCGGTGAGGCGCGACGCCGTGGCGTACTCGATGTACTTCGTCGTCTCGTTCTTCGTGAAGGCGTGGTAGGTGGAGCCGATCTTCACGATGAAGGTGTCGATGTGGTTCGCACCGATGCCGGACAGTGCCACCGGTGAACTCCAGGACGTCAGCGAGGAGTTGGTGGCCCTGAGGAGATACGGCGTGAAGATCCACTCATCGTTGGCGGTGGAGCAGGACACGATGACGTTCACGCTGCCGTCGCTGTCGACGAACCACTCCGGCGCCCAGGCCCGGGAGAGGCCCGCGATCGGGACCGTGTAGTCGTACAGGAACGTCCAGTTGACCCGGTCGGTGCTGCGGGCGAAGCCGATGGTGGTGCTGGTGTCCTGCCAGGTGTGGGTCGTGTAGGTGATGTAGTAGTAGCCGTTGGTGTGCTTGAAGATGCTCGCGTCGCGGATGCGGTTGCTCGGCGGCGTGTACGCGGAGGCCCTGGCCAGGCGGAAGTCGGTGGCGTCGTCCGCCGTGTAGACGTTCACGGTCCCGTCGTTGCTGTTCAGGAACGGCACGATGGTGTAGCGGGTGGCCGAGCCGCTCGGCGGTGCGGCCGCCAGCGCCGTGCCGAGCAGGCCGGGGGCCTCGCCCAGGACCAGCGCGGAGGCGGGCAGGGCGGCCATCGCGCGCAGCAGGGTGCGGCGGGACGGGGTCGGGGGACGTCTGGTCACGTGCGGCTCTCCCTACGGTTCAAGGACGTTCCCGAAACACCTGAACGTTCGTAATGTCGAACGCAGTTCGGGAAGTCGATCAGAAGGTAGGGGTGACGTCCGAGCACGTCAATGGTTCGCGCACGAGGAAGCGAGGCGGGGGAAACCTGTGAGGAACCTGGGAGCCGCGCCCGGCGAGAGCGTTCCACCGCCGCCCACGGGACGTTACCGTTCGGTAGACAACGCCGTCTGGGAGGTGCCCCCGTATGACACCCGACCGTGCAGCAGGCCTCGCCGAGTCCGCCCGTGCGCTGGCCGACGGGGAGGTGACGTCGCGGGCGCTCGTCGCTCAGGCGCTGGCGCGGATCGAGGCGAGCCAGGGGTCCGTCAACGCCTTCCGGGTGGTCAGGGCCGAGGCCGCTCTCGCCGAGGCCGAGGCCGCGGACGCGGAGCTCGCCGCCGGGGTCCGGCGGCCGCTGCTCGGCGTACCGGTCGCGGTGAAGGACGACATGGACGTGGCGGGCGAGCCGACGGCGTTCGGATGCGGCGGTGAGTTCCCGCCCGTCGCCGAGGACGGCGAGGCGGTACGGCGGCTGCGCGCGGCCGGAGCCGTGATCGTCGGCAAGACCAACACCTGCGAACTGGGGCAGTGGCCGTTCACGGAGGGGCCCGCCTTCGGCGCGACCCGCAATCCGTGGAACCCGGAGCACACCCCCGGTGGCTCGTCCGGTGGTTCGGCCGCCGCCGTGGCCGCGGGGCTCGTCCCCGCCGCGCTCGGCTCGGACGGCGCCGGGTCGGTGCGGATCCCCGCGTCCTGGACCCATCTGATCGGCATCAAGCCGCAGCGCGGCCGTATCTCCACCTGGCCGAAGGGCGAGTCGTTCCAGGGCATCACCGTCAACGGCACCCTCGCCCGCACGGTGGCCGACGCCGCGCTCCTGCTGGACGCCGCCGCCGGCAACCACGACCTCGACCCGCACCGCCCGCCGGCGATCAACGCCTCGGAGGCCGTGGGCCGCGAACCGGGCCGGCTGCGCGTCGCGCTCTCCCTCAAGCCGCCGTTCACCGCCGTGCCCGCCCGGCTCCAGCCGGAGGTGCGGGCCAGGGTCGTCGAACTCGCCGAGCAGCTGAGCGCGTTGGGGCATGTCGTCGAGGAGGCGGATCCGCCGTACGGCCAGATCGGGCTGGCCTTCGTCCCGCGCGCGACGGCCGGTATCGCCGA
The DNA here is from genome assembly GCF_040612485.1 of Streptomyces sp. NPDC006385. Lineage (NCBI taxonomy): Bacteria > Bacillati > Actinomycetota > Actinomycetes > Kitasatosporales > Streptomycetaceae > Streptomyces > Streptomyces sp. NPDC006385. The sequence continues at coordinate 8,589 of NZ_JBEXQG010000037.1, forward strand.
GTGGGCGAGCGAGGTGCCCTTCCCCGCGCTGCTCGACCGGCGCACCCGGGGCGCCGCGCGGCTGGGCCGGCTCCTCGGCGGGGTCCCGCTGCGGGCGGCGCGGCGCGCGGAGGCCGGGCTGCACCGTCGTATCGGCGCGTTCTTCGAGTCGTACGACGTGATCCTCGCGCCGACGACGGCCGCTCCCCCACCCCGGATCGGCGCCATGCTAGAGCTGGGCGGGTTCGCCACCGACCGGGCGATGATCGCCGCGTGCCCCTACGCCTGGCCGTGGAACGTGCTGGGCTGGCCCGGCGTCAACGTCCCCGCCGGATTCGTGGGTGGCCTGCCCGTCGGCGCCCAACTGCTCGGGTCGGCGAACAGCGAGCCCCTGCTGGTCTCGCTGGCCGCGCAGGTGGAGGCGGAGCTGCGCTGGCACGAACTGTGGCCGCCGCAGCAGGGCGAGACGGCGCCCACCGCCGTCGTCTGAGCCGCCACCACCCCATCGGGCAGGCCCTGCCCCCAGACCAAGGGCGACGCGTCGCTGGCCGGGCACATGCGCAGGGCCGCGGGGACGACCGGGCCGGGACTCGTCGGCGAGGTGATCGTCCGGGCCCGCGCGTCCGCCTTCGGCGGCATCGGCAACACGGTGCCGCTATCGGCAACACGGTGCCGCTATCGGCAACATGGCGCCGCTCCACGGCCGGAACCAGAACGGGCAGGCCCCGACGGGGACCTCGTCGGTGACGGACTCGCCTCGCCTCCCCGAGAAGCGAGCCCGCCGGGTGTGCTGACGGGGCCAGGCCCTAAGGTGCCCCCGTGAGCACCTCCACCGAAGCGAACGTACCGGGCCGCCACGGCCCGACCGCCACCACCGAAGCGGACCCCCGCGCGATCGGCAAGGTGCGCACCGAGTACTCCCCCGCCCACGACGGCGACCCCGACCCCGGGGAGATCGTCTGGACCTGGGTCCCCTTCGAGGAGAACGACGGGCGGGGCAAGGACCGACCGGTGCTGGTGGTGGCCCGGGAGGCCGCCGGCACTTTTCTCGCCGTGCAGCTCTCCAGCAAGCGGCACGACGGGGACCGCGAGTGGGTGGCGATCGGCAGCGGGCCGTGGGACCGGTCCGGACGTGACTCGTGGGTGGACGTGGACCGCGTCCTGCGTCTCCATGAGGCAGGCATGCGACGGGAGGCGTGCGCCCTGGACCGCGGGCGGTTCAACCTGGTGAGGCACCGCCTCCACGAGCGCTACGGCTGGAGCTGACGCTCCGGGAACGCCCGTACGAACGCCTGGCGCACCGCACCCCCCGCCGTACGGTCCAGGATCGCGAACACCACGTGCTCGAAGGCCGAGGCGAACCGCCCGCCGGGTCCGAGCAGGGCCCGGAAGGCCGCCGCCACCTGTGCCGGGTCGTTCTGGAACACCCCGCAGCCCCACGCGCCCAGCACCAGGCGCCGGTATCCGTACGCCGCGGCCGTCTCCAGCACGCGCTCGGCACGCGCGACGAGCGCCCGCGGCAGCTCGGCCGTGCGGTGCGGCGCCGTACGCCGGACGACTCCCGCGTTCGGCGCGGCGGCGGTGAGGAAGCCGGTGGTGTACGGCTCGTCCAGGAGGCGGCCGCCGTCGTCGCGGAAGACGGGCACGCGGGGTGAGTGGATGACACGGTCCGTGTAGAACGGGTCGCGGTGGGCGCGGTGGTGGTCGTAGAACTCGCGGGCCGCGAGCAGGCACGTGTACAGCGCGGAGGCACGGCACAGGGCCTCTTCCTGCGCCTGCGCGCCGTTCAGATGGCCGCCGCCCGGATTGCGGGCGGAGGCGAAGTTGAGCACGGCCGTCCCGTCGCCGAGCCGGCGGGCCGCGGCCAGGCTGCTCTCGCCCGTGACCTCGAAGAACGTCTCCGCCACCGCGATCCGCGGCACCGGAACGGGGCCCGGTCCGTGCATCCGCGTGCCGCTCCGTGCCGCCTCGATCGCCGCCCCGACGGACACCTCACGGCCGCCGGGCGGGGTGTACGTCCCCGCCGCCACGATCCGTTCCGTCTCTCGGGCGATGCCGCGCAGCCGCGCGCTCATGGCGCCACCCCCGTGCGCGCCATGAGCGCGCGACCGCGTCGGCTGCGCGTGATCTCCCCCGTCGTGCTCACGCAGGCATCGTGGGCGATGCTGGTCATGCGGTGCAACCGGGTTTTGCCGGGCCCCGCGGCCGGCCGGGAACGACCGGGAAAGACCTCGCGAACGCCCGGGAGGCGCAGGTTACCGACCCGGAACGTGGTGGTACGCACCCTTGTGCGAAGCGGCGCGAGGGTTTTGGGTGGGACGAGTGTGCCGCCCGGTTCGCAGGATCCGGGGCGCCGGCACCGTGGATTCTCAGGAGGATTCCCATGTCCGATTCGGTGAGTGACTGTAGGGAGCAGCCGCGCGCCGCAGTCACCGAAGCCGAGGTGGAGGCCCTGGTCAGGGGCATCTGCTTCAAGACCGGTCCACCCCGCACGGTCGGGGTCGAAGTGGAATGGCTCGTCCACGAGCTGCGCGGACCGCAGCTCCCCGTGACACCCGAACGACTCGAAGCGGCCTACGCCGCACTGCGTACCGCGCCCCTGAGGTCGGCGCTCACCGTCGAACCCGGCGGTCAGCTGGAGCTGAGCTCGCCGCCCGCCGCCTCGCTGATGGAGTGCATCGGTACCGTCTCCGCCGACCTCGGCACCGCCCGCGCGGTACTGCGCGGGCACGATCTCGGGCTCGCCGGCATCGGCAACGACCCCTGGCGCCCGCCCCGCCGCTTCCTGCGCGAGCCGCGCTACGACGCCATGGAGGCATGCCTGGACCGCACGGGCCCGGCCGGCCGCGCCATGATGTGCACTTCGGCCTCCGTGCAGGTGTGCCTGGACGCCGGGAACGAGGAGCCCGGCCCGCTCGGGCACGGACGGCGCTGGTGGCTGGCCCACCAGCTGGGCGCGGTCCTGGTGGCCGCCTTCGCCAACTCCCCGCTGGCCGGGCGCGAGCCCACCGGCTGGCTGTCCACCCGGCAGTTGCTGTGGATGGAGATCGGCGCCGGCCGCGCGGGCGCTCCCCCGCTCGACGGCGATCCGCGGGCCGCCTGGGCGCGGCATGTGCTGGACGCGCCGGTGATGTGCGTACGGCGGGACGCCGGCCCGTGGGACGTCCCGGAGGGGCTGACGTTCCGGGAGTGGGCCAGGTCGGGGGCGCCCAGACCGCCGACGCACGAGGACCTCGACTACCACCTGACGACGCTGTTCCCGCCGGTCAGGCCGCGTGGCCATCTGGAGCTGCGCATGATCGACGCCCAGCCCGGCGAGGACGGCTGGATCGTGCCGCTCGCCGTGACCACCGCGCTGTTCGACGACCCGGAGGCCGCCGAGACCGCCTACCGCGCCGTGAAGCCGCTGGCCGAGCGTGCCCAGTCGCTGCCCGCTCCGCACAATCCGCTGTGGATCGACGCGGCCCGGACGGGGCTCGCCGATCCCGAGCTGCGCGAGGTGGCCGCGGCCTGCTTCGCGGCGGCCCTGGAGGCGCTGCCCCGGCTGGGGGCCACGGCCGAGGTCACGGGCGCGGTGGCGGCGTATCGCGACCGCTATGTCAGCAGGGGCCGCTGCCCCGCCGACGACCTGCTGGACGAGTTCCACGGCACGGACCGCCCCCGGTCCCGGCCGCGCCCGACCGGGGCAGCCCCCGTCCCGCACGGGAAGGACATCCGCACATGACCGACCCCGCCCCCGAAGCCGACACCCTCCGCGAGCGGGCGCTGACCACCCTGACCACCGCCCGTGCCCGGACCACCCTGCTGACCAGTTGCGTCGACGACCCCGACCTCACCGCCCAGCACTCGCCGCTGATGTCCCCGCTGGTGTGGGACCTCGCGCACATCGGCAACCAGGAGGAGCAGTGGCTCCTGCGGGCGGTCGCCGGGCGGGAGGCGATGCGGCCCGAGATCGACGGCCTCTACGACGCCTTCGAGCACCCGCGCGCCGAACGCCCCTCGCTGCCCCTGCTGCCGCCCGCCGAGGCCCGGCACTACGCCGCCGAGGTGCGCGGGCGCGTCCTGGACGTGCTGGAGGGCGCCGCCTTCCACGGGACGCGGCTGACCGAGGCGGGCTTCGCCTTCGGGATGATCGCGCAGCACGAGCAGCAGCACGACGAGACGATGCTGATCACCCATCAGCTGCGCAGGGGCCCGCAGGCCCTGACCGCCCCGGATCCCGCACCGGCTCCGCTGTTCGCGGGGCCGTCCGAAGTCCTGGTTCCCGGCGGCCCGTTCACCATGGGAACCTCCACCGAGCCGTGGGCGCTGGACAACGAGCGCCCGGCGCACCGGCGCGAGGTGGCGCCGTTCTACATCGACACGGCCCCGGTGACGAACGCCGCCTACCAGGCGTTCATCGAGGACGGCGGCTACGAAACCGAACGCTGGTGGACGCCGGAGGGCTGGGCGCACATCCGGCGGCACGCGATCCACGCCCCGCTGTTCTGGCGCCGGGACGGCAGGCAGTGGCTCCGCCGCCGCTTCGGCGTCACCGAGGTCGTACCACCCGACGAGCCCGTGCTGCACGTGTGCTGGTACGAGGCCGACGCCTACGCCCGCTGGGCCGGGCGCAGGCTGCCCACGGAGGCCGAGTGGGAGAAGGCCGCCCGGCACGACCCCGCCGGGGACCGCTCGACACGCTACCCGTGGGGCGACGCCGACCCGGCGCCCGAGCACGCCAACCTCGGTCAGCGGCATCTGCGCCCGGCGCCGGCCGGGAGCTATCCGGAGGGTGAATCGCCGCTCGGGGTACGGCAGTTGATCGGTGACGTGTGGGAGTGGACGGCGAGCGACTTCCTGCCGTACCCGGGCTTCGAGGCGTTCCCGTACAAGGAGTACTCGGAGGTGTTCTTCGGGCCCGAGTACAAGGTGCTGCGCGGCGGTTCGTTCGCCGTCGACGCGGTGGCCTGCCGGGGCACCTTCCGCAACTGGGACTATCCGATCCGGCGGCAGATCTTCTCCGGCTTCCGCACGGCCCGTTCGGGAGACGTCTGATGTGCCGTCACCTGGCTTATGTGGGCCCCGAGGAGCCGCTCGGCCGACTCCTCGTGGAGCCCCCGCACGGCCTGTACCGCCAGTCGTGGGCGCCTCGCCGGCAGCGGTACGGGACGGTCAACGCCGATGGTTTCGGGGTCGGTTGGTACGCCGAGGGGGATCCCGTGCCGGCGCGGTACCGCCGGGCGGGGCCCGTCTGGGCGGATCCGTCCTTCGCCGACCTCGCGCGGGTCGTACGGAGCACGGCGCTGCTGGCCGCCGTACGGGACGCGACGGTGCCGGGCGCAGACCAGGAGGCCGCGGCGGCGCCGTTCGCCACGGGCCCCTGGCTGTTCAGCCACAACGGCGCCGTGAAGGGCTGGCCGGGCTCGCTGGCCCCGCTTGTCGCGAGCCTGCCCGCCGAGGACGTGCTGCGGATGGAGGCCCGCAACGACTCGGCGTTCGTCTGGGCGCTGGTCCTCGCGCGGCTGCGCGGCGGTGACGACGAGGCGCAGGCGCTGGCCGACACGGTCGCGGAGGTCGCCGAGGCGGCCCCCGCGTCGCGGCTCAACCTGCTGCTCACCAACGGCGAGACCATCACCGCGACCGCCTGGGGCGACACGCTCTGGTATCTGTCCCGGCCCGGCGGCGGCACCGTCGTGGCCTCCGAACCCTACGACGACGATCCGCACTGGCAGGAGGTTCCGGACCGCACCCTCCTCGCGGCGAACCGCACCGACGTACTGCTCACCCCGCTCAAGGAACCGAACGACGCCCTGGCACCCCCCGCACCATCGAAGGAGCCCAGCACGTGAGCCCGTTCCTTCTCACCCGCACCCTGCCCGAGGACGCCACCGACGCCGCCCTGCGCGCCGACGTCCTGAAGGGCCTGACGAGCACACCCAAGACGCTGCCGCCGAAGTGGTTCTACGACGCGAAGGGCAGCGAACTCTTCGAGCAGATCACCGAGTTGCCCGAGTACTACCCCACGCGCGCGGAGCGCGAGATCCTCGTCGACCGGGCCGGCGAGATCGCCGCGGCCACCGGCGCCCGCACCCTCGTCGAACTGGGCTCCGGCTCCTCCGAGAAGACGCGGTACGTCATCGACGCGCTGACCGGGCTGCACACGTACGTCCCCGTCGACGTCAGCGAGAGCGCGCTCACACAGGCCGGGCACGCGCTCATCGAGGAGCGGCCCGCGCTGGACGTGCACGCGCTGATCGCCGACTTCACCGGTGGGTTGACCCTGCCGGACACGCCGGGCCCCCGGCTGCTGGCGTTCCTCGGCGGCACGGTAGGCAACCTCCTGCCGGAGGAGCGCGCGGCGTTCCTGGCCTCGGTGCGGGCCCTGCTCTCCCCCGGCGACGCGCTGCTGCTCGGCACGGACCTGGTGAAGGACGAGCGGGTCCTGGTCGAGGCGTACGACGACGGGGCCGGGGTGACGGCCGCCTTCAACAAGAACGTCCTGGCCGTGATGAACCGCGAGTTGGGCGCCGACTTCGATCCCGACGCCTTCGACCACGTGGCGCTGTGGGACGCGCGCAGCGAGTGGATCGAGATGCGGCTGCGCTCCCGTACGGCGCAGACGGTGAAGGTGCCCGCGCTCGACCTCGCCGTGGACTTCGCGGCGGGCGAGGAACTGCGCACCGAGGTGTCGGCGAAGTTCCGGAAGGAGGGCGTCCGTGCGGAGCTGTCGGTGGCCGGACTGGAGCTGGCGCACTGGTGGACGGACGGCCAGGGCCGCTTCGCGCTGTCGCTGAGCGTGGCGCGGTGACGGACGGCTCGCGCGATGTCCCGCCCTGGGGCACCGTGGAATGACGCGTGACTGATCCGCCACGGCGCAGTCACGGGAGAGGAGCACCCGCATGACGAACCACACCTACCGGGTCACGGACATCGTCGGCACCTCGCCCGAGGGCGTGGACCAGGCCATCCGCAACGGCATCGAGCGTGCCTCACAGACCCTGCGCAACCTGGACTGGTTCGAGGTGACCGAGGTGCGCGGCCAGCTCGACAACGGGCAGATCGCGCACTGGCAGGTGACCATGAAGGTCGGCTTCCGCCTCGAGGACGCCGGGTAGCACGCGGGTCGTCAGGTCCGCCCCTCCCGCTCCTGTGCCACCTCGAGCGCTGCGGACGGGGCGGTCCAGCGCGCCCGTACGACGGTGAAACCGGCCCGTTCGGCGTCCTCGCAGACCAGTTCGTCGTCGTCCACCAGCATCCGGATCTCCCGGGTGCGGGCGAGGCGGTTCAGGATCTCGAGCTTGATGCGCCGGGCGGGCCGTCGGTCACCTTTTCCCCCGCCCGCCCGCCCGGCGTCGCGCCGCATGTACACCCGCCCGTCGGGCAGTCCGTGCGCCGCGAGCCAGTCCAGTGTGTCGCGCCGGCAGCGCTCGGGCCGCCCGGTCAGATAGCGGACCTCGCACTCCTTCGCGCTCTCCCGGACCAGCGCGATGCCCTCCTCGATCGGCGGGTCCTGCGGGGCGGCCGCGAAGAAGCCGTCCCAGTCGCGCGGTGTGCGCTCCAGGAAGTGCTGCCGGTGTGCCGTGTCGGCGAGGGTGTTGTCCAGGTCGAACACGGCGAGCGGGCGATTGCTGCGGTCGGTCACACCACTCACCCTAGACTGCCCCCGGGCTGCCTTTGAGACAGCCTGACCGAAAGAATGGTCCGTACTAATTTCATGAGGGCCCCTTTACGCAGGCCGCGCAAGATCGCGAACGGCCCCGAGGGGCACGAACGCGCCATGGGTGCAGGGCAATTCCTCTTGCCGGTTGATTGTTCAAAGAGCCCGCTGACATACTCCGGGCTCCGACTCTCCCGCCACCCATCCCCCATCAAGCCCGCACTCACCAGTGTGTTCGGCATGACGCAGCGAAGAAGGTGCGCCTGTGCCCGAGTTTTCACCATGGCACGACAATTCGCTCACATCCGGTTCGCCGCCGAACAGCGACCCTCCACCGTCCAAGCGCATATCTGAAGACCCGGAATTTCACTCGCTGCGCCGAGCCCAGCGCAGGTTCGGCATCCGCGCCACGCTCCTTTCGGCCGGCGGATTCCTGCTGTACGTGCTGCTGTCGCATTCCGTTCCCGGGCTGATGAACCAGCGCCTGCTCGGTCACCTCACACTCGGCCTCGCCCTGGGCCTCGGGCAGTTCGTCGTGATGGGCGTGACGGCCTGGTGCTACGTCCGGCACATGCGCACCCGGGTCGACCCGCTCGCCCGCGGCCTGGGCTCACGACTGCGCCAGCACGAAGCGGGCTCGCTCCGCGCCACCGCGTCCCGCGGCGAGTCGGGGCCGACCGTCCAGCCCGGCTCCAGGGGGTATCGCACGTGGTGACCATGTCCGAAGGCATCGTCGACCGGTTCAGCCTGCAACTGACGTTCGTGCTGTTCCTGTCGGTGGTCGTGGTCACGCTGTTCATGGCGCTGCTGACGGCCCCGCAGCGCGACGAGATCAGCGAGTTCTACCTCGGCAACCGCACCATGTCCCCGCTGCGCAACGGCCTCGCCATGTGCGGCGACTACCTGTCGGCCGCGACCCTGCTGGGCAGTACCGGGCTGGTCGCCCTCACGGGGTACGACGGACTCCTGTACCTGGGCGGCACGGTCGTCGCCTGGATGATGGTGCTGCTGCTCATCGCCGAACCACTGCGCCGCACGGGCAAGTTCACGCTGGGCGACACGCTCGCCCTGCGCCTGACCGCACTGCAACGCCCGGTACGGCTCGCGCTGGCCGTGTGCACCCTCACCATCGCGGTGCTGTACCTGGTGGCCCAACTCGTGGGCAGCATGGCCCTGCTGACCCAGTTCACGGGCGAGCCCAGCGCCGCCACCCGCACCCTGTGCGTGATCGTGATCGGCACCATCGTCATCGTGTACGCGGCCATCGGCGGGATGCCCGGCGCCACGGTCATCCAGATCATCAAGGCCGTGATGCTGGTGGCGGGCGTGACGGTGACCGCCGTGATGGTGCTCCACCACTACGACTGGAACCCCGACGCCCTGCTGTCCGCGGCCGCGAACAACAGCGGCACCGGCACCCGCTTCCTCGAACCCGGACTGCGCTACGGCGCCAGCACCGCCAGCAAACTCGACTTCTTCAGCCTGGAACTGGCGATCGTCCTCGGCCTCGCCGCACTCCCCCATGTCCTGATGCGTCTGCTCGCCCCGCGCAAGGTCGACGTCCTGCGCTCCTCCGTCGTGTGGGCGATGGGCCTGGTCGGACTGGTCTGCCTGGCGGCCGGCATCCTCGGCCTCGGCGCCACCGCCATCGTCGGCCGCGAGACCATCGCGGAGACCGACCACAAGGGCGACGCCGCCGTCCTGCTCCTGGCCAACGCCCTCGGCGGCGGCATCCTCACGGCCCTGCTGTCCTGCCTCGCCTTCGTCACGCTGCTCGCCGTCGCGGCCGGCCTCACCCTCGCCGCCGCCTCGTCCCTCGCCCACGACCTGTACGGCGAGGTGATCCGCAAGGGCCGCGCGAGCGAGACCGAGGAGCTGACCGTCGCCCGGCTGTCCGCGGTCGTCATCGGTGTCCTCGCCATGATGCTCGCCCTCGTCTCGTACGGCGCCAACACCGCGACGCTCGCCTTCCTCGCCTTCGCCATCGCGGCGTCGGCGATCCTGCCGACGATCGTGTACACCCTGTTCTGGCGCCGCTTCACGGGCCGGGGGGCGCTGCTCAGCCTCTGGGGCGGCCTGGCCTGTTCGGTGCTGCTGGTGCTGTTCTCCCCCGTGGTCTCCGGCGGACCGGCCTCGTTCTACCCGGACGCCGACTTCGCCTGGTTCCCGCTCCAGAACCCCGGCATCGTCTCCATCCCGGCGGGCTTCTTCCTCGGCTGGCTCGGCACGGTGCTGAGCGACCGTCAGGACTCCGGCGGGGACGCGGCGTACGAGGAGTTCCAGGTGCGGATGCTGGTGGACGCCAAGGAGTGAGAGATGCTTCTGTCATGCCCACTCACACCTTCCTGATCGGTGCCGCCCGCGAGCGGCCCTGCACGCTCGTCGTCTGCCGGGGCTGCTGCTGCGGCAATCCACGCAAACTCCCCGGCACCGATCACGCCGGGCAGGTGGAGCGGCTGCGCGCCGCGGGGGCCGAGCACGGCTTCCAGGTCCGTACGACGGACTGCCTCGGCCCCTGCGACCAGGCCAACGTGATCGTCGTCCAGCCGTCGGCCGCGGGGCGCCGGGCCGGCGGGCGGGCCACCTGGGTGGGCTTCGCGATGGACGACGACTGCACGGAGGAGTTGGTGCAGTGGGCGGCCGCGGGCGGGCCGGGCCTCGCGGAGCCGCCCGTCACGCTGGAGTTGCAGTTCGTCCGGCCGCCTCGGGACGCGCGGGTGCGGTCGCGACGCTGACTGCGGACCGGAACCCCGCCCGAAATTGTTAATGGGATCCATTTTCATGTAGCGTCCTCGGTGTTCACCCACCGAGGAGGTCCGTCATGGCTGTCCCGAAGCGGAAGATGTCCCGCAGCAACACCCGCCACCGCCGCGCCCAGTGGAAGGCGAGCACGCCGCAGCTCGTGCCCGTCACCATCGACGGCGTCAGCCACCTCGTGCCGCAGCACCTGGTCAAAGCGTACGAGCGCGGGCTGCTGCGCCCCGAGGGCTGACCGGGAATGCCGTACGAGAGCCGTCTGCCCGTCACCGTCCTGTCCGGCTTCCTCGGGGCGGGCAAGACGACCCTGCTCAACCATGTGCTGGCCAACCGCGAGGGGCTGCGCGTGGCGGTCATCGTCAACGACATGAGCGAGGTCAACATCGACGCCGCGCTGGTGCGGGGCGGTGAGGCCGCGCTGTCGCGGACCGAGGAACGCCTGGTCGAGATGACCAACGGGTGCATCTGCTGCACCCTGCGCGACGACCTCCTGGAGGAGGTCGACCGGCTGGCCCGCGAGGGCCGCTTCGACCACCTGCTCATCGAGAGCTCCGGCATCTCCGAACCGATGCCGGTCGCCGCCACCTTCGCCTTCGCCCGCGACGACGGCGCCACCCTCGGCGACCTCGCCCTGCTGGACACGATGGTCACGGTCGTCGACGCCGCCAACTTCCTCGCCGAGCTGGACAGCGGCGACGAGCTCGTCGAGCGCGGCCTCGACCAGTACGAGGAGGACGAGCGCACCGTCAGCGATCTCCTCGTCGACCAGGTCGAGTTCGCGGACGTCATCGTGCTCAACAAGCTGGACCTGGTCGACGCCGCGACGGCGGACCGGCTGCGGGCGGCGCTGGGCCGGCTCAACCCGGCCGCGCGGATCGTCGACGCCGTCCGGGGACGCGTGGCGCTCCAAGAGGTGCTCGGCACCCGGCTGTTCGACCTGGAGCGCGCCCAGCAGGCCCCGGGCTGGGTGCGGGAACTGAACGGCGACCATGTGCCGGAGACCGAGGAGTACGGGATCTCGTCCACGGTGTTCCGCGCCGACTCGCCCTTCCACCCCGGCCGGTTGTGGACGTTCGTCACCGAGGAGCTGGACAGCGGCGCGTACGGGAAGGTGCTGCGGTCCAAGGGGTTCTTCACCCTCGCCAGCCGGCCGCGCGTGACGGGGCTGTGGTCGCAGGCCGGTTCCGTCGCCCGCTTCGAGCCCAGCGCCGCGCGGGACACCGAGGCGCCGTACGCGCAGGAGCTGGTCTTCATCGGCACGGGGCTGCACGCGGAGGCGATCCGGGCCGCCCTGACCGACTGCCTGCTGGCGGACGGCGAGGCCGCCCCGGCCACCGACCCGTTCCCGGCCTGGGACACCTACGGCATCGACGACGCCTGCGACCACGAGCACGCGGGGTCGCTCCAGGTGTCCGTGCGCTGAGCCCTCCGGCACCCGGCCCGCCTATTCTGGTTCTGGTGAGGGGCCGGTCCTGCTCGCAGCGCGCGAGAAGGGAGCCGCGGGTGACCGAGCGGACGATCGACAGGGCGGCCGCGGACACCTTGCGGCAGGCCAGGGACGCCGCCGCCCATGAGGCGTGGGCCGAGGCGTACCGGCTGCTGGGCGGCCTGGACGCCGGCTGTCTCACGCCCGACGACCACGCCGCGTTCGCCGACGCCGCCTGGTGGACGAGCCGGATCGACGAGTCGATCGTCCATCGGATGCGGGCCTATTCCGGATATGTGGCGGCGGGCGCGGCGCGACAGGCGGGGCTCATGGCCTGGCTGCTCTTCTACGAACATCAGCTCGCGGGCCGCACGGCCGTGGCCGCCGGCTGGCTGCGCCGGGCGCGGCGGCATCTGCGGGGCGAGCCGGAGTGCGTCGAGCAGTGCTACCTCGCCTGGATGGATGCCGAGGACGCTCAGCAGCGCGGTGCGTTCGACGAGGCGATGGCCGCGGCCCGGCGTATGGCCGGGATCGCGCGGCGCTGCGGCAGCCCGGACCTGCTGGCCATGAGCGTGCAGGCGCAGGCGGGCGTCCTGGTCGCGCGGGGCCGCCTGCATGACGGACTCGATCTGCTGGACGACGCCATGTGCTCGGCCATGGCAGGTGAGCTCAGCTCCTTCTTCACCGGCTGGACCTACTGCCTGGGCCTCCAGCAGGCCATGGCCTGCATCGATCTCGAACGCGCCGCCGAATGGACCGACGCGGCCATGCGCTGGTGCGCGTCCATGCCGGAGGAGAACAACTACCGCGGGTTGTGCCGGGTGCACCGGGTCCAGGTGCTGGAGCTGCGCGGCAGCTGGCCCGAGGCGCTGACCGAGGCCGGACGGACCTGCGAGGAACTGCTGCCGTACGAGCGGCGCATGGCCGCCGAGGCGGTCTACCTCGTCGGTCAGATCCAGCGGCGGCGAGGAGAGCTCACCGCGGCCGAGGAGTCGTACGACCGGACCCACGAACTCGGCCGCGACCCGCAGCCCGGACTGGCCCTGCTGCGGCTGGCCCAGGGGAAGGCCGACGCCTTGGTCACGGCCCTGCGGCCGGCGCTCGTGAGGGGAGCCGAGGCCGGTTGTCTCGAACACTGCCGGCTGCTCGCGGCCCAGGTGGAGGTGTGCCTGGCGGTGGGCCGGACGGCCGAGGCCCGCGCGGCTGCCGAGGAGCTGCAGTCCCTGGCCCGGGACTGGCAGCGGCGGTGCGGTTCGGAGACGACGCTGCTGCACGCGAGCGCCGCCGGGGCCTGCGGTGCGGTGGCCTTCGCCGACGGTGACCTCGACCGCGCGCTGCCCCTGCTGCGCCGGGCGCTGACCCTGTGGCTGGAGCTGCGGGTGCCGTACGAGGCGGCCCAGGTGCGGATGACCCTGGCCGCCGCCGACCGGGCCGCCGGGGACGGCGAGGGTGCCCGGATGGAGCTGCGCGCCGCGGAGCAGACCTTCCGGCGGCTCGGTGCCGTACCCGACGTCCGCCGGGCGGCGGCCCTGCTCGCGGATGTGCGCCGACGGCAGCCCGGCGGGCTCACCGAGCGCGAGATCCAGGTGCTGCGGCTGGTCGCGGCGGGCCGCACCAACCGGGCCATCGCCGCCGAGCTGGTGATCAGCGAGCACACTGTCGCCCGGCACCTCAACAACATCTTCGCCAAGCTCGACGTGTCCTCGCGGGCGGCGGCGACGGCGTACGCGTACCGGCACGGACTCGCATGACGCGCATGGGCCGTTCTGCCCATGCCGGGTCCGCCGGGGATGGGCAGAACCGGCGATGAGGGCACCCCGCTCCCGGCGTACACCAGGAGGTGTCCCCCTTTCCGACCCAGGAGTGGAAAGCAGGTGGCGGCCATGACCACCTACACGCCGACCTTCGACCACGAGCTGCTGGAGCGGCTGCGCGGGGGCGTGCGCGGGAACATCGTCGAGCCCGGCGACCCCGACTACGACGAGGCCCGCAGGGTCTACAACGCGATGCACGACAGGCGGCCCGCGATCATCGTGCGGGCGGTCGACGCGGGCGATGTCATCGCCACGGTGGACTTCGCCCGCGACCAGGGCCTGCCGCTGGCCGTGCGCGGCGGCAGCCACAGCGTTCCCGGCTACGGAACCTGCGACGGCGGTGTGGTGCTCGACCTCGGCCTGATGCGCGGGATCCGCGTCGATCCCGAGACCCGTACGGCCTGGGTCGAGGGCGGCTGCACCTGGGCGGACGTCAACCACGCCACGCACGCCTTCGGACTGGCCACCACCGGCGGGATCGTCTCCACGACCGGCGTCGGCGGTCTGACCACGGGCGGGGGCATGGGCTATCTGGTCCGCCGCTGCGGTCTGGCCTGCGACAACGTGGTCTCGGTGGACCTGGTGACGGCCGACGGACACTTCGTGACGTGCACGGCCGAGCACCACAGCGACCTGTTCTGGGCCGTACGGGGTGGCGGTGGGAACTTCGGGGTCGTCACGTCCTTCGCGTACCGTCTGCACCCCATCGCCGACGTCCTCGGCGGACCGACCTTCTTCCCGCTCGACGGCGCCGTGATCCGCCACTACCGGGAGCTGATCGCCGAAGCGGACGACAGGCTCGGCGCCATTTTCGTCGTCGGCCTCGGGCCGCCGGTGCCGTTCCTGCCCGAACGCTGGCACGGGCGGCCGGTCTGCGGGGTGATCGCCTGCTGGACCGGTCCGCAGGACGAGGACGACAGGATCCGGGCCCGCGTCGCCGCGCTCGGGCCGGTGCTCGGCAGGCACCTGGAGCGCATGCCGTACCCCGTGATCAACACCCTCTTCGACGACCTGGTTCCCGCCGGGCTGTACCACTACTGGAAGGGCTCCTTCACCCAGGGCCTGCCGGACGGCGCCATCGACGCGTTCGTCGAGTACGGCGCCGACACCCCGTCCATCCAGAGCGTCACGGTCGTCTTCCCCCTGGACGGCGCCTGCCACCGGGTCGGACCGGAGGAGACCGCCTTCTCCTACCGCGACGCCGACTTCTCCATCGCGCTCAGCCCCACCCTGACCACACGTGAGGACTGCGAGACCCAGAAGGACTGGGTGCGCGCCTACCACCGGGCGCTCGAAACGCACTCCATGGGCGGTGGGTACGTGAACTTCATGGACAGTGACGACCAGGACCGCGTACAGGCCAACTACCGTGACAACCACGCTCGTCTGACGGCCCTGAAGAGGCGCTACGACCCGGGGAACCTGTTCCGCCTGAACCACAACATCGCGCCGTGAGGAATCCCGCGGCGGCGGCGTTGTTGAACCCCATATGAGCTCCGTGATCGCCGCGACCCGCTTCTCCGTCCTCGACCGCTCCCGCACCCGGGAGGGCCACACGGACGCCGAGGCACTGCGCGACACCGTGACGCTGGCGCGGGAGCTGGAGGAGCTGGGCTACCACCGCCTCTGGGTCTCGGAGCATCACGGGGTGCCCGGCGTCGCCGGTTCCGCGCCGACCGTACTGGCCGCCGCCGTCGCATCCGCGACCCGTACGATCCGGGTCGGGACCGGCGGGGTGATGCTGCCGAACCACCGACCGCTGGTGGTGGCCGAGCAGTTCGGGGTGCTGGAGTCCCTGTTCCCGGGGCGTGTCGACATGGGGCTGGGCCGCTCGGTCGGCTTCACCGACGGGGTGCGCAAGGCGCTCGGGCGGGACAAGGGGGACGCGGCGGACTTCGCGGCGCAGCTGCAGGAACTGCTCGGCTGGTTCCGCGGCACCTCGCCCACGGGGGTGCACGCGCGGCCCGCCGAGGGTCTGACCGTGCCGCCGTTCGTGCTGGCCATGGGCGAGGGCGCGGACATCGCGGCCCGTGCGGGCCTGCCGATGGTCATCGGTGATCTCCGGAACCGGGCCAGGATGCAGCGCGGCATCGACCACTACCGGGAGCACTTCCGGCCCTCCGCCTGGGCGAGCGAGCCGTACGTCGTGGTCTCCGGCACGGTCGCCGTGGCCGCCACGCCCGAGGAGGCCCGGCGGCTGCTGGTCCCGGAGGCATGGTCCATGGCCTCCGCACGCACGCGCGGCACCTTCCCGCCGCTGGCGCCCGCCGAGCGGATCGAGGCGCTCACGATGGCCGACAAGGAGCGCGGCTTCTACGAGGACGGCCTCACCGGCCAGATCGCCGGCACCGAGGAGCAGGTCGCGCACGAACTGGAGACGGTGCTGAAGGAGACGGGCGCGCAGGAGGTGCTGGTCACGACCAGTACCTACGACCGTGAGGCACTGCTGGACTCCTACCGGCGGCTCGCCCGGATCATCACGGCGTGACCGGGCGAGCCGCCGGCTGGTGGGTCAGTCCGCGTCGCGCGGGTCGAACGACGTGGTGTCGATCGTGAGCGGCTTCGGGAACGCGGCCGCACCCCGCCCGCGCCCTGGCGCTTCATCCTGCGGGCGGTCGCCGGGGTCGGCGCACGGGGTCCAGTCGGTCGCGTTCGGCAGCGGAACGGGCGCCCTTAGAAGCGCTCACGCTACTCCTCGGTGAGAAGAGGGACTGGCGAGACGTCAGGGGCGGTCGGTGCGAAGGATCCGACGGCCTCATGAACGTCGGATGGCTCGCCGAAACGCCTCCGTCCCGTTCACATAGAATCGCGGGGTTTGCCCACGACACCGCCCCACTCGCCCTGCCTCACTCGCCCTGCCCCACGCGCCCCGCCCCACGCGCCAACCACCCACACGCCCCGGAGCCCATCCCCATGCACTCTCCGCACGACCCGTACGTCCGCGTCCGCGGCGCCCGTGAGCACAACCTCAAGGGTGTGGACGTCGACATTCCGCGGGAGGTGCTGGCCGTGTTCACGGGGGTGTCCGGGTCCGGGAAGTCGTCGCTCGCCTTCGGCACGATCTACGCCGAGGCCCAACGCCGTTACTTCGAGTCGGTCGCGCCGTACGCGCGCAGGCTGATCCACCAGGTCGGGGCACCGAAGGTCGGCGAGATCAGCGGACTCCCGCCCGCCGTGTCCCTCCAGCAGCGGCGCTCGACGCCCACGTCCCGCTCCTCCGTGGGCACGGTCACCCACCTCTCCAACTCCCTGCGGATGCTGTTCTCCCGCGCCGGCGACCATCCACCCGGCGCCGAGCGGCTGGACTCGGACGCCTTCTCTCCCCACACTGCGGCCGGGGCGTGCCCTCGGTGCCACGGGCTCGGCCAAGTGCACGGTACGACGGAGGAGTTGCTGGTCCCCGACCCCTCACTGTCGATCCGCGAGGGCGCGATCGCAGCGTGGCCGGGCGCCTGGCAGGGCAAGAACCTGCGCGACATCCTCGACGCGCTCGGTCACGACGTCGACCGGCCCTGGCGCGAGCTGCCCGCCGAGCAGCGTGAGTGGATCCTGTTCACCGACGAGCAGCCGGTGGTCACGGTCCACCCGGTGCGCGACGCCGACCGTATCCAACGGCCGTACCGGGGCACGTACATGAGCGCCCGGCGGTACGTCATGAAGACCTTCTCCGACTCCAGGAGCCCGACGCTGCGGGCCAAGGCGGAGCGGTTCCTGGCCGCCGCGCCCTGCCCGGCCTGCGGCGGCAGCAGACTGCGGCCCGAGGCGATGGCGGTGACCTTCGCCGGCCGGACGATCGCCGAACTGGCCGCGCTGCCGCTCACGGAGCTGGCCGGCACGCTGGAGGGCACTTCGGAGACGGCCCGCATCCTCACCGAGGACCTCAAGTCCCGTATCGGGCCCATCGTCGAGCTCGGCCTCGGCTACCTCAGCCTCGACCGCGCCACGCCCACGCTCTCGGCCGGCGAGCTGCAGCGCCTGCGACTCGCGACCCAGCTCAGGTCCGGGCTGTTCGGTGTCGTGTACGTCCTCGACGAGCCGTCCGCGGGACTGCACCCGGCGGACACGGAGGCGCTGCTGAGGGTGCTGGAACGGCTGAAGGCGGCCGGGAACACGGTGTTCGTGGTCGAGCACCACCTCGATGTGGTGCGTGGCGCCGACTGGGTGGTCGACGTGGGGCCGCGTGCGGGTGAGCACGGCGGGCGGGTGCTGCACAGCGGGCCGGTGGCGGAGCTGGCGGCGGTCGCGGAGTCGGCGACCGCACGTTTCCTGTTCGACGACTCCCCTGCCGCCGTACGCCAAGTGCGGGCCGCTCGTGGTCAGTTGAAGGTCGGCCCGGTCAGCCGCCACAACCTGCGCGGGGTGACCGCCGAGTTCCCGCTCGGTGTGTTCACGGCCGTCACCGGTGTCTCGGGATCGGGCAAGTCCACCCTCATCGGCGAGATCACCGAGGAGTCGGCGGGCGTGGGCCGCCTGGTCTGCGTGGACCAGAAGCCGATCGGCCGTACCCCCCGCTCCAATCTCGCCACCTACACCGGCCTCTTCGACGTCGTACGCAAGCTGTTCGCGGCCACGGACGAGGCGCGGGCGCGTGGTTACGGCGTCGGGCGTTTCTCCTTCAATGTGGCGGGCGGGCGCTGCGAGACCTGTCAGGGCGAGGGCTTCGTCAGCGTGGAGCTGCTGTTCCTGCCGAGCACGTACGCGCCGTGCCCGGACTGCGGTGGGGCCCGCTACAACCCCGAGACGCTCCAGGTGACGTACCGGGGAAGGAACATCGCGCAGGTGCTGGACCTCACGGTCGAGGCGGCCGCGGACTTCTTCGCGGACACCCCGGCGGTGGCCCGCAGTCTGGGCACGCTGCTCGACGTCGGTCTGGGCTACCCGCGTCTCGGCCAGCCGGCCACCGAACTGTCCGGCGGTGAGGCGCAGCGCATCAAGCTGGCGAGCGAGTTGCAGCGTGGCCGTCGCGGCCACACGCTCTACCTCCTCGACGAGCCGACGACCGGACTCCACCCCGCCGACGTCGAGGTGCTGATGCGCCAGTTGCACGGCCTCGTCGACGCCGGGCACACCGTCGTCGTGGTCGAGCACGACATGTCCGTGGTCGCGGGCGCGGACTGGGTGATCGACCTGGGGCCGGGCGGCGGTGACGCGGGCGGGCGGATCGTGGCGGCGGGTCCGCCGACGGAGGTGGCACGGGCGAGCGACAGTGCCACGGCGCCGTATCTCGCCCGTGCCATGCCGTAACGGCCCCGTGCGACGGGGCGAACGACGGCTGCTCGGCCCCGCGGAAGCCACACTCCGCCAGAACGGACACGGGCGCCGCGGGCCACAGTCCCGCACCGGCACCTCCGGCCGCAACCCCGCACCTTGCCCGCGCCCCGGCAGCACGGACGTCCGGATTTCCCGATCCCGCCGAAAGGACCTGGCGCGACCGGGCCGACGACGGCTGCTCGCCCGCGTCAGGGCCACGCTCCGCCGGGACGCACACCGGCCACCACAAACCACAGACCCGCACCGGCCGCACCCCCCGGGCAGCACCGACACCCCGGCCACCCCACCCTGCCGAAAGAGCCTCACACGACCTCGCGGGACCGGGCCGACGCCGACTGCCCGGCCCCGCAGAAGCCACGCTCCCGCAGGACCGACGCAGAGTGCCGCGGGAGCAGACCTCAACCGGCCCGCCCCGACCGCCCGATCACGCCGAAACGACCTCACACGACCCGGCCGGCGCCGACTGCCCGACCCCGCCGAGGCCACGCTCCGCCAGGACCGGCACAGGGCGCCGCAGGCCGTCGCAGGCCCGGGCCGGCCACGTCCCCGGCAGCACCGACGACTCCGCCGTGCGGGACAGGGAGCGGCGGTCGGGGTGGCTGTCTGCCTCGATCGCGTTCCGTACCTCCACCTCGGCCACCAGTCCCCGCGTCGCCGCCACCCGCCACACCGAGGTGAGCAGCGAGTCGTCGCCCACGAAGGCGGGGGCCGTACTGGGCGCGCCCCCGGCGGTCCGGTAGCGCAGGCGGACCGGCTGCACGGGGACGCCGGCGTCCAGGGCGGCCTGGAAGGCGGCCCGGCGGAAGGGCCCCTGGGCGCGGCCGCACCAGGTGCTGCCCTCGGGGAAGACGGCGACCGCGTCGCCCGCGCGCAGCGCCTCGGCGATCCGGGCCACCGTGTCGGGCAGTGCGCGGATCCGGTCCCGGTCGATGAACAGGGCGCCGCTGCGGGCGGTCAGCCATCCCGCCACGGGCCACTGGCGGATCTCCGACTTGGCGAGCATCCGGGCCGGGCGTACGGCGGCGAGCAGCGGGATGTCCAGCCAGGAGATGTGGTTGGCGACGAGCAGCAGCCCGCGGTCGGGGGCGGCGCCGCCGTCGATCCGTACCCGCACGCCCGCGGCCCGTACGACCCAGCGGCACCAGCGCCGGACCAGTCTCGCGGGGATCCGCGCGCCGAGCGGGCTGACCAGGAATCCGACGATCAACAGGAGCACAACCGCGGCGACCCGCAGGACGGCCAGGGGGGCGGCCGCGGCCCGTCCCGTCGCCTCCACGCACGCCTGTGGGGTGCAGGGGGCGGTGGGCCGCCAGAGGGTTCCCGCGCCGGCCGCCTCGGCCGTGGAGGCGGTCGCCGGGATGCTCGTCGCCGCCATGTCCGTCATGCCGGGACGAGGGAGAGGAAGTGCCGCAGATAGCGCGGGTTGATCCGGCGCATCGACAGCAGCACGTACAGGTCGGCGACCCCGAACTCCGCGTCGTGCGCGGGCTCCCCGCAGACCCAGGCGCCGAGACGGAGGTAGCCGCGCAGGAGGGCGGGCAGTTCGCTTCGTGTGGCCGGGGCGGGGGCGGCGGGCCGCCAGGGGCGCAGCGGTCGTACGCGGTACTCCTCGGGGGCCAGGTGCTTGGCCTGCACGCGGTTCCAGGTCGCGGCCGCGAGCGTGCCGCCGTCGGCGAGCGGTATCGAGCAGCAGCCGGCCAGCCACTCGTGGCCGTGGTCGACCATGTAGCGGGCGATACCGGCCCAGATGAGGCTGATGACCGCGCCGTCGCGGTGGTCGGGGTGGACGCAGGAGCGGCCGACCTCGACCAGGTTCGGGCGCAGGGAGTCGATGCGGGTGAGGTCGAACTCGCCCTCCGAGTACAGCCGGCCGGCCACCGCGGCCCGCTCGGGCGGGAGCAGCCGGTAGGTGCCGACGACCTGGCCGGACACCTCCTCGCGGACGAGCAGATGGTCGCAGTACGCGTCGAAGGCGTCGATGTCGTGACCCGGCTGCGGGGTGGACAGCTGGGCTCCCATCTCGCGGGCGAAGACGTCGTGCCGCAGCCGCTGGGCGGCACGCACGTCCTCCTCGTCGCGGGCGAGGCCGACGGTGTAACGGGTGGGTGCCGTGGGCTGCGGGGGGCGGTCGACGGTCAGTACGCCGGTCATGGCTTACTCCTGATCACGGGCCGGGGACGGCGGGCGGAGAACAGCGGAGCGGTGTTGTGTGCCGACCCTGTTCTTCCGATGCCGGTTGGCGTGAGCGTGACCTGTGCCAGGAGAGCGGATGTGCGCATGTTGAACGGCACGGACCGGTACCGGCGGTCCACCTTCCGGTGTCCGCCCGGTCAGCCTGCGGATCCGGTGCCGTTCACCCGGGACGCGCCGAAAGCCGAGACGGGGCCGGGGAGCACCACTCCCGGCCCCGCCCGTCCGCACGTGCCGGCGAACGTCTGTGGTGCAGCCCGGTCTACCGCTTCACCTTCCGCGCAGCCCGCAGCCATTCCTTGTTCATGCCCGTGATGGACATGAGCGGGATGCCCTTGGGGCAGGCGGTGGCGCACTCCCCGGTGAGGGTGCAGCCGCCGAAGCCCTCCTCGTCCATCTGCGCCACCATGTCCAGGACACGGCTCTCGCGCTCGGGCGCCCCCTGCGGCAGCACGTTCAGGTGATTGATCTTGGCGGACGTGAACAGCATCGCCGCCCCGTTGGGACAGGCCGCCACACACGCGCCGCACCCGATGCACTCGGCGTGCTCGAAGGCGAAGTCGGCATCCGGCTTGGGCACCGGCGTGGCGTGCGCTTCGGGAGCCGCCCCCGTCGGCGCGGTGATGTAACCACCGGCCTGGATGATCCGGTCGAACGCCGACCGGTCCACCACCAGGTCCTTGATCACCGGGAACGCCGACGCCCGCCACGGCTCGATGTCGATCGTGTCGCCGTCCTCGAAGGACCGCATGTGCAGCTGACAGGTCGTCGTCCGCTCGGGACCGTGCGCGTCGCCGTTGATCACGAGGGAGCACGCGCCGCAGATCCCCTCACGGCAGTCGTGGTCGAACGCGACCGGGTCCTCGCCCCTGAGGATGAGCTCCTCGTTGAGGGTGTCGAGCATCTCCAGGAAGGACATGTCGGAGGAGATCCCGTCCACCTCGTACGTGGACATGGCGCCTTCGGCGTCGGCGTTCTTCTGCCGCCAGACGCGCAGGGTGAGCTTCATGCGTAGCTCCGCTGGGTGGGGTGGACGTACTCGAAGACGAGGTCTTCCTTGTGCAGGACCGGAGCGGCACCGGTGTCGGTGAACTCCCAGGCCGCCGCGTAGGCGAACTCGTCGTCCTTGCGGGCCGCCTCGCCGTCCGGCGTCTGCGACTCCTCGCGGAAGTGGCCGCCGCAGGACTCGCCGCGGTGCAGCGCGTCGAGGCACATGAGCTCGGCGAGCTCCAGGTAGTCGACGATGCGGTTGGCCTTCTCCAGCGACTGGTTGAACTCCTCGCCGGTGCCCGGGACCTTGATCCGCCGCCAGAACTCCTCACGGATCTGCGGGATGCGCTCCAGGGCCTTGCGCAGACCGGTGTCGCTGCGCGCCATGCCGCAGAACTCCCACATCAGTTCGCCGAGTTCGCGATGGAAGGAGTCCGGCGTACGGTCGCCGTCCACCGCCAGCAGGAGGTTGAGGCGGTCCTGGGTCTCGGCCAGCACCTCCTGGACGACGGGGTGGTCGTCGGTGACCTTCTCGTGGTGCGGGTTGCGGGCGAGGTAGTCGTTGATCGTCGCCGGGAGCACGAAGTAGCCGTCGGCCAGGCCCTGCATCAGCGCGGAGGCGCCGAGGCGGTTGGCGCCGTGGTCGGAGAAGTTGGCCTCGCCGATCGCGAACAGGCCGGGGACGGTGGTCTGGAGGTCGTAGTCGACCCACAGGCCGCCCATCGTGTAGTGCACGGCCGGGTAGATCCGCATCGGCACCTCGTACGGATCCTCGTCGGTGATCCGCTGGTACATGTCGAAGAGGTTGCCGTACTTGGCCTCGACGGCCCCCCGGCCCATCCGCAGAATCGCGTCGGCGAAGTCCAGGTACACGCCCTGCCCGCCGGGTCCCACTCCCCTGCCCTCGTCGCAGACGTTCTTCGCGGCGCGGGAGGCGATGTCGCGCGGGACCAGGTTGCCGAAGGAGGGGTAGATGCGCTCCAGGTAGTAGTCGCGCTCGTCCTCGGGGATCTGGTTCGCCGGGCGGGTGTCGCCCTTGGCCTTCGGCACCCAGATCCGGCCGTCGTTGCGCAGCGACTCGCTCATCAGCGTCAGCTTGGACTGGTGGTCGCCGGTGCGCGGGATGCAGGTGGGGTGGATCTGGGTGAAGCAGGGGTTGGCGAACCAGGCGCCGCGCCGGTGGGCCCGCCAGATGGCGGTGGCGTTGGAGTTCATGGCGTTCGTCGACAGGTAGAAGACGTTGCCGTAGCCGCCGGAGGCCAGCACCACCGTGTCCGCGAAGTACGTGTCGATCTTCCCGGTGATCAGGTCCCGGGCGACGATCCCCCGCGCCCGCCCGTCGACGACGATCAGGTCGAGCATCTCCGTACGGGGGTGCATCTCGACGTTCCCGGCGGCGATCTGCCGGGACAGTGCCTGGTAGGCACCGAGCAGCAGTTGCTGGCCCGTCTGGCCGCGGGCGTAGAAGGTACGCGACACCTGGACGCCGCCGAAGGAACGGGTGTCGAGCAGTCCGCCGTACTCGCGGGCGAACGGCACGCCCTGCGCCACGCACTGGTCGATGATCTCGACCGAGATCTGCGCCAGGCGGTGCACGTTCGACTCGCGGGCCCGGAAGTCGCCGCCCTTGACGGTGTCGTAGAACAGCCGGTGGATGGAGTCGCCGTCGTTGCGGTAGTTCTTCGCGGCGTTGATGCCGCCCTGCGCGGCGATGGAGTGGGCGCGGCGCGGGGAGTCCTGGTAGCAGAACTGGACGACGTGGTAGCCCTGTTCGGCGAGGGTGGCGCCGGCGGAGCCTCCGGCGAGACCCGTGCCGACGACGATGACGGTGTGCTTGCGCCGGTTGGCGGGGTTGACCAGCTTGGCCTCGAAGCGGCGCTTGTCCCAGCGCTCGTGGACGGGACCGGAGGGGGCCTTGGTGTCGGTGACCGGTTCGCCGGTCGCGTAGGTCACGTATTCAGCGGTCATGTCAGCTCACCACTCCGGTCATGACGCCCACGGGTACGGCGATGAAGCCGGCCGTGAGCAGCAGCGCGAGGACGTCGGCGACGGTCTTGAGGGCGCGGTCGCGGGTGCGGCTGCCGGCGCCGAGGGTCTGGGCGGCGCTCCAGAAGCCGTGCCGGATGTGCAGGCCGAGGGCGAGCATCGCGACGACGTAGATGGCGTTGCCGTACCAGGTGGAGAAGGTGTCCACGACGTTCTGGTACGGGCGGCCCTCCTGGAAACCGCCGGTGTGCACGGTGCCCGTCGTCAGGTCGAGGATGTGCCAGACGATGAACAGACCCAGGATGATGCCGCCCCAGCGCATGGTGCGGGTGGCGTAGGAGGCCCGCGGCTTCTTGTGCACGTACTTGCGGGGGCGTGCCCTGATGTCGCGGCGGCTGAGCTGGTACGCCGAGGTGGCGTGGGCGACGACGGCGACGACCAGCACGATGCGGACGAGCCAGAGCGTCCACTCGTAGTGCATGAACGGCTCGCCGACGGTGCGCAGCCAGTGCGCGTAGTGGTTGAACTCGCCCGCCCCGAAGAAGATCTTCAGGTTTCCGATCATGTGGACGACCAGGTACAGCAGCATGATCAGCCCGCTGACCGCCATCACGGTCTTCTTGCCGACGGTGGAGTCCCACACCGTGCGTGCCAAGGACGGCCGTCGGTCCGTCCGCGTTGCCAGAGCCATGGACAGGACGCTAGGGCCGAACAGCCCCATCGGTCCAAGACATGGTCCGGCTCGTTTCGATAGGCATGCCCTATGGTGGAGGGGTGCAGTTCCAGCAACTCCAGTACTTCGTGGCGGTCGCCGAGACCCGGCACTTCACCCGAGCCGCCGACCTGGTGCATGTCGCGCAGCCCTCGCTGTCGCAGCAGATCAAGGCGCTGGAGCGGGAGTTGGGCGCGGACCTGTTCCTGCGGGCGCGCGGCAACATCACGCTGACGGACGCCGGGGAGGCCCTGCTCCCGCTGGCCCGGCGCATCCTCGCCGACGCGGACACGGCCCGGCACGAGGTGCAGGAGCTGGTGCAGCTGCGCCGGGGACGGGTCCGGCTCGGCGCCACCCCGAGCCTGTGCACGGGTCTGCTCCCGGATGTGCTGCGCGCCTTCCACGACCGCTATCCCGGCATCCAGCTGCTCATCGAGGAGGGCGGCTCGCACGACCTCGTACGGGAGCTCGCCCGCGGCGCCCTCGACCTGGCCCTGGTCGTCCTGCCCCTGCCCAGCCCGTCCCCGGCACTGACCACGGTGGAGCTGCTGCGCGAGGACCTGGTGGTCGTCTCCTCACCCGAGGCACCCCGCCCGGGCGGCGGCCGGCGCACCGTGCGCGTCGCCGACCTGGAGGGCGAACGCCTGGTGATGTTCCGGCACGGCTACGACCTGCGCGAGCTGACCGTGGCCGCCTGCCGCGCCGAGGGCTTCGAGCCGGATTTCGCGGTGGAGGGCGGGGAGATGGACGCGGTACTGGGCTTCGTGCGGGCGGGCCTGGGCGTGGCCGTCGTCCCGCGCATGGTGGCGGCGCGTTCGGGCCGGGGGCTGCGGGTCACCCCACTGGCCCGGCCCGGGCTGCACCGGACGATCGCGCTGGCCCACCGCAGCGACGTGGCGCCGCCGCGGGCCGCGCGGGAGTTGCAGCGGATGCTGCTGGAGCGGTGATCCGCGGCTGGAGCGGAGATCAGCGTCTGGAGCGGTGACCGGCGGCCGTCCCCCGGCCGGATATTCCCCGCTCACCCTGCGCGTCCCTGGATACCCTCGCCCGGTGAGCGAGGAACAGGACGAGCAGTACGCCAGGTATCGGGACGACACCGAGGTGCTGGCGGCGATCGGGTCCCGGGTCGCCGCGCAGACCGGCCGGGTCACGGTGCGGCTGCCCCGGGAACTGGCCGAGGCGGCCATGTCCGCCTGGCACCGCGACGAGCGACACGAGCCCGCCGCGGAGACGGCCGGCCGGCACGCGCTGCGCGACGGCGCCGCCGAACTGGCGCTGATCGGGCTGGCGATCACGGAACGCGGCCGCCGGGAGGGCGAGGTGGTCACCGTGGAGCTGGACATCGCCTCCGCGGGGGCGGCCGTCCGGGCGTCGGAGTAACCCCCGGACGGCCCCCGCCGCTCACCTGGTCGCGTCCACCAGCGCCAGTTCGTGCAGCCGCTCCGGCGGACCCGGGCGGGCGTAGTACCAGCCCTGGGCCGTGTCGCAGCCCAGGAGCCGCAGTTGTTCGGCCTGGGCGCCGGTCTCCACGCCCTCGACCGTCACCGCGAGGTTCAGGCCGTGGGCGAGGGAGACGATCCCCTCGACGATCTTCAGGTCGACGGGGTCGGCCGGGAACCGCTGCATGCTCTGGGTGAACGAGCGATCCAGCTTGAGGACGCTCACCGGCAGACGGCGCAGGTTGGCGAGGTTGGAGTAGCCGGTGCCGAAGTCGTCCAGCGCGATGTCGACGCCCATCTCGGCCAGTCGGCGCAGGGGCTTGAGCAGATCGTCGTCGGCGCCGATGAGGGCCGACTCCGTGACCTCCAGGCAGAGGGCGTCGGGTGCCACGCCCGCGCGCTCCAGGATGTCCACCGTGTCCTGCACCAGCCCGGGGTGGGTGAGCTGGCACGGCGAGAGGTTGACGTTGATGCGGAGCGGGCCCACGGCGTCGTAGCGTTCGCGCCACTCGCGCGCCTGGCGCACCGACTGCTCCAGGACCCAGCGGCCGAGCGGCACGATGAGTCCGGTGTGCTCGGCGAGTGGGATGAACCGGTCCGGGCCGAGGATGCCGTGCTGCGGGTGCAGCCAGCGCACCAGGGCCTCGGCGCCGCGGACACTGCCGTCGCCGAGGTGGACCAGCGGCTGGTACTCGATGAAGAACTCGCCCCGGTCCAGGGCCGTCGGCAGCGCCGTGGTCAGCCCGTGCCGGGTGATGGCGCGGGCGTCGGCCTCCTCGTCGGCGAGCTCGAAGCGGTTGCCGCCCGCCGACTTGGCGCGGTACATGGTGATGTCCGCGCTGCGCAGCACCTCCGCCGGGCTGCGCTCCCCGGCCGGTCCTTCGACGATGCCGATGCTGCCGCGCACGGTCAGCTCCCGGCCGTCGACGCTGATCGGGGCGACCAGCGCGTTCATGATGCGGGCGGCGAGCTCGTCGACCTCGTGCTCGGTGTCGGGGCCGGTGGTCAGCGCCACGAACTCGTCGCCGCCGAGCCGCGCGACCATCTCGCCGGGCGCGGTGGCGCAGGACTGCAGCCGGTCGGCGACCTCGACGAGCAGCCGGTCGCCGGCCGCGTGACCAAGGCTGTCGTTCACGGTCTTGAAGCCGTCCAGGTCGAGGTAGCACAGGCCGAAGCGCTGGCCCTCGCCGGCGTTCAGCGCCTTCTCCAGGCGTTCGAAGAAGAACGTGCGGTTGGGCAGGCCGGTGAGCGCGTCGTGCGTGGCCTCGTAGCGCAGCCGCAGGTTGAGCAGGCGCCGCTCGGTGGTGTCCTCCATCAGGGCCAGCTGGTACTGCGGGTCGCCGTCGGCGTCGCGCAGCAGGGAGACCGTGAGGTTGGTCCACAGGACCGTTCCGTCGGGGCGGGAGAAGGCCTTCTCGACGTGGTAGTGCTCGCGCTCGCCGCGCACGAGTTCGTCGTAGAGCTTCCAGGTCTGCGGAGCGTCCTCGGGGTGGGTCCACTCCTTGACGTTGCGGCTGCGGATCGCCTGTTCGGAGACCCCGAACATGCGCAGCAGCGCGCCGTTGACCTGCAGTATGTTGCCGTCGAGGTCGGCGATGCCGATCCCTATGGCCGCGCCTTCGAAGACCGCGCGGAAGCGGGCCTCGGTGGCGTGCAGCGCCTGCGCCACCACGCCCTGCGCCTTGAGGGCGGCCGCGGAGATCGCCTCCTGCTCGGCCAGTGTCCGCTCGCGCAGCTCCTGGGCGAACCCGGCGGCCATGGCGTGCTGCAGTCGCGAGGAGCGCGCCCGCAGGCCCTCCTGGTCGCCGTCGGCGCCGCAGTACAGCACGAGGTAGGCCTCGACGCAGTCCAGCGAGCGGCTGAGCGCCTCGGGGTCGGTGCAGTGCGCGGCGACCAGCGCGGCGCCGACCGCCTTGCCCTCGTCCGCCTCGAAGGTCCTGGCCCTGAGCGCCTCGCTCAACCGCCGGGCCAGCGGCAGCAGTTGCTCCTCGAACTCCGGCCGGGTCGACGACGTCGAGGTCACCGGGAAGACCGCCCGGCTCCAGATCGTCGCGAACCGGCGCAGTCTGTCCTCCGGCCCGTCCGACCCCGCGCTCACGCCGTACGCCCCACGCCGGCGAACCCGGAGAAGGCATACGGATCCTCGTCCTCCGGTGCTGTCTCCGGCCGCCAGAGCGGCATCGGCACCAGTCCCGGTTCCACCATGTCGTACCCCTCGAAGAACCGCGCGATCTCCTCGCGCGAGCGCATGATCAGCGGGTTGCGGATGTCCTTGTATACGTCGACCGTGCCCTTGGCCCGCTCCTCGGGCAGCGGGATTCCCTCGTACGAGGCATGCGTGAGCACCAGCATGCTGCCGGGCGCGAGTGCGTCGCGCAGCTCGGCCACCGCCTCGTAGGGGTCGTCCTCGTCCTCCACGAAGTGCAGTATGGCAACGAGCAGCAACACCACTGGCCGGTTCAGGTCGATGAGGCTCTGGACCTGCGAACTGGCCAGGATCTCCCTGGGCTTGCGCAGGTCCGCGGCGAGGACGTCCGTGGTGTCGTCGCCCTCCAGGACGGCCTGGCTGTGCGCGACGGCGACCGGGTCGTGGTCGACGTACACCACGCGGGCGCCGGGGCTGGCCGTCTGGGCCACCTCGTGGACGTTGCCGAACGTCGGTATGCCGGAGCCGATGTCCAGGAACTGGGTGATGCCCTCGTCGATCGCGAAGCGCACCGCGCGGCGCATGAACGCCCGGTTCGCCTGCATGATCTTGGGGAGTCCCGGCATGAACTCCATGGCCTTGCGGGCCGCTTCCCGGTCGACCTCGAAGTTGTGCGAACCGCCCAGGTAGTAGTCGTAGATCCGCGAGACACTGGGCACCGAGATGTCGATGCTCCGTGGGGCCCAGGCGGGACGCTCCATCTATCTCTCCAAGGCTCGGGCGATCCGGTGTTCGAGCTGAGGCTACTGATCGCCCGCCAAAGGAGCGAGCGGAAACGGAAATTGACCATCCGTTCCCGGTCACTGCCAGCGGCACGTGCCGTATTGATGCCCCGTACACCCTCTACGAAAAGCACCTGAAGCGTTCCACTGAGTTCACAACCATGACGAAAGAGGATGAAGAATACCGGTGAATGACCGCAAACCGGTCCGCCCCCTGCTTGTGGAGCCGCAGGGGACGGACCGGTGGGTCGGGCGCGCCGTCCGTTCGTCCGGCACTCTCGCTGGTGTCGTCCCTCCCTTCGTGGTGCGTACTCGACCGGGTGAGGCGATCAACCCTGGGGAGGTGTGATCTCTACTTCTCCGACGCGCCGACCGGCTTGCCGTCGGGGCGGACGGCGTACCAAGTGCCGCCGACACCCTGACCGTTGGTGTCTCCTGGCTTCTTGTCACCGGCGAAGGTGTAGATCGGTACGCAGTCGATGGACTGCTGCTTGATGCCGTCGGGGCGGTCGAAGACGACGTAGCCCCGGTTGGGGGTGGACCCCTGCAGATCGATGCCCTTGGTGTCCTCGGCGTCGACCGGGGCGACGACGGGCCACTTCTCCAGGCAGTCGCCGGTGCACTTGGTCGACATCGGCCACTGGGTGTCCCTCATGAAGCGGTAGACCGTCATGCCGTTCTTGTCGATGACGATCTCGCCGAGCTTGGGGTCCTTGCGCGTGGACAGACCGGGCAGGTCGGCCGCCTCCGTGCCCCCCTTCGCCTTCTTGCCGTCGGGGGCGAGCGCGTACCAAGTGCCGCCGACGCCCTGGCCCTTGACCTCGCCGGCGCTGACGTCCTGGGCGAAACGGTAGGCCGGCCAGCCGCCGATGGTCAGCTGCTTGGTGCCGTCGGACCGGGTGACCGAACCGATCAGCGCTTCGTCGACGCCGGCGCCGGCCGTGGCGTCGTCCGCGGGGACCGGCGGCCACTTCTTCGCGCAGTCGCCGTCGCAACTGGACTTGGGTGGCTCCGCGGTGTCCTTGTCGAAGCGGTAGAGCGTCAGACCGGCGCTGTCGGTCAGCACCTCGCCGAGTTCCTGGTTCGTGGACACGGACAGCTCACCGGCGGAGGCGGCCGGCTTGGCGGCGCTCTCCTGTCCAGCCGCTCCGGCGTCGATGCCGGATCCGCTCCCCAGGCCGGTGCCGGCGGTTCCGTAATCACCGGCCGCGGCCGTGGCACCCACGTTCTGGCTGCTCGCCGGCGGGGCGGTTTCCTGCCCACATGCCGTTGTCAGCGCCAGCACTGCCACGGCGCTCACCACGAGCGAGGCGCTCCGCCACGAGGTCTTCATCGTCAACTCCCCGATCATCACAAGGGTGTTGCAGCGCCCTGCTGCGCCGCCGCACGACCAGAGGTACGCACGGGTGCCACGCCTGCGTTCAACCGGCGCGCAACTTTCTTTCCGAAGGCTGTGACACCCCCACCTCGTGTCGCACGCGCGTGCGCTTCGAGGGTCAGGCCCGCGCCCGTCGACCAAACCTTTCGAGGGCCATCCGTCGCCCGTTCGGGGCATTCCGCTCGCGCTTCGGTGTGTGGGAGCGCGGGCCGGCCTCAGGATCTTGGTCGTGCATGGACGCGAACCGACCCAATCCACCCTCGCGACAAGGGCGTTGACGGTGGCGACGCTGACCTGGCTGCTGGTGGCGGCACCGGCCGGCGTGGCGGTGGCCGACGCCTGCGCGTACGCCGACACCGGCCCGGACGGCGCGCAGGCGGTGGCGGTCGCCGGAAGCCGCACCTGGCCGACTCCCCCGCAGTGCCCCGCGCCGACACCGACGCCCACCCCGAAACCGA
Organism: Streptomyces sp. NPDC006385; assembly: GCF_040612485.1. Lineage (NCBI taxonomy): Bacteria > Bacillati > Actinomycetota > Actinomycetes > Kitasatosporales > Streptomycetaceae > Streptomyces > Streptomyces sp. NPDC006385. The sequence continues at coordinate 39,556 of NZ_JBEXQG010000037.1, forward strand.
CACCGACGCCCACGCCGACACCGAAGCCCACGCCGGATCCCACACCGACGCCGCCGCCGGAACCCACGCCCACCCCTAAACCCGAGCCCCCACCGCCCGCACCCCCACCGCCCCCGGCGACACCGGAACCCCGGCCCGCCCCGCCCCGCCCGCGGCCGGCGCCGACACCGCCGCCCGCGCCGAAACCGACGCCCTCCCCCGATACCCCCGCGCCGAAGCCGTCGGCCAAGCCGTCCCCGAGTCCGTCCACGTCCCCCGTGCACTACCCGCCCTACCGCGCCGCCCCGCACAGGCGCCCGGCGCACGACGCCCCGTCGCCCCTGACCTTCGTCCTGCTCATCGCGGCACCGGCGATCGCCGCCATCGCCGCACTGCGTCCACGCTGATCCTGGAGGCTTCTCTTGCCGGAATGGCTTGTTCTCACCCTCGCGATGCTGGCCGCCTGCGCCGTCGTGGTCATCATCACCTTCCTACGGCACCGCACCGCCCCCGAGGACGAGGATCCCTCCGAGACCCCGGACGTCATCGAGTACATGACGATGTGGATCGGCGTGGTGTACGCCATCGTCCTGGGCCTGGCCATCGCCGGTGTGTGGGAGGGCCGCAGCGCGGCTCAGGACCACGTACAGGCGGAGGCCGTGGCGCTGCACGAGATCTCGGAACGCGTCCGGGTCTATCCGCCCGACGTACGCGACCGCATTCGTGACGATGTCAACGCCTATGTCGGACACGTCGTCACCACCGAGTGGACGACGATGGCCGAGCACGGCCGGGTCACCGAGCGTGGCACCGAACTCCTGCGGCGCCTGCGCGAGGACGTCACCGACTACGAGCCGAAGACGGACTTCCAGGCGCAGGCCTACCAGCCGCTCCTCGACCAGGTGACCGCCGCCGACCAGGCACGCAACGCCCGCGCGAACTCGACCGGGGAGACCATGCCGGGCGTGGTGTGGTTCGGGCTGATCGCTGGCGGTGTCGTCACGATCGGGATGATCTTCGTCCTGCAGATCCGGCGTACGCCCCGCGAGCTGGTCCTCGCCGGTCTGTTCTCCGCGCTGATCGCCTTCCTGCTCTTCCTCATCTGGGACTTCGACGCGCCCTACAGCCGTGGCGTCACGGCGTCGGCGGAGCCCTTCCTCGAACTCTTCCCGCACGTCAGGGGCTGACAGCCCGCACCTGACGGACCGCCGGGGGCGCGGGCGCGGGCGGCGACAGCGCTCGACGCGCGGCCGCCACGCCGCCCGCGTCCCCCGGTCGTGGGAACGGCGTCCCCTGGGCGGCCCACACACCTGCCCCATTCGCACGACAGCGATCGCGCGGGTGTGCGCGTCTTTCTAGCGTTCGGATCATCGAGGTGCATGTCCGGCACAAGCGGAAGAAGGTCCGCAGCTGCTCCTCGGGGACCCGGAGGAAAACACCATGCGCGCGATACGCGTTGCCTCGGCCGCACTGCTGGGCCTCAGCGCCCTGGTCATGACCACCCCCGCCGCCCAGGCGAGCGGCGAGTCCCATGGCTTCCGGGTCGATGTGCTGCCCTCCACCATCGCGCCCGGTGGCAAGGTCACGCTGCGCGCGACCGGCTGCGAGAAGAGTGTGAGCGTGTCCTCGGGCGTCTTCGACACGATCATCATCCCCCGGGGGCATACGACGGCCAGGGCCAAGGTCGACTGGGACGCCAAGCCGGGCGCGGTGTACGAGGTGTCGTTCCACTGTGGCACGTTCTGGCAGGACGTCGACCTCACCATCGCCGGCGGCCGGCACGTCAGCCCGGTGCCCGACTATCGGCAGCACGGTGTGCAGGCGGGCGAGGGGGGCAGCCTGGCCGAGCTGAACCTGAAGCACATCGGCCTGGGCGCCGCGCTCATCACGGCCTCGCTCGGGACGGCGTACCACCTCTCGCGGCGTCACGAGAGTGAGGACGGCGGCTGACTCGGACGGCCGCCGCCCGTACAGCCCTTCGCCCCGGATCCCCTCTCAGGGGGGCCGGGGCGAAGATCTGCGAACGTGCGACCTGTCTGTCTGGGAAGGGCAGCCGTTCAGATCCGCTTCTCCGCGCGCCGCCGCATCCAGAACACGCCACCACCGACGACGGCCACGGCGATGAGCCCGGCCCCGATGGCCATGTCGGTCGGCGTCGCCCCTGTGGAGGTGCTGCCGCCGAGACCGCCCTGGACACCGCCGATGACGGTGAAGGCGTTGGGGTGCGTCAAGGGCCGGCCGGCGCCGTCGCAGTGGACCGTGATGCTGTGCGCACCCGGCCTCGCGTGGCGGTCGATCGTCGCGGTGCCCTTGGCCGTGCTGCCGCCGACCGGGGTGAGCCGGGTGGGCCGGAACGCGTCCGAGGTCGCGGTGCCGCCCTTCGGGCAGCCGTCGACGGTGATGGTCAGCTGCCCGCCGCGCGCGATGACGCTGGGCAGGGCGACGATGTTGCTCGGGCCGACGTGCATGCCGTCCCGCGCTGCCGCCGCCGGGGCGGCGAGGCCGAGAGCGGCGACCGCGGTGGCAGCGGCCGCCAGGGCACGAGTAGTACGCATGTGATCCTCCGCGGAAGACGCCCCGGGAACCGTCCCCGGTCGATCGGCGAGAAAGCGCCTCCCAGAAAGACCCTCAGACGCCCTGCGTGAAGCCGCATTTCGGCGATGGTCCGTCCTGGTGAGAGGACACGCCGACCGATGAGCCCACAATCCGATATTGCCGCAGGTCACGGACCGTCAGAATTTTCCTGTCGACGGCAACTCGGATGGCGCACCCACCGAAGTGGGGCCACCCGTTCGCATCCGCCCCGTCGCCGGTTCCGCGCGCGGGACTTAGCGTTTTCGTATGCGCGATTGACGTGGCGACGGCCGCGTCGAGAGGGGAAGTCGAATGTATGGGTCCGAGCAGGCCGAAGAGGAGGAGCGGCGCAAGAAGCATGCTCCTTGGGGCGTGATAGCGCTTGTTCTGCTGACCGGTCTCGCGCTCATTCGCAACGGCTCGGGGGAGTTCGACGCGGGACCGCCGCGACCCGCCTCGGCGGCCGCCGCGGACAGCCGGGTGCCCGGCGCCGTCTTCGCCGCGACCGCGCAGCCGCTGCCGTACGCCATGCCGGAACGGGTCAGGATCCCCGGGATCCAGGTCGACGCGCCGATCATCCCGGTCGGCCTGGACATGGACGGCTGGATCGGCGCGCCGCCCCCGGAGGACCCGAACCTGGCGGGTTGGTTCACCGGGTCCGTGTCCCCCGGCGAGAAGGGCACCGCGGTGGTCGTCGGCCATGTCGACAACCATCAGGGCCCCGCCGTTTTCTACGGGCTCGGATCGCTCGGCCGGGGAAATCGCGTCGAGGTCGTCCGCCAGGACGGAAAGACGGCCGTTTTCGAGGTCTACGGTGTGGAGATGTTCGAGAAGAACAACTTCCCCGGTGACCGGGTTTACGCGTCGAAAGGAAGTGCCGAATTGCGGGTCATCACCTGTGGCGGCGGTTTCTCCCAGCAGAACGGCTATGACGGGAATGTCGTCGCTTTCGCCAGCCTGGTCGAGGTGCACTGAGCGTTTCTCGACGGGCCGGCGAAGGCCGCAATGTATGTCCGCTCCCGTCAGGTCTACTTCCGTTCCGGAACGGTGAGGAAGTATCCGGAGTCCAGCAGCTGCGGCAGATAGAGGCGCAGTGCCCGCACGCTCTGGGAGCGGTCGCCCCCGGCGTCGTGCGAGAGCACCACGACGCCGGGGGCGGCGCCGTGCTCGACGCGGTCGACGATCGTGCGGGTGCCGGGGGCGGTCCAGTCGAGGGTGTCGACGGTCCAGGCCAGTGGTTCCATGCCGAGTTCGGCGCCGAGTTGGAAGGCGGCGCGGTTCCAGGCGCCGTAGGGGGCGCGGAACCAGAGGGGGCGTTCGCCGTACGTCTCCTCGACGATGTCGCTGGTGCGCTCCATCTCGGCCCGGATCCGGGCGCGGCTGAGACGGGTGAGCAGTGGATGGGACCAGGTGTGGTTGCCGACGACATGGCCCTCGTCGGCCATCCGGGCCACGAGGTCCTTGTTGTCGGCGACCATCTCGCCGCACACGAAGAACATGGCGCGGACGTCGTACTCGCGCAGGGTGTCCAGGATGTACGGGGTGTAGCGGGCGTCGGGTCCGTCGTCGAAGGTCAGCACCATGGTCCGGCCCCGTCCGGACACGCGCAGGAACGGTTTGCGCCGTACGAGGGCCCGGCGGGGCGCCGCGCGGGGCGGACCGTACCCCGTCAGGGGCTGGAGGCGGTAGGCGGAGGGCTTGAGCGCGCGGTGCGCCTGCGGGCCCGCGGCCGGGGCGGCGGGCCGGATCGGCTCCTCGCCCGCGACCGTCCTGAGCAGTCCGGCGGTGCCGGCCGCTCCGACGGCGGCGGCACCGGCGAGCAGCGCGCGGCGTCGCGTGAGCGACTGATCCTTCGTCATGAATCATCAGTCGCCCGGGCAGGGACCGGCGCACCACGGCGGCACCGGGACGGCGGCAGGAAAACGCCCGACCGGACCAGCTCCGGTGGCGGCCGGGCCGGCCGTGGGGCATGGCACTCATGACGAGGAGTCAGCAGCGTCGTACCGGCGGGAACGGCAGGCTCTCGCGGATCGCCAGACGGTGGGTTCGCCCTTGTCGCTGACGTCGGCCAGGCCGATGCCGGTGTCGGCGGCGAAGCGGTCGAGGGCGGCGCCGGAGTCCTTGCGGGTGAGGGCGAGTTGGTGGTCGCCGGACCAGTCGCGCAGCACGGCGAAGACGATGCCGCCGAAGGTCGCGTACGAGCAGGATCCGGCCGGCGACGGTGACCTGCTCGCCGGCGCGGACGTCGGCGAGTGCGTGGGTGCGGGGCGGGATGCCCACCGGGTAGGGGTCCAGGCCGTCCGCGCGCAGCCGGTCGAGGGTGCGGTGCCGGATGCGGACCTGCTCGGGCAGGCCCGCATCCGGTCCGACCGCCCCGGCCTCGTCCCCTCCTTCGAGGCCGAGCGCCGCCAGCGAGGGCAGTGCCTCGGTGGTCGCGGGACGCGGTCCGTTCCTCGGGTGCCCCTTTCTGCGGAGTTTGCGCAGTGACGGTACGGAGACGAATCCCTCGGCGATGGCGGAGGCGAGGCCGATACGGGCGAGGGAGGCGGCCTCGCCGTAGCAGAGGAAGCGCGGGAACCAGTGCGGCTGGTACTTGGCGTTGGAGCGGTACAGGGCCTCCAGTCGCCACCACTTGGAGAAGAACAGCAGCAGGCGCCGCCACAGCCGCGGCACCGGTCCGGCGCCGATACGGGCGCCCTCCTCCAAGACCGAGCGGAACACGGCGAAGTTCAGGGAGATCCTGCGGATGCCCGTCTTCGGGGCCGCCGCGCGCAGTTCGGCGACCATGGACTCCATGACGCCGTTGGGGGGGCGGCGCGGTCACGGCGCATCAGGTCCAGGGAAAAGCAGTCCTTGCCCCAGGGCACGAAGGACAGCAGGGCGAGCAGCCCGCCGTCCCCGCCGAGGGCCTCCACGAGGAGGCAGTCGCCGTCGGCCGGGTTCCCGAGGTGGTCGGGGGCCATGGAGAAGCCGCGTTCGGTCTCGGTGTCGCAGAGCGGTCCGAGGGCGCCGAAGAAGGTCGCGAATGCCTCCGGCACCCTGCTGAGCAGGGCGTTCCCGGGCGGCCGTATCCGGCCCGGGGTGTCCTTCACCGGGGCGGCCTCCGCGGCGGCACTCATGTTCCGACTGTAGGAAGCCCGCGGCCTTCCCGCCCGTCGAGTTGCTCGGACTCCTCCACCACGTCGACGCCGGCTGAGGCGTGCCTGCCCCTCGCCCTACTCCCCCCGGCTCCTCTACTCCCCCATCACCAGCCCGTCCTCCGCCGCGCCCCTGCTGAGCACCACGTCCCGGATCCGGTCCCGTACGCCGCTCAGCTCGGCGCCCTTGGCGATGGCGCGGTTGACGTTGACCACACGGCCGGCGTCGATGTCGAACAGCTGGGGAATGAACTCGGCCTTCTTCACCTCCCAGCGCCCGCCCGGCCGCTCGGGCGGGGCGAAGGTGAAGCGGCCGAGGGTGGACTGGTTGCCGCGTGGGTCCTGCACGCCCTGGTGGTTGTACATCGCCCCGGCGACCTGGTCGCCCATGCCGTAGATCACCCAGGTGCCGTTGACCTTCTCGTACGCCTGCGGGACGTGGGCGTGGGTGCCGAGGATCAGGTCGATGTCGGGGCGCTCGCCGGTGCGGGAGCCGGTGAGCGAGCGGGCGAGGGTCAGCTGCTGGTCGTCGGGGTCGTCCTGCCATTCGGTGCCCCAGTGCAGCGAGACGACGACCACGTCGGCGCCGCCCTTCCGGGCGGCGCGGGCGTCCGCCACGATCTTGTCCTCGTCGATGAGGTTGACCGCCCAGGGCTGCCCCGGTGGCAGCGGGAAGCCGTTGACGCCGTACGTGTACGCGAGGTGCGCCACCTTGGCCGCACCGGCACGCAGCACCGTCACGGCACGGGCCTCGCCTTGGGTGCGGGCCGTTCCCGCGTGCCGTACGCGCGCCTCGTCGAGGGCGTTCAGGGTGCGCAGGATGCCGGCGGCGCCGTCGTCGAGGCTGTGGTTGGAGGCGGTGGAGCAGCCGTCGTAGCCGGTGGCGGCGACGCCGCGGGCCACCTCCGGCGGGGACTTGAAGGTGGGGTAGCCGGTGTACTGGCCGTCCGCGCCGTAGACGGTCTCCATGTGGCACAGCGCCAGATCGGCGCGGGAGACGACGGGTTTGACGCCGTCGAACATCGCGCGGAAGTCGTAGCCGGAGCCACCCGCGTCGTAGCGCGCGCGGTCGATGACCGAGGTGTGCGGGAGGATGTCGCCGGAGGCGACGAGCGTGAAGCCGCGGGGACCGGCGGAGGAGCCCGACTGTCCCGGGCCCTTGTGGTTGTTGGCCTGGCAGGCGGCGCCTGCGGCGAGGGCGGCCGTCAGAGCGAGGGCCGCAAGTCGACTGCGTGCAATCATCAACTCACCCCGAGTGGTCTTATTTACCCACCAATAGGTATGAATCTGGACTTGCCCGCAAACAATCCGGCCACTTCTGTTAGCCCGTCCGCGCACCACCACAGGCGGAAGGGACCGTTCAACCACCGCCAGAGGCGGAACGAACCGTTCGTCGAACCGTTCGCCGACGCGATCGACCGTCCGCCGCAGATCCGTGTGCGTGCTCTGTCCCCCAACAGCCGCCTGCGATGCCATACGGCCATGACGGCCGGAACCACCCTGACGAACGGGACGACGACCGCCGAGCACGAGCTCGCCGCACTGCAGCGCGAGCACGGCCGGCCCCTCTTCGCGCTCCTGCTCCGGCTCTGCGACGGCGACCGGCAGCGCGCCGAGGACCTCGTGCAGGAGACGCTGGTGCGCGCCTGGCAGCACCCCGAGGCGCTGCGCGCGGCCGACTTCGAGTCCGTACGGCCCTGGCTCATGACGGTCGGGCGGCGGCTCGCGATCGACGCGCGGCGCGCCCGGCAGGCACGGCCGCCGGAGGTCGGGGACGCGATCCTGGAGAACGCGCGCGTGATCTCCGACCATGCCGAGCGGGCCGCGGAGATGCTCGATGTGCGCGAGGCTGTGAAGACACTCACTCCGGAGCACCGTGAAGTTCTGGTGCTCGTGTACTTCCAAGGGGCGAGTGTTGCCGAAGCCGCGGAAACACTGGGGATCCCCCCCGGTACCGTGAAGTCCCGCGCTTACTACGCGCTGCGCGCCCTGCGCAGGGTGCTTCCGGGATACGCGGCCGACCTGCGGTGAAACCAATGGCTGAGTCAAGCCTCCGTAAAGCGCCTTGCCAAGACACCGGTTGAGTAATCGGCTGTCCTCATCCGTGTTCCCGATCGGGCCCCAGGGCCCGAGGGCCCCGGGTCGGGCGACGCACTCACCGGAGGAAGGCAGGAAGGGATGCTGCACAGAGGTCAAGAGAGCACGGACGGCGCAGGCGGCGGTGAACTGACCGTCCCCATGGCGTGGTTGTACGCCGAGTACATCGCCGACGAGCTGCTGCGCACCGGCGACCTGATGCCGCCGACGTCCTTCGAGTTCCGTGCCGGGCGCGACGCTTTGGCGCTGACCATCTTCCTGTCCGACACCGACGGCGAGCTCTCCGGCATCCGGGTCGTCTCCCAGCTGGAGACCTGGCTGTCGCTGACGGCGTACGACCAGCCGTGGCAGGAGTGGGTGCGCGAGCGCATGGCGGGTCTGGCGGCGGAGGCGGTCGAGGCCGGCGGGCCCGCACCCGACCTGGAGTTGGCCGAGGCGGCCTGGCGCTGGCTGCAGGAGACCGAGCTGCTCGCACCCGATCTGAACGCGGTGCCGGGCGGCGGGGCGCTGGTCGGTGAGGACGAGGGACCGAAGGTGTGGACCCCGGCGTGGCAGCTCGGGCTGCCGCTCGGGCACCTCGCCATCCATCTTTTTTAAGTTCTTTTCGCCTCGGACCAATCCTCGGTGCCGACCGCTCCGAATCCTTTGGTTGCGATTCGGTGCCGGGCTTGAGTGATTCCACTGTCTGGTGCGTACCAGTGGGCGCAAGGAGTAACCCACCCCACACCCAACGGCACGAGGATTCGGCATGAGGTCCCTGGAGAGGCATCGCGACGTCGCCGCGTACGCGCTCGGCGTGCTGAACGAGGCGGAGGCGTTCCGCTTCGAGGACCACCTCATGGAGTGCCCGCGCTGCGCGGCACACGTGACCGAGTTCGGGCCCGTCACCCGCCAGTTGATGCTGTACCGGCGGGCCACGCCCCGGTTCGTGCACCCCATGGCCCAGCCCGGCCCGCAGCTGCTGAACCGGCTGCTCGACTCCGTGGCGGCCCGCCGTCGCGCCCGGCGCCGGCGCACGCTGTACGCCGTGGCCGCCTCGGTCGTGTTCGCCCTCGCCGGACCCACGGCCGCGATCATGGCGGGCGGCGACGAGGGGACCGTACAGATCGTCCAGGCGACCGACGCCCGCTCGGGCGTGTGGGCGCAGGTCACCACCGAGGACGAGGCGTACGGCAGCCAGGTGGAGCTGAAGGTGAGGGACGGCGCGGGTCCGCGTGCCTGCCATCTGGTCGCCGTCGGCCGGGACGGCTCGGAGGAGACCGTGACCACCTGGCACGCCGCCGACCACGACGCCCGCGAGAACACCATGAGGGGCGCCTCGGCGATGCACCGCGACGAGATCGTGCGCTACGAGGTGCGGACGTCGGGCGGGGAGCATCTGGTGACGCTCGTGCCCCGGTAGGCCGTCCTGAGGGAGTGCGCCCGCGGGCCCTACTTCAGCAGCCGCGAGAGTCTGCGGTCCGCCAGCGGCTTCCCGCCCGTCTGGCACGTCGGGCAGTACTGGAGCGAGGAGTCGCTGAAGGAGACCTCGCGGACGGTGTCGCCGCACACCGGGCAGGGCTCGCCGGTGCGGCCGTGCACGCGCAGGCCGCTTTTCTTCTCCGCCTTCAGGCGTCCGGCCGCCAGACCGCGCGAGCGCTCGACCGCATCGGTGAGGGTCGTCCGCAGGGCCTCGTACAGCCTCGTCGTCTCCTCGGGTGTCAGCGACGACGCCAGCTTGAACGGGGACATCCTGGCCGCGTGCAGGATCTCGTCGCTGTAGGCGTTGCCGACCCCGGCGACGAGGCTCTGGTCGCGCAGGGCGCCCTTGAGCTGACGGCGCTCGTCCTTCAGCAGCGCCGTGAACCGCCGCTCGTCGAAGTCGTCGGCGAGCGGGTCCGGGCCCAGGCGGGCCACGCCCGGGACCTGCCCCGGGTCCTGGACCAGGTACACCGCCAGGCGCTTCTGCGTGCCCGCCTCCGTGAGGTCGAAGCCCGCTCCGGTCTCCAGGGCCACACGCAGCGCGAGCGGGCCCTTGCCGGGTCGGGGCATGCCGCTCGGGAGCTCGTCCTTCCAGTGGAGCCAGCCCGCCCGCGCGAGGTGGGTGACCAGGTGGGGGCCGTCGGCCGTCTCGAGGTCGAGGAACTTGCCGTGGCGGTGCACGGCGGTGACCTCGTGGCCCTCAAGGGCGCTGACCGGGGGCTCGTACGTCTTGAGGACGCTGATCGCGACGGGCAGGACGCGGACGATCTCGTGGCCGACCAGGTTCTCGGTCAGGAAGTCCTTGAGCGCTTCGACCTCGGGGAGTTCCGGCATACGTCCAGAGTGCCACCGCGGACCGGAGTGCTCAGGTCCGCTCCGGCACGACGAACTCGCACCACACCGCCTTGCCGCCGCCCCGGGCCTCCACGCCCCACACGTCCGTGAGCAGGTCGACCAGGAGCAGACCCCGGCCGGAGACGCCCGACTCGCCCGCCTCGCGGCGGCGTGGCAGGGCGCTGGAGGAGTCCTCGACCTCGACGCGCAGCCGGCGCTCGGAGCCGGTGAGGACCCGCAGGGTCACGATGGCGGATCCCTCCGTGTGCATGAGGGCGTTGGTGATCAGCTCGTCGGCCACCAGCTCGATCTCGTCGGCCCGTTCGGCGGCGTCCCAGGCGCGCACGGCGGCGCGGATCATGTGCCGGGCTCCGGTGAGGGCCTCGGGGTCGCCGGGGGCGACGTGCTGCTGGAGGCGGCCGCCGGACTGCGGGGCGTCCGGGACGCGGCGGCGCAGCAGGAGCAGGGCCACGTCGTCGTCGCCGCCGCGTTCCTCGGCGACGTCGATGAGGCGGTCGGCGAGGTCCCACACGTCGTGCGGGCCGGTGGCGATGAGCGCGGTAAGGGTCCGCATGCCGTCGTCCAGGTCGACGCCGGGCTGTTCGACCAAACCGTCGGTGCACAGCAGGAGGGTGTGGTCGGAGTCCAGCTCGATGGTGCTGACGGGATACTCGAGCCGCCCGAACTCCGCGGACAGGCCGAGCGGCAGCCCGCCCTCGACCGGGACGCGACGGCAGGCGCCGCCGGGCTCCCGGATCAGCGGGTCGATGTGGCCCGCCCGGACCATCTGCACGACGCCGGTGGACAGGTCGGCCTCCGCGTACAGGCAGGTGGCGAAGCGGTCGGTGTCCAGTTCGTGCAGGAAGACGGAGGCGCGGGCCATCACCGTGGCCGGGGTGTGCCCTTCGGCGGCGTAGGCGCGCAGGACGATGCGCAGCTGGCCCATGACGGCGGCGGCGTGCGTGTCGTGGCCCTGGACGTCGCCGATGACGGCGCCGACCCGGCCGCCGGGCAGCGGGATGAGGTCGTACCAGTCGCCGCCGATGTCCCGGCCGAGGGAGCCCGCGGCACCGGCCGCGCGGTAGCGGACGGCGACGTCGGCGCCGGGGACGCTGGGGATGGTGCGCGGCAGCATGGCCTGCTGGAGACCGGTGGCGAGGTCCTTCTCCTGCTCGTAGAGCATGGCCCGCTGAAGGCTCTGCGCGATGCTGCTGCCGAGGGCGACGAGCACGTTGCGGTCCTCGGTGGAGAATCCGTCGCGGTCGCTGTAGAGCAGGCCGATGGCGCCGATCGGGCGGGCCTGGGCGATCAGCGGCAGATAGGCGGCGGCCGTGATGTCGAGGTCGGTGATGTGCGGCCAGAGGATCGGGTAGCGCTCCGCGAACTCCTCCGGCGACTCGATGAAGCGCGGGCTGAGGGTGCGGACGACCTCGCTCATCGGGTACTGCTCGTCGATCCGGGTGACCAGGGTCCCGGGCACGAAGCTGCCCGCGGGGCCTTCGGCGACCAGGCGGATGCGGCCGGCCTCGACCAGGCCCATGACCAGGCTGGTGGCGCCGAGGTGAGTGATGCCGTGGGTGTCCTTGAGGACGTCGATGACGTCCTGGACGGTGCGGGCGTGGGCGAGGGCGGCCGTGGTGAGCTGGACGACGCTGGTCTGCTGACGGCGTGCCTCGTCCTCGGCCGCCTGCTCGCGCCGCTCCTCGCTCTCGGCGAGTTCGTCGGTGGCGTCGCGGACGATGCCGATGATGCGGCGCGGGCGGCCCGTCTCGTCGCGGCGGATGTAGCCCTGGGTGTGGGTCCAGCGCAGGGTGCCGTCGCGGCAGCGGATGCGGAAGTAGGCGCCGTAGTTCTCGCTGCCGTCCTTCATCGCCTTGGAGACCAGGCCGTCCAGCCGGTAGGCCTCCGGTGGCGGCACCCGGATCGCCAGCGTCGCGGGGTTGCCGTCGAATTCGTCGGGGCGCAGGTCGAAGACCTCGTGGGCCTGGGCGTCCATGTGGAACAGACCGCTGTCCAGGTCCCAGTCGAAGCTGCCCATGCGGTTGAGCGCCAGGATCGGATCCGGGTGGGCGGGCCAGTCGTCCGGGAGAGACAGGGCGCTCGCTCCCCGATCAACCATGGGGCCACCTTGCCAGGATTTGCCGGATTCTTCGACTGGGACGACAGAACTGTTCTCGGCGTCCGCCCGGTCTGTCTCCACCCGCTCGGTCAGCCGGCGAAGACGTCGGTGGGGCTGCCGAAGATGCTGTCCGAGGTCTGCGGGGCAAGGGAGGTCCTCGGCGAGGTCTTCGGTGAGGTCTTCGGGGACGACTTCGGTGACGACTTCGGCGCGGTCCCGGAGTCGGGGGCGCTGGGCTCCCCGGGCGACCGAGGGGTGCGGTCGGGGGCCGTCGGCGCGGGCGGGGCCGTGACGGTGGCCGTCGGGCAGGGGGTGGCGCCGGTGTTCGGCGTGTCCGGGGTATTCGGGGTGTCCGAGGTGTCCGAGGTGTCCGAGGTGTCCGAGGTGTCCGAGGTGTCCGAGGTGTCCGACGCGTGCTCGGTCAGCGTGTCGTCCGTGGCGCCCGGGGTGACGGTGGCCGTCGGGGTCGCGCAGTCGGTCGGCGACGCGTTCGATGAGGTGCGCTCGTCGGACGGGGAGGTGGGTCCGCCGGACGGCCCCGTGCCCTCGCCCGTGGGGACCCCGCCGTCCCCGCCGTCCCCGCCGTCCCCGCCGTCTCCGCCGTCCCCGCCGTCCTCCCCCGGCCAGGCGCCGGAGACGCTGTCGTGCGGGTGCGGGTGCGGGGGCGGGTCGGCCGGCTCCGGGCGCGGCAGGACATGGTCGCGGTCGTGCCCCCGATGGCCGGTCGGCCGCTCGATCCAGGTGTGGTCGGCGACGTCGATGATCGTGATGTCGGTGATCACCTGGGTCGTCGGAGCCACCACGACCACCTGGGCCGGCCGGTACCCGGACCAGGGCCGGCCGCTCGTGCCGGGCTCGCCTCGCAGGTCGGCGGCCGGCGTGAGCGGATTGCCGCAGGCGCAGCGGACGCGCGGCACACCGTGGTTGTCGACGAGGACGGCGGTGCCCGCCTGAAGGACGGACTGGTAGCCGGTCGCGCGGCCGTCGCGGAACCCGTGGTTGGTGACTCGGGTGTCGGCACGCAGCACGACCGAGGTCAGGCTCCGCAGATGACCGGGGATCGAGTCCTGCGCGATGCCCGCGGTGCGGGCGAAGGCGCGGGCCCTGCCCCGGTCGGAGGTGAGGTGGTCGATCTGCCGCCGCACGTCGCAACTGCCGGTACCCCGGGTGCCGCCGTAGAGGCCGGGCGTGTCGCCGGACAGGGACTGCGGCCCGGTCCGGCCCGATCGCGACGGTTGCGGCGTTCGGGTGACCGGGGACGCGGTGGTCGCCGTGGTCGCCGTGGTCGCCGTGGAGTCGGTGAAGGGATCCGGCCCCTTGGCCGCCGCGGGTTGGAGGAGGACCTCTCCGCTCGATTCCATGCCCTTCTCCACACCCTTCACCGCGTTGCCGCCGCAGCCGGCGACGATGAGCGCCGCCGAGAGCGCGCAGGCCGTGACGATGGCTCCGGTGGATGTCCGCACCACGTCCTCCCGACGGTTTCCGGGCAGTTCGCGACCATTGTCTGTTTCACTCACTCGGGTTACGCAAGCGGAGAGGTGATATACGGAGAGTCACACGCGTCTCCGGCGCGACAATGGACACGAGGAGCACACGGCCGTGGAGTGGTTCATCGCGCCCGACTACTGGACGAGTCGGCTGGTCTTCCAGCGGGCTCTGGCCGGTGTGTATCTCGTGGCGTTCCTGGCGGCGGCCCTCCAGTTCCGGGCGCTGATCGGCGAGCGCGGCATGCTGCCCGTGCCGCGTTTCGTCGAACGGGTGCCCTTCAGGGCCGCGCCGAGCCTGTTCCAGCTCCGCTACTCGGACCGGCTTTTCGCCGTCTGCGCCTGGGCGGGCTGCGCCGTGTCGGCGGCGCTGCTGGCGGGGCTGGACTCCCTGGTGCCGCTGTGGGGGGCCATGCTGCTGTGGCTGATCCCCTGGGCGCTGTATCTGTCGATCGTCAATGTCGGCCAGACCTGGTACGCGTTCGGCTGGGAGTCCCTGCTGCTGGAGGTCGGCTTCCTCGCCGTCTTCCTCGGCAACGACGAGGTGGCGCCGCCGATCGTGGTGCTGTTCCTGCTGCGCTGGATCCTGTTCCGGGTGGAGTTCGGCGCGGGCCTGATCAAGATGCGCGGCGACGCCTGCTGGCGCAAGCTCACCTGCCTGGACCACCACCACGAGACCCAGCCGATGCCGGGGCCGCTGAGCTGGTTCTTCCACCATCTGCCGAAGCCGCTGCACCGGGTCGAGGTGGCCGCGAACCACGTCACGCAACTCGTCGTGCCGTTTGTGCTGTTCACCCCGCAGCCGATCGCGACGGCCGCCGCCGCCCTGATGATCGTGACCCAGCTGTGGCTGGTCCTGTCGGGCAACTTCTCCTGGCTCAACTGGATCACCATCGTGCTGGCCCTGTCGGCAGTGGAGTTCCCGAGCGATCCGCCGGCCGTGCCGGAGGCGCCGTTGTGGTACGAGGTCGTGGTCCTGGCGGTCGCCGCGCTGCTGTTGTTCCTCAGCTACCGCCCGGTCGCCAACATGATCTCCCGCCGCCAGGTCATGAACCGCTCCTTCGACCCGCTCCATCTGGTCAACACCTACGGCGCGTTCGGCAGCGTGAGCAGGATCCGGTACGAGGTGGTGATCGAGGGCACCGCCGACGACGTGCCGCGGGAGGACTCGGAGTGGCGGGAGTACGAGTTCAAGGGCAAGCCCGGCGATCCCCGGCGCTGGCCGCGGCAGTTCGCGCCGTACCACCTCCGGCTGGACTGGCTGATGTGGTTCGCCGCGCTGTCGCCCGCGTACGCCGGGTCGTGGTTCGGCGCCCTGGTGGAACGGCTCCTGGAGAACGACCGCGACACGCTGAAGCTGCTGCGCCGCTCGCCGTTCCCCGCGGACGCGCCGCCGCGTCACATCCGCGCCCGCCTGTTCCGTTACCGGTACACGACCTGGCCCGAGCTGCGGGAGACGGGCGCGTGCTGGGAGCGGACGTATGTGCGGGAGTATCTGCCGCCCACCCGGCTGGCGGGGGTGGCTCAGAGGTCGTAGACGCGGGTGGCGGTGGTTTCGAAGATCCGCGTGCGATCGTCCGGGTCGGTCAGCTCCCGTGCCGCGGCGAGCACGTGCCCGTACGACGCGGCCAGCGTGCACACCGGCCAGTCCGAGCCGAACATCAGCCGGTCCGGGCCGAAGGCGTCCAGGACCACGTCGGCGTACGGACGCAGGTCGTCGACCGTCCAGGAGGCGAGGTCGGCCTCGGTGACCATGCCGGAGACCTTGCAGACGGTGTTGGGAAGTGCGGCCAGGGAGCGCACGGACGTCTCCCAGGGTTCTCGCTCCCCGGAGGCGATGGGGGGCTTGCCCAGGTGGTCCAGGACGAAGGTGAGGCCGGGGTGGTCCGCGGCGGCCTTGACGCAGGCCGGCAACTGGTGCGGCAGCACGACCAGGTCGTAGACCAGCCCGGCGTCGGCCACGGCGGCCAGTCCGCGCCGTACGTCCGCACGCAGCAGCCACTCCGGGTCGGGCTCGCCCTGGACCTGGTGGCGGATGCCCTTGAGGTACCGCCCGCCGGGAAGCTCCCGCAGCCGGGCCAGTTCCTCGGCGACGTCGGGGCGGGTGAGGTCGGTCCAGCCGACGACGCCCGCGATCAGCTCGTGCTCGGCGGCGAGGGCCAGGAACTCGGGGGTCTCCTCCGGCACGGTGACGGTCTGGACGAGGACCGTACGGCCGATTCCGGCGGCCCGAGCCTCGAAGGCGAGGTCGGCCACGGTGAAGTTCCGTCGCAGCGGCTGGAGTTCGGGCCCGCTGATCCAGTCCTGGTCCCGGACCGACAGGTCCCAGACGTGGTGGTGGGCGTCCACGATCGTCACGGCAGCTCCCACACGACGGGCAGGCCGGCCTCCGCGCCCGCGCCGGAGTAGTCGTGCACCACGTCCAGCAGTTCGGCCATGCGGGCCTGCCAGGCCACGTTGACCGGCAGTTTCTCCAGCTCGGCGAGGAGACGGCCGTAGTCCTCGCACTCCAGGACGTGGAAGAGGTCGGTGCCGCTGCGCCAGATGGTCCAGGAGGAGGCGCCGGCGGCCCGGATGGCGTCCGTGAGTTCTCTCGGGACTTCGCGGTGGGCGGCCTCGTACTCGGCGACGCGGTCCGCGCGGACCTTGGTGTGCAGGGCGACTCTCATCACTGCTCCTCGGCGGGGACGGGGGCGTCCGGCGGCAGGAGGCCGGTGTCGCGCAGCTCCTGCCAGAGGGCGGCGGGCACAGGCGCCGCGAACTGGTGGGCGCCGTCGACCACTTCGTGTGCCGAGCGGGCGCCGACGAGGACGCTCGCGACCGCCGGGTGGGCGGCGCAGAAGGCGAGGGCCGCGGCGCGCAGGGTGACGCCGTGGCGGTCGGCGACGGACTTCAGGCGCAGGGCGCGGTGCAGCGACTCGGGTGACGCGGTGGCGTAGTTGTACGTCGCGCCCGGCTTCGGATCCGCCAGGAGCCCGGAGTTGAAGGCGCCGCCGATCACGACCGACGTACCGCGTGCCTGGGCGGCGGGCAGCAGTTCGGTCAGGGCCCGCTGGTCGAGCAGCGTGTAGCGGCCGGCGCACAGCACCACGTCGACGTCGGTGTCGTGGACGAAGCGGGTGAGCATCTCCGCCTGGTTCATGCCGGCGCCGATCGCGCCGACGACGCCCTCCGAGCGGAGCTTCTCCAGCGCCGGGTAGCCCTCGCGGAAGGCCCACTCGGCGTGGTCGTCGGGGTCGTGGAGGTAGACGACGTCGACGCGGTCGAGGCCGAGCCGTTCGAGGCTCGACTCCAGGGTGCGCCGCACGCCGTCCTCGCTGAAGTCCCAGACGCGGCGGTGCGTGGCGGGCACGGCGAAGCCGTTCGCGAGGTCGTCGCCGCCCTCGTCCGAGGGTTCCAGGCGGCGGCCCACCTTCGTCGAGACGGCGTACCGGTCGCGGGGGCGTTCGCGCAGGGCCGCGCCCAGGCGACGTTCCGACAGGCCGAGGCCGTAGTGCGGTGCCGTGTCGAAGTAGCGGATGCCCCGCTGCCAGGCGGCGTGCACCGCCTCGTACGCCTGCTCCTCGCCGACCTCGGTGTAGAGGTTGCCGATGCCGGCGGCGCCGAAGGACAGGGCGCTGACCTCGACGCCGCTGCCGCCGAGCCGCCTCACCGGCTCACCGGCCGCAGGCGCAGGCCCTGCATGCCGCCGTCGACGGCGAGGGCGGTGCCGGTGGTGGCGCCGGAGAGCGGGCTCGCCAGGTAGGCGATGGCGCCCGCGACCTCGGCGGCCGAGACGAGCCGTCCGGTGGGCTGGCGGGCTTCCAGTGCGGCCCGTTCGGCGGCCGGGTCGTCGGCGGCGTCGAGCAGGCGGCCGACCCAGGGGGTGTCGGCCGTGCCGGGGTTGACGCAGTTGACGCGGATGCCCTCGCGGACGTGGTCGGCGGCCATGGCGAGGGTGAGGGAGTACACGGCACCCTTGGTCGCGCTGTACAGCGCCCGCTGCGGAAGTCCGGCCGTGGCCGCGATGGAGCAGGTGTTCACGATCGCCGCGTGCGACGACCGGCGCAGGTGCGGCAGGGCCGCCCGGGCGACCCGCACCATGCCGACGACGTTGACGTCCATGACCCGCTGCCATTCGGCGTCGTCGTTGTCCTCGACGGTGCCCTGGGCGCCGATGCCGGCGTTGTTGACGAGCACGTCCAGTCCGCCGAGGCGCTCCACGGCGGCGGACACGGCCCAGCGCACGGAGGTGTCGTCGGTCACGTCGGCGCGGTAGGCGAGCAGTGGCTTCTCCACCGACGACGGGTCGAGGTCGAGTACGGCGACCTGGGCACCGCGCGAGGCGAGGAGTTCGGCGGTGGCCCGGCCGATGCCGGAGGCGCCTCCCGTCACCAGCGCCTTGAGACCCTCGAAGTCGCTCATGCCGTGTGCCCCTTCTGCTGCGTCTGGAGGTCGGCGGCCCAGAAGGCGCCGTCCGGGAACGTGTACCGCGCGATCGACTCGGGCCGCATGGCGGCCGAGAACCCCGGCGCGGTGGGTGCCGTGTAGTGACCCTCCCTGATCACCACCGGGTCGAGGAAGTGGTCGTGCAGATGGTCGACGTACTCGATGACGCGGTCCTCGGTGGTCCCGGTGACCGCCACGTAGTCGTACATCGACAGGTGCTGGACGAGTTCGCACAGGCCGACGCCGCCCGCGTGCGGGCACACCGGCACGCCGAACTTGGCGGCGAGCAGCAGGACGGCGAGGTTCTCGTTGACGCCGCCGACGCGGGCGGCGTCGATCTGGACGACGTCGACGGCGCCGGCCTGGAGGAGCTGCTTGAAGACGACCCGGTTCTGCACGTGCTCGCCGGTGGCCACCTTCACCGGGGCGACGGCCTCGCGGATCGCCGCGTGGCCGAGGACGTCGTCGGGGCTGGTGGGCTCCTCGATCCAGTAGGGGTCGAACTCGGCGAGCGCCTTGGTCCAGCGGATCGCCTCGGCCACGTCCCAGCGCTGGTTGGCGTCGATGGCCATGCGGATGTCCGGCCCGACGACCGAACGGGCGACACGGCAGCGCCGTACGTCGTCCTCCAGGTCGGCGCCCACTTTCAGCTTGATCTGCCGGAAGCCGTCGGCGACGGCCTCCGCGGCGAGCCGGGTGAGCTTGGCGTCGTCGTAGCCGAGCCAGCCCGCGGAGGTGGTGTAGGCGGGGTACCCGCGCTCCAGCAGCCGGGCCGCGCGCTCCTCCCGTCCCTCCCGGCCCCGGCGCAGGAGGTGCAGCGCCTCCTCGGGGGTGAGGGCGTCGCCGATGTACCGGAAGTCGATCTGGCGGACGATCCACTCCGGGTCGGCGTCGGCGAGGAGCCGCCACAGCGGCTTGGCGGCACGCTTGGCGGCGAGGTCCCACACGGCGTTCATGACCGCGCCGATCGCCATGTGCATCACGCCCTTCTCGGGGCCGAGCCAGCGCAGTTGGCTGTCGCCGATCAGGTCGCGGTTGAGGGTCCCCGGGTCGGCGCACAGCTCGTCGACGGACCGGCCGACGACATGGCCGCGCAGTGCCTCGATCGCGGCGACCTGCACCTCGTTGCCCCGCCCGATGGTGAAGGTGAAGCCGTGCCCCTCGTGCCCGTCGGCCGCGTCGGTGCGCAGGACGACGTACGCCGCCGAGTAGTCGGGGTCCGGGTTCATCGCGTCGGAGCCGTCGAGCTCGCGCGAGGTGGGGAAGCGGATGTCGTAGGTGTCGACCGCGGTGACGCGGGCGGGGGTGCCGGGGGTCGGGGACACAGAGGGCCTTTCGGTCGGTGACGTCGATGACGGGGGCCGGCGGGGTCAGTCCTGGGCCCGGCCCGTCGTCACGCGGGCGATCATGAGGGCGACCAGGATGATTCCGCCGTAGATGGCCTGGATCCAGAAGGACGGGACCTGGGCGAGGGTGAGCAGGTTCTGGACGACGCCGAGGAGGAGCACGCCGGTCAGGGCGCCGAACATGGTGCCTTTGCCGCCGTCCAGGCTGATGCCGCCGATCACCGCGGCCGCGAACACGGTGAAGATCATGTTGTTGCCCTGGTTGGCGCTGATCGCCCCGACGTAGCCGGTCTGGATGATCCCGCCGACCGCCGCGAGCGCGCCCGCCACGACGAACACGCCGAGCATCACGCGCTCGACCCGGATGCCGGCCGCGCGGGCGGCGTCCGCGTTGCCGCCGATGGCGTACAGCGCGCGCCCGATGCGGTGGTACCTGAGCACGAACCCGGCGATCGCGAAGGCCGCCGCCGCGAGCCACACCGACATGGGGATGGTCAGGAAGGTGGTCGTGGCGAGGGAGTAGAAGCTGTCAGGCATCCCGAACAGCGTCTTGCCCTTGGTGGCGCCGACCAGCAGTCCGCGCAGGACGATCAGCATCGCGAGCGTCACGATGAACGCGTTGAGCTTGAACTTCACGACCAGGATGCCGTTGAAGGCTCCGACGGCGGCGCCGACCACGAGGACCGCCGACAGCGCGAGTGCGGCCGGGAGTTCGGTGCCCCAGCCGGAGCTCGCGACAGGCAGGACGAGGAGCGCTCCGACGGCCGGCGCGATGCCGACGACCGATTCGAGGGACAGGTCGAACTTGCCGGTGATGAGGACGAGCGACTCGGCCAGCACGACCATCGCGAGGGCGGCGGAGGCGCCGAGGATGGAGATCAGGTTGCGCTCGGTGAGGAACGAGTCGTTGACCACGGCGCCGAGCACCATGAGGACCAGCAACGCCGGCACGAGGGCGAGTTCGCGGGCGCGGCGGAGCAGGACCGTCCTGGCCGCGCGCGGATCGGGGACCTTGACGGGCGTAGCCGGTGGGGCCTTGGTGTCAGCCATGGTCCACTCCTTCGATGGAGGCGATCAGCTCGTGGTCGCGCCAGCCCGCCGGGTGCTCGGCGACGACACGGCCGTGGAACAGGACGAGGACGCGGTCGCAGCGGCGCAGGTCGTCGAGTTCGTCGGAGACGACGAGCACGGCGATGCCGTCCTCGCGGGCGCTGTCCACGCGGGCCAGCAGGGACTCCTTGGACTTCACGTCGACGCCCGCGGTGGGGTTGATCAGCACGAGCAGGCGGGGGTCGGAGGCGAGGGCCCGGGCCATGACGACTTTCTGCGCGTTGCCGCCGGACAGGTCGGAGACGGGCTGGTCGGGGCCCTCGGTGTGGATGTCGAGGCGTTCGATGAGGGCGGTGGCGAAGCCGCGCCTGCGTTCGGTGCCGACGAACCCGAAGCGGCCGAGCCGGTCGAGGACGCTCATGGTGGCGTTGTCACCGATGGTCATGCCGGCGACCAGGCCCTGGTCGTGCCGGTCGCGTGGCACACAGGCGACGCCCGCGTCGAGCGCCGCACGCACATCGCCGAACGGCAGCCGCTCGCCGGCCAGGTGCGCGGTCCCGCTCGTCGGGGTGTACAGCCCCGCGAAGGACTCGGCCAGCTCCACCTTGCCGCTGCCGCTGATCCCGGCGAGCCCGACGACCTCGCCGCGGCGGACGCTGAGGTCGATGTCCTCGTACGACGGTGAGGTGAGCCCGCGGGTTTCGAGGAGGACGGGGGCGTCGTGGTCGACGTCCCCGGGGTCCACGGCCTGTTCGGCGATGACCTCGATGGACTCCCCCGCCATGGCCTCCACCAGGGCCCGGCGCGGGAGTTCGGCGACCGGGGCCGTGGTGATCCAGCGGGCGTCGCGCAGGACCGTGACGGTCTGGCAGACCTCGTAGACCTCCTGGAGGTGGTGCGAGATGAACAGGAAGGTCACGCCGGAGTCCTGCAGTGCCCGCATGCGCGTGAACAGCCGCTCGATCTCGCGGTTGTCGAGCTGGGCGGTGGGCTCGTCGAGGATGATGAAGCGGGCGCCGAAGCTCAACGCGCGGGCGATCTCCACCATGTGACGGTCCTCGACCTTGAGGTCGGCGGTGCGGGCCTCGGGGTCGACGTGCACGTCCCAGGTGGCGAGGAGTGCGGCGGCCTCGGTCCGTAGCCTGCGCCAGCTGATGAAGCCGCGCCGGAGAGGCTGCCGGTTGATGAAGAGGTTCTCGGCGACCGTCAGCTCGGGGACGACCGTGGGCTTCTGGTAGACGCAGGCGACTCTGCGGCGCCAGGCGTCACGGTCGGCGAGCGGGGGCGCGGGTTCGCCGTCGAAGCGGACCTCGCCCTCGTCGGCGGCCTGGAGTCCGGTGAGGATGTTGACCAGGGTCGACTTGCCGGCGCCGTTGCGGCCGACGAGGGCGTGGGACTCGCCGGGCAGGACGGTGAGCCGGCCGTCGGCGAGGGCGGTGGTGGGGCCGTAGCGCTTGACGATGTCCCGCGCCTGAACGAGTGGCGTCGTCATGTGACCGTGTTGCCCCAGAGCTCGGGGTCGTCGACGTTGTCCTTGGTGACCAAGGGCGCGGGCAGCTGGTCCTCGAGGATGCCGCTGGGCAGCTTGACGATGGTCGAGCCGTGGTCGGTGGGGCCGGGCTGGAAGGTCTTCCCCTCCATCGCGGCCTTGATGTAGTACATGCCGTACTTGGCGTACAGGTCGGCGGGCTGGGAGACGGTCGCGTCGATCTCGCCCTTGCGGATGGCGTCGTACTCCTGCGGGATGCCGTCGTTGGAGACGATGGTGATGTGCCCCGGCTGCCCGGCCTTCTTCAGCATCCCCTTGGACTTCAGGGTCTGGAGGGTCGGTGCGAGGTAGACGCCGCCCGCCTGCAGGTAGATGCCCTCGATGTCCGGGTTGGCGTTCAGGAGGGTGTCCAGCTTGGAGGCCGCGGTGTCGGACTCCCACTTGGCCGGTATCTCCAGGACCTTCAGCTTGGGGAAGTTCTTCTTCACGCAGGTGCGGAACGCCTCGGAGCGGTCGCGGCCGTTGACGGAGGCGAGGTCGCCCATGATCTGCACGACCTTGCCGCTGGTGACGTGCTTGCCGAGGTAGTCGCAGGCCTTCTCGCCGTACGCCACGTTGTTGGCGCGCACCACCATCGCGACCTTGCCCTTGTCCGGGGCCACGTCGACCGCGACGACCGGGACGCCCTTGCGTTCGGCCTGGTCCAGGCCGGCCTCGATGGCGGCGCTGTCCAGCGGGGCGACGACCAGCCCTCGTACGCCCTGGTTGAGCTGGTTGTTGATGTCGGTGATCTGCTGGGAGGGGTCGCTGTTGGAGTTGACCGTCTTGAGGGCGTCGACGCCTTCGGACTCGGCCATCTTCGGCACGTAGTCGTTGTACGACTGCCAGAACGGCGAGGTCAGCAGGGGCAGGATCACCCCGACCTCGCCGCTGCCGCCGCCTTCCGCGCTCGCGGCGCCGGTGTCCTTGGTGCTGCCGCACGCGGCGAGCGCGAGCGAGGCGCCGGCGACCGCGGCCGCCGCCCTGACCATCCGTGACCTGTTCTGCTTCCGCGCTGTCGTGCCGGGCATCTGGCGGCTCCTCATCGAGCGTGTTCGAGCACCTGGTTCGAGCAGATGTCCGCATATTTATCAGACCACTTCGCCGGTACAACACCCTCCGCAGGCAGATTCTCGCCGTTTCCAGCCATAGTGGTCCGACCAACCTGGTGATTACACTGCCGCTCACCAGGCGCCCCCGAGGTGCCTCGCGACGGGAGGAACGGCGTGGAAGCCGAGACAGCCCCACAGAAGGGCACCGCGCCGCAGCGCGCCATCGAGGCGGTCAAGGCGATGATCGCCGAGGGGCGGCTGGAGCCGGGCCAGCGGCTGCCGACCGAGCGCGATCTGGCGGCCCGACTCGGCATCTCCCGCAGCTCGATGCGCGAGGCGATCCGCGCACTGACGGTGCTCGGGGTGCTGGAGGCCCGGCACGGTTCGGGCATCTATGTCACCCAGCTCGAAGCCGGCGACCTGCTGGAGACGTTCGGCGTCGTGGCCGATCTGTCCAGGGGACCGCGGCTGGTGGAGCTGCTGGAGGTGCGCCGCGTCCTGGAGTCCACGGCGACGGCCCTGGCGGCGGCGCGCATCACGCCGGACCGACTGGCGGAGGTGGAGAAGCATCTCGCGGCGATGAACGCCACCGACGACCCGGAGGAGATCCTCGCCCACGACCTGGCCTTCCACCGCGAGATCGCGGCCGCCGCCGGCAACGAGACGATGGCCGCGATCCTGGAGGGCCTGTCCTCCCGCACGTTCCGCGCCCGCGTCTGGCGCGGCTACCAGGAGGAGGACGCCTTCGCCCGCACCCGCCGCGAACACGCCGCGATCCACCGCGCCCTGGTCGCCCGCGATCCGGACGCGGCCCGCGCCGCGGCGGCCGCGCACGTGGGCGAGGTGGAGGAGTGGCTGCGGGCGCAGCTGGGCGGCTGACCCTCCCCTCCAAGCCGCAGCCGGGTCCGGGTCCGGGTCCTACGGTCGTACGTCGAAGCCGTGGCGTTCGCCGAGCCGGTCCAGCGACGCCTGACCGGGGATGCCGTTGGCGTCCGCGCCGGTGAAGCCGCACCGGTGCTGCCAGGCGGAGTACGCCTTGACGGTCGCCCCGCCGAAGTGGCCGTCCGCGTACCCGGCGTCCAGGAGGCCCTCCGCGACGAGCGCCTTCTCCACGGTCCGCACGCCCGCGTACGACACCGGTGTGCCCGCCTTGTCCGGGTCGTTCAGGGCCGCGGCGATCACCTTGGACAGGTCGACCACCGGCCGCGGGCCCGGCACGGTCGGCGGACCACCCGGACGCGGGGCTCCCTTCCGCACCCATGCGTACAGGTGCGTTCCGGGGCACTTCGTGGCGAAGCCGTCCCTGTGTCCTTTGATCTCCTTGCCGGCGCCGTGGCGGCGCAGCAACTCGATGCCGTCGCGGATCGCGCCCAGCATCGCGTCCGTCGGCTCGGTGAGCCCCTCGGAGCCGACCAGGCCGCAGATCGCGTAGTGGGCGCGGTTGAGCTCCTGGTTGCCGTTCGCCCCGGTGCGCCTGTCGAGGCCGCGTCCCTCCAGGAGATGACCGTGCGGGCAGGCCCCGTAGTTGTAGGCGATGTCGGAGTAGTTCTCCTTCTCGTCGGCCAGGTGGTCCTTGCGGATCGCCTTCCACTGGGCGACGCACAGGCCGTGGTCGTCGAGGAGTTTCACGCTGACCGGCGCGCCCGCGTAGTGGACCTTCACACCCTTGGCCGAGGTCTGTGTGGGTGCGGCGGATGCGGGCCAGCCGAGCTGCGCGCGCGTGACGAGCTTCAAGAGTGCCTCCGAGGCGCGAATGGGACGCCAACCACCTTGAGTGTGACGGCAGTTGGTGCCCCGTTCCACGACGACGCGCCGCCGCCGTAACCCGTCCGTGCGACGAGGCCCGTCGCAGCCACGGCGTCACCCGTTCGAAAGGCCGCGGCCGCAGGGCGACGCGACGCCCGTCGTGCGCCGGCGTCTCGGGCAGCGGGCGCTCCAGCAGGTCCGTCGCCGTGACGTCCGCGACCTCGAAGTCCGCCGTCAGCGTGGCCCGTGCCCGGCCGCCGTGCGCCTCGTGGAAGCGCACCACCACGTCCCCGCTGCCGTCGTCGGTCACCCGCCAGCGGCCCGCACCGCCTGAACAGCCGTGCCCGATCGCCGGGACGGACTCAGGAGGCCGGTTCCAGCACGACACAGCACCGGCCCGGCGCCGGCGCGAGGCGTGCCTCGAAGCAGGTGTCGCCCGAGGTGGTGAGCGCCCCGCGCAGCAGGTGCAGGTTCATCCCGCACACCGTCTCGGTGTGCTCCCGCGCCAGCGCGTGGAAGGGGCAGTTGCCGAGGACGACGGTGTCCCCTTCCCTGCGCGGCTCGAAGCCGTACCGCTCCAGCAGGTCCACGACACCGGCCGCCGATCGGCCGCCCAGCCACTCGCCGAGCCCGGCCGCCTTGCGGTGCAGCACCGTGCGGACCGGTTCCCCCGTGGCGTCGGACTCCTCCACCGCCTGGGCCAGCAGTCGCCCGGCCAGCTCGTAGCGCCGCTCGGGCAGGCTCACGCGGACCTCCCGGTCCGAGCGCCGGTACAGCTTGGCCGGCCGTCCGGCACCCGGTCCCGTTCGCCCGCTGCGCCGCTCGTAGACGACGTCCAGCAGGCCCTCGGCGGCCAGTCGGTCCAGATGGAACGCCGCCGTCTGCCGCGCCAGCCCCAGGGCCTGGGCGGCCTCGTCCCGGCCCACGGGGTCGGTACGGCGCGCCACGTGCTCGTACAGCCGGCGGCGCGTCGGTTCCTCCAGCGCCGCGAGGGCGGAGAGGTCGTCGCGGGGTGCGTCCTTCGCGTGGTCCACGCCCACCAGTGTAAAACCCACGCCCATTGACTATAGAGCCGCGATGGGCTTCTATCGACAACAGGAGTTGGTTATAGAAGGAGGGCATCATGTCGTCCCCATCCGCATCCGCATCCTCCGCCCCCGTCGCCCCACGGCGGGGCCTCACCTCCGACCCCGGCTACCAGGCGTTCTGGATCCTGCGCGTGGGGTTCACCGTCGCACCGGTGCTGTTCGGGCTGGACAAGTTCGCCAATCTGCTGGTCGACTGGCCGGGCTACCTCGCCCCGTGGATCGACGACATCGTCCCGGGCAGCGCGCAGGGCGCCATGTACGCCGTCGGCGTGATCGAGATCGTCGTCGGCCTGGTCGTCGCCGTGGCACCGCGCTTCGGGGGCTGGCTGGTGGCCGGCTGGCTCGCGGGGATCATCATCAACCTGCTGAGCATTCCCGACTACTACGACATCGCGCTGCGCGACTTCGGCCTGCTGCTCGGCGCGGTCGCCCTGGCACGACTGGCCGAGCGGTACCACCGCGCCGGGCCACGCTGACGCGAAGGTCCGCCGGCGGCAGGAGCCGGCTCGCGCCGATCGTCCCGGCGCGGGTCACCCCCGTCCGGCTGTTCGAGCCGAGCGTCCTCTCGACTCCGGGCCCGCCACCCGGCAGAGTGCTCCTACATACTCGCGAGTAAGCCCTGAGGAGCGCCCGTGACCAGCTGGGTCGGCCGGACCGCCGCCGAGATCGCCGCCGCCGTACGCGAGAAGCAGGCCACGCCCCGTGAGGTGGTGGCCGAGCACCTGACCCGCATCGAGCGCCTCGACGGCCGCGTCGGCGCGTTCCGCCTGGTCCGCGCCGAGGCGGCGCTCGCCGAGGCCGACGAGGTCGGCTCGCGCTCCGACCTTGCCGAACTGCCCCTGGCCGGCGTGCCGGTCGCGGTCAAGGACAATCTCGCGGTGCGCGGCGAGTCCAACCGCGTCGGCTCCGCGGCGACACCGGACGCCCCGGCCGACCACGACCACGTCACCGTGGCCCGGCTGCGGGCCGCCGGCGCGGTGGTCGTGGGACTGACCAACGTGCCGGAGCTGTGTGTCTTCGGCACCACGGAGGGCGTGCACGGCACCGCCCGCAACCCGTGGGACACCTCGCGCACGGCGGGCGGTTCGTCGGGCGGCAGCGCGGCGGCGGTCGCCGCGGGCATGGTGCCGATCGCCCTCGGCAACGACGGCATGGGCTCCCTGCGCATCCCGGCCGCCAACTGCGGCCTGGTCACCATCAAGCCCGGCACCGGCGTGGTCCCGGCCGGCGTCGGCGACGGCGACTGGTTCGGCATGTCGGAGAACGGCCCGCTGGCCACCACGGTCGAGGACGCCCGACTGATGCTGTCGGTCCTCGCCGACGCGGAGGTCGCACCGCCGGCCGCGTCCGGCACGTACCGGATCGCCGTGTCCCTGCGCAGCCCACTCGCCGGGGTCACCATCGGCAAGCCGTACGCGACCGCCGTACGCGAGGCCGCCGGGCTGCTCATCAAGGCCGGTCACCAGGTACGGCGTGCCGACCCGCCGTACCCGATGTCGCTGGGCGTCACCGCGCTGACCCACTGGACGGCGGGCACGGCCGTGGACGCGCGGGGCCTCGACCCCCGGCAGCTCGACCGCCGTACCCGGGTCCACGCCGCTGTCGGCAGGCGCTTCGTCTCCCGGGCGCGGGGCGGCGCGAGCCGGGAGGCCCTGCGCCGGCGTCTGGAGCCGTTCTTCGCCGAGCACGACGTACTGCTCACCCCGGCCCTCGCCCGCCGCTCGCCCAGGTCGGAGCCCTGGCACGAGCGGGGCTGGCTGCGCAACATCATGGCGAACACCGCCTACTCGCCGCTGACCCCGCCGTGGAACCTCACCGGCTGGCCCGCCATGTCGATCCCGTTCGGCACGCTCCCCTCCGGCGCTCCCTGCGCCGTCCAACTGGTGGGGCGCCCCGGCGCGGAGGCGGAGCTGCTGGGCCTGGCGGAGCAGATCGAGAGGCTGCGGCCGTGGCAGCGGACGGCGCCGCTGGAGCAGGCGCAGTCGTCGTAGTACTCGATCGCGCCGGGCGTGTAGTGCGCCGCTGTGACCGCGGCAGCCGGTCGTCGCGGTGTCGTGCGCTCACGTCCCCGATCATCTGCTCGGGGCACGCCGCGGTTCCGGCCGCGGCTCGCCCGGTGTGCCGGCGAACGGGCCGTCGGCGGCGAACGCCAGCCGGGCGAAGCGTTCGCCGATGCGGCGGTGGGTGTCGGCGTCCGGGTGGAGATCGTCGGGCAGGGGGAGTTCGGCGGCGTCGGCCTCGCCGTAGAGGTCGCGGCCGTCCAGGTGGTGCAGGTGCGGGTCGTCGGCCGCCCGCTGCCGCACGATCCGGGACAACTCGTCCCGGATGATCCTCAACGTCAGCTTCCCGCTCGCGCTCTCCGCCGGGTCGCCCATGGCCACGAACCGCAGCCGCCCCTCGCGCAGGCCGCTGAGGTCCGGAGCACACGGGCCGGGCGTGTCCTCGTGGATCGGGCACAAGATGGGCGACACGACCAGCAGCGGTGTCGTCGGGTGTCCTTCCCGGACGGTGTCGAGGAAGCCGTGGACCGCGGGACCGAAGGCGCGCACTCGCATCAGGTCCAGGTTGACCAGATTGATGCCGATCTTGACGCTGATGAGGTCGGCGGGGGTGTCGCGCAGGGCGCGCGCGGTGAACGGGTCGAGCAGGGCGCTCCCGGCCAGGCCCAGGTTGATCAGCTCCACGCCGCCGAGCGTGGCGGCGAGCGCGGGCCAGATGCCGGTGGGGCTCGCGGCGTCGGAGCCGTGGCTGATCGAACTGCCGTGGTGCAGCCACACCCGGCGGCCCGGATCCCGCGCGGGCTCGACGGGGGCGTCTGTGCGCAGCGCGATCAGTTCGGTGGTCTCGTTGTGCGGCAGCCAGATCTCGACATCCTTCTCCGCGTCGGGCAGCCCGGTGAAGCGGAGGGTGCCGGGCTTGCCGGGCCGGTGCTCGGCGGTGCCGGCGGCCATGTCGACGATCACCACATTGCCGTCGGTCACGCTGCCCTGCCCCACGAGACCGCCGTCGACGACCAGGTCGTACACGCCGTGCGGGCGGGGCGGAGCTCCTACATAGGTGCGCTTGGTGGGCAGCGTGTCCAGTTCGAGCGCGGTGGCCCGGGTACGGAAGGCCAGGCGTACGCCGGAGGGCTGTGACTCGGCCATGGCCAGCTGCTCGTCGGTGTTCTGGGCGCGTGCCCGGGCGGGCAGCCGGTGCGGCAGCAGGCCGTGTCCGGTGTGCTCGACGTCGAGGGCGCCGCGCAGCAGGCCGGCGGTGAGGGGCGTGCTGATCCAGTCGTACTCGGTGTCCATGTCCTCCGCGTCCTTGTCCTCGGCCTGGCGATCAAAGCGTGGGCCCGGTGGGCCAGTTGCTCAGCAGGGCATCGAGGGCGTCCAGGATCCGGGTCCAGGACTCCTCGGAGTCGGGGGCGCTGTGACTGAAGCCGCCGGCCGTCTCCAGGCTGGCGTAGCCGTGGAAGACGCTGCCCAGCAGCCGTACGGCGTGGGTCGCGTCCGGCTCCGTGAGGTCGTAGCCGCGCAGGATCGCGCGGGTCATCTGCGCGTGCCGGACGCCCGCACTGGCGGCCGCCGCCTCGGGGTCGAGTCGCATCCGGGCGGCGGCGGCACGGCCGGGATGCCGGCGGCCGTAGTCGCGGTAGACGTTCGCGAAGGCGACCAGGGCGTCCTTGCCGGCCCGCCCGGCCACGGCGTCGGCGGCCCGGTCGGCCAGTTCCTCCAGCGCGAACAGGGCGATCCGCGTCTTGAGGTCCTGGGAGTTCTTCACATGCGAGTACAGGCTCGCGACCTTGACGTCGAACCGCCGGGCGAGCTCCGACACGGTCACCCGCTCGAAGCCGACCTCGTCGGCCAGCTCGGCGCCCGCCCGGACCAGGCGCTTCGCGGTCAGCCCTACGCGTGCCACAGCCGTCCTCCCGCTCGTCCGCTCACCCGCTTGTTGCCATAAGCGAGTATGCATTTGCCTAAATCGTTTAGGCAAGCGCCTAACGTAGAAGGGATCAGCGGCGGCTAAAGCGCCTTGTACATGATGTGCAGACCCACCAGACCGTGCCTGGGATGGTCGTACGCGTCCGGGACCGTGCCGAGGATCGTGAAGCCGAGGGAGGTCCACAGGTTTACGGCCGGATTGGTCTCGACGACGGCGTTGAAGACCATGCCCCGGTAACCGTCGGCCTTGGCCTCGGCCAGGACGTGTGCGGCGAGGGCGCGGCCGATGCCGCGGCCGCCGTGGTCGGGGTCGACCATGAAGCCGGCGTTGGCGATTCGGGTGGCGGGGCCGCCGTAGTTGGGGGTGACATAGGCGGAGGCGACGACGAGTCCGGCGTCGTCCTCGACCACGTAGACGCGTTTGAGCGGGCTCATCCACAGCGCCCGGGCGGCGTCCTCGGAGGTGTCCGGGTCCCAGGTGTAGGTCTCGCCGGCGGCGACGATCCGGTGCCAGAAAGACCAAATCCGCGGCCAGTCACCGGCCGCGGCTTCTCTGATCAGCATGGGCGTGAGTCTCGCACGCCCATGCGACGGCGATCGCGAAGGGTTCTGCCCCGTCAGTCGACGCTGGGCAGGATGTGGGGCTCGGCGAGGTCATCCTCGTAGCCCGCCAGGCGGATGGGGGCGGACCTGGCCCACACATCGAGACTGCCGATCTCCTTGGACCGGCGACCCGCGCGCTCCGTGCGTTCCTTGGGGCGCTGCTCGCGATTCGTCTTCTCAGGTGTCACCGCGCACTCCTTATGTGTCGGATCACCCTCGGGGCGGGCCGGCCAGTCTGCGGTCCGGTACCTGACGCCCGCTCGGGTCTTACTCAAAGTCGGCTCGGACGCGGTGGCGCCGGTAACTGGTGTGAGAGCAGGCCGTTGTGCACCGGCTTGTCCCGGGACGGACCGTGGGTGTGGGTTGGGACCCTGTAGTGCTGTCCGTCCGCTACAGATTAACCAAATGAGCGGGTACCCGCTCGATGGGGCTGCAAACAAACGGTAACTATCCGAAATCAAGCGGTACTCCGGCACCCGCTATGCACTGTTTTATCCCGAAATACCCTGATACATAAGTCACTCGTACGGGTCAACATCATCGTTCCGGCCACCCGTGGATCGAGCGCGCCGCGCAGTTCAAGTCCCGTTGGCCGATTCGCAAGGCGACCATGGTCTGCTGGCGGGCGGCAACGGCCTGTCCGGCGGGAGGACTGACGCATGGAGCTGCGCAGTGTCGAGGAGCTGATGGATCTGCTGTACGCCTGCCGGGGCACCAGGTACCGCCCGGGCCCTGGCGGCACCCGAGTCGATCTGCACCAACACGCCCTGCGGACCGCCGCGCTGCTGCGCCGCGTCCGCCCCGCCGACAAGGAGCTCCAGGTCGCGGGGCTCGTTCATGCCATCGGCCCGCTGCTGCGCCCGGGCGACGCGACCCGCCACTGCGACTGCGCGGCGGACGCGGTGCGCCCTCTCCTCGGCGAGAGGGTCTCCCGCCTCGTGCGGGACCACTGCCGGGCCCCCGAGCCGGCCGACGACGACCTGCTGCGCCTGCGCCAGGCCGACGAGGAGGGCCTCGGCGCCGAGTTCGACGCCGGGGTGCTGGAGGACTGGCGCACGGTGCTGGAGCTGGTGGCGGCGCGGAACTCGCCGCTCGGGGCTGCCGACTGACGACCTGTCATGAGACCGTACGGCGATGACGTCGTTGTACGGACTTCAGGGCAGCGCCGCCGTCGTCACGGGCGCCACGCGCGGCATCGGGCACGCGGTCGCCCGGCGGCTGGCCGCCGCCGGAGCGCGGGTGTGCGTGACCGCGCGGGACGCCGACGAAGTGCGGCGGACGGCCGCCGAGCTGGGTGGCGTCGGGGCGGCGGGCAGCGTGGCCGACCCGGAGCATCTGCGGGAGGTAGTCGACCTCACTGTGCGCGAGTTCGGCCGGATCGACATCCTCGTGAACAACGCGGCGACCAATCTGCCGTACGGCCCCCTCATGGACGTCGATCCGCCCGCCTGGCGTGAGGCGTTCACGGTGAACGTCGAGGCGCCGCTGCGGCTCGTGCAGTACGCCTGGCGGGCCTGGATGCGCGAGCACGGCGGCGCGGTGGTCAACGTCTGCACGGAGGGCGCGGGTCATGTCGGCCCCCACATCGGCGCGTACGGCACCAGCAAGGCCGCCCTCGCCCATCTGACCCAGCAGCTCGCGGGCGAGCTGGCCCCGAAGGTACGGGTCAACTCGGTCTCGCCCGGGCTGGTCCGCACCGAGATGGCCCGGTTCGTGTGGGAGCCCGGCGAGGAACAGGTCGCGGCCGGGCTGCCACTGGGGCGGATCGGGGAACCCGAGGACGTGGCGCGGGCGGTGGTGTGGCTGGCGTCGGACGCGGCGGAGTGGGTGACCGGGGCGGACCTGTTGGTGGACGGGGGGACGCGGGTGCGAGCGGCACGGCCGGCAACGGGATACGCGGTGCACGAGCGCCTGCAGTCGCGCGGTCCGACAGCCCCCTAGGGGCGCCGCGCGGACGCGACCAAGCGCTGCCTACCACTTACCCGGCGCGTAGTCCTTCATGAAGACCCCGTACAGGTCCTCCCCCGCCTCGCCCCGCACGATCGGGTCGTAGACCCGAGCCGCACCGTCCACCAGGTCGAGCGGCGCGTGGAACCCGGCCTCGGCCAGGCGCAGCTTGTCGTAGTGGGGGCGCTCGTCCGTGATCCAGCCGGTGTCGACGGAGGTCATGAGGATGCCGTCGGTCTGGAACATCTCCTGGGCGCTGGTGCGCGTGACCATGTTCATCGCGGCCTTGGCGGCGTTCGTGTTCGGGTGGCCCGCGCCCTTGTAGCCGCGGCCGAAGACGCCTTCCATCGCCGAGACGTTCACGACGTACGCGCGTCCGCTCGCCGCCTTCTTCGCGGCGTCGGCCATGACCGGCCGGAGCTTGCTGATCAGGATGAACGGCGCCGTGTAGTTGCACAGCTGGGTCTCCAGCAGCTCCACCGGGGAGATCTGCTCGATGGTCTGCACCCAGGTGTTGGTGTCGACGACGTCGGGGACGAGGCCGCCGGCGTCGATGGCGGTGCCGTCGAGGTGCCGCTCGACGCTGGCGTTGCCCGCGACCAGGGCGAGGTCGGCGACCTTCTGGGCGTCGAGGCCGCTGGTGCCGAGGGGCAGCGCGGCCAGGCCGTCGACCGCGCCGGAGTTGAAGGCGCCGATGACGTGGTGGGCGGGGAGCTCACCGGCGGGGAGCGGGGCGCTCTCGCCGTCGACCAGGGCGGCGTAGGCGGAGGGCAGGCGGCGCACGGTCTGCGTCGCGTTGTTGATCAGGATGTCCAGCGGGCCCGCCTCGGCGACCTGGTCGGCCAGGGCCACGGCCTGAGCCGGGTCGCGCAGGTCGATGCCGACGACCTCCAGGCGGTGCATCCAGTCCGCCGAGTCGTCCATCGCCTTGAAGCGGCGGATGGCGTCCTTCGGGAAGCGCGTGGTGATCGTCGTGTGCGCGCCGTCGCGCAGCAGCCTGAGCGCGATGTACATGCCGATCTTGGCGCGGCCGCCGGTGAGCAGGGCGCGCTTGCCGGCGAGGTCGGCGCGGGCGTCGCGCTTGGCGCGGTTCACGCGGGCGCAGTCGGGACAGAGCTGGTGGTAGAAGTAGTCGACCTCCACGTACCGGGTCTTGCAGGTGTAGCAGGAGCGCGGGCGCTGGAGTATCCCCGCGACCCTGCCCTCCTGCGTGGCCGACGACGGCAGCAGACCCTCGGTCTCGTCGTCGATGCGCTGGGCGGAACCGGTCGCCGTGGCCTCCGTGACCGCCTTGTCGTGGGCGGTCTTGGCGGCCCGGCGCTCCTGGCGGCGGCGCTGCTTGACGGTGCGGTAGACGCCGGCGGTGGCCCGGCGCACGGCGATCGCGTCCGGGTGGTCCACCTCGAGCTTGTCGAGTTCCTCGAGCACGCTGAGGCAGACGGCGAGCCGCTCGGGGTCGATGCCGGGGCCGTACTGGACCTCGTCACCGGGCTCGCGCACGACGTCGTCCGTGAGCGTCGCCGAGCCGTCCTCTGTCACCGTCATCGCCGCTGCCGTTCCCTGATCACCCGCGGCGCTCCGGTCGCGCCCGCTTTCGAACGGGGAATTCTACGGAGCGCCGGGCCGGTCCGCCAAAATCCGCCGGGGTCAAGGACCGCAGGCCGTGATGAGGGTCTCCACCTCCTCGGACACGGCCTCGGCGAGCACGTCGAGGTCCGGTACGGCCTTGGCGTCGGCGACGAGGCCGTAGTGGACGCGTCCGCGGTACGTCGAGATCGCGATCGCCAGGGACTGGCCGCGGGCCAGCGGGGCGAAGGGGTAGACCTCGGTGACGGCGTGGCCGCCGAGCTTCAGGGCGATGCCCGGCAGCGGCACGCTGGTGACCAGGATGTCGAACCAGAGCCGGGCGGCCTGGCCGACCAGCGGTCCGCCGAGCCGGTGGCCGAGCGCGGGGACGTGGTCGGCGAGCAGGGCGACGGCGCCCGCGCCCCGGTGGGGACCGGCGTCCTTGTTGCGGTCCATCGCCGTACGGACCGCGGCGAGGCGGCGCAGCGGGTCGGGGTCGTCGACCGGGAGCCGTATCAAATAGCCGGAGAGCCGGTTGCCCTGTGGGTGGGCGGTGCGCGGGCGGCGCCTGGAGACGGGGATCAGCGCGCGCGGCGCGACGCCCGCGCTGCCGTCTCCTCGCTCGTCGAGCCAGCGGCGCAGGGCGCCCGCGACGACCGCGATGAGGACGTCGTTGACCGTGCCGCCGACGGCCTTGCGGATCACGTGCACGTCGTCGATGTCGACGACGACCCCGGCGGTGCGGCGGGTGCCGCTCGGCTCGGCGGTCAGCGCGGACGACGAACGCACGCCCAGGGTGGAGACGGCGACGGAAGCGCCGATGTCGAGGGCCCGGCCCACGTCGGACAGGGTGCCGCGCAGCACGTCCGGCAGCTTGCGCACATCGGGCAGGCGACCAGCCCGGGGCTCCTCGGGGCGGGGCTTGCGGGCGGGCAGGTCCATGGGGTCCAGGACGGCGGCGGCCAGCGTCAGCGCCCGCAGTCCGTCGGCCAGGGCGTGGTGGAACTTGAACAGCACCGCGAACGACACACCGTCCTCGCCCGGCAGCACATGCGCCTCCCACGGCGGCCGGCCCCGCTCCAGGGGTCGCTCCATGAGCCGGCCCGCCGCCGCCTGGAAGTCGGCGGTCGGGGCGTGCAGCCGGACGTGGTCGAGCGGGTCGAAGTCGTCAGCGGGCTCGCGGGTGGCGCCGCCGAAGGAGAACGGCCGCAGCAGGCCCCGCGGCTGCCATGCGTCGCGGATGCGCATCCGCAGCCCCGGCACGGCGGCGGCGCGGGCGGCGAGCAGGTCGGCCGCGTGGGCGCCGGCGGTGGGCGAGTGCGCCGTGAACACGCCGAGCGCGCCGAGGTGCATGGGGTGTTCGGCGGACTCGATGTTCCAGAACGCCAGGTCGAGAGGTGCGAGCAGGTCAGAAGTCAATGGCTTGCCTCGCGTCGACGACGGGTGGATCAGCAGTCAATCGCCCTGGGGCGATTACGGTCAAGTACGATCAAGCTACGCTCAGTTAACAGCAGATTAAGTCCCGCCCCTCGCGAAAGGGGCGGGACTCATGGTGCATATGAGGTCACTCCAGCACAGGTTGCGGCGCCGGGCATCCCGTGGGTGTCACCCGGGAGGCGTCACGGATGAGTACCTCGTGCGCGGCTTCGAGCCGTGCCGCGTCCGGTTTCAGCACGGCGCGGTCGTAGGTCAGCAGCCCGTTCAGCTCACCCTCGACCTCCGAGACCTGCACCGACCAGGCGTGGCCGGGCACCGCGAGGCCGAGCCGGTCGGCCCAGTAGAGCCAGCGGTCCGGCTCGACCTTGATGTGCTTGGGGTCGTCGGGTGACCACAGAGGCGGGTCGGGGACGGTCAGAGTGCCGACGCCGAGGTCCGGCGTGAGCTTGAGCCCGTCCACATGGTCGGAGGCGACCGGCTCCAGCCACACCGGTTGCCAGATGCCGGAGGACGGGGTGTACCGGATGCCGCTCGGGTCCAGGCGCTGCTTTGCCGAGCGGGGGGGGTTCCCGCCGTTCGCCGCGTCGGTCGGGTCGCGCACGCCGACGCGGTGCCGTTGACGTACACCTCGGCCCGCCAGTCGACACCGCCGAAGTCCGGCTTCAGGCGCTTGCCGGAGCCGATACGCCAGTCGGCCGGCACCGATATGCGTCTGCTCTCGCTCCCCGGGGCCGCTACGAAACCAACTGCCCCTTCCCCAGCGCGATCACCCCGCCCTTGGAGACGGTGTACAAGTCCGCGTCCCGCTCCGGGTTGACGCCGATCGTCGCGCCCGGGGGTACCTCGACGTTCTTGTCCAGCACGGCTCCCCGCACCACCGCGCCCCGCCCTATGCGCACGTTGTCGTGCAGCACCGCCCCCTGCACCACGGCCCCCGGGTCGACCACCACGCCCGGCGAGAGCACGGACCGCGTGACCTGCCCACGGATCAGGCAGCCGGCGCTGACGATGGACTCGCCGGCGATGCCGCCCGCGTTGAAGCGGGCCGGGGAGAGCTGGTTGGAGTGCGTGTAGATGGGCCACTGGCGGTTGTAGAGGTTGAAGGCGGGACGCTCGGCGATGAGGTCCATGTGGGCGTCGTAGTAGGCGTCCAGGGTGCCGACGTCCCGCCAGTAGCCCCGGTCGCGGTTGGTCTCGCCGGGGACGTGGTTGGCGCTGAAGTCGTACAGCTGGGCCTCGCCCCGGTCGGTGAGCTGGGGCAGGATCGAACCACCCATGTCGTGCACGGAGTTCTCGTCCTCGGCGTCCCGCTGGAGCGCCTCGATGAGGGCCTTGGTGGTGAAGATGTAGTTGCCCATGGAGGCGAACACGCACCCCGGGTCGTCCGGGAGACCGGGCGGGTCGGCGGGCTTCTCCAGGAAGCGCTCCACGCTCTGGCCGTCCGAGCCGGGGCTGATCACGCCGAAGGACGACGACTCGCCCCGCGGGACGCGTATGCCCGCCACCGTGACGCCCGCGCCGCTCTCGATGTGCTGGGCGAGCATCTGGCGGGGGTCCATGCGGTACACGTGGTCGGCGCCGAACACCGCGACGTACTCGGGGCGTTCGTCGTAGACGAGGTTCAGGGACTGCAGGATGGCGTCCGCGCTGCCCAGGTACCAGCGCGGGCCGAGACGCTGCTGCGCCGGGACCGGTGTGACGTAGTTGCCGAGCAGGCTGGACATGCGCCACGTCGTCGTGATGTGCCGGTCCAGCGAGTGCGACTTGTACTGCGTGAGGACGCAGATGCGCAGGATGTCGGCGTTGACGAGGTTGGAGAGGACGAAGTCGACCAGGCGATACGTTCCTCCGAAGGTGACCGCGGGTTTCGCGCGGTCCGCGG
The DNA here is from genome assembly GCF_040612485.1 of Streptomyces sp. NPDC006385. NCBI lineage: Bacteria > Bacillati > Actinomycetota > Actinomycetes > Kitasatosporales > Streptomycetaceae > Streptomyces > Streptomyces sp. NPDC006385. The sequence continues at coordinate 76,840 of NZ_JBEXQG010000037.1, forward strand.
TCAGGGGCATCAGGCGTTTGCCTTCTCCGCCCGCCAGTACGATTCCGAGCACCGAAGGTCCGCCACGACGCATGGCCGCTCCCCTCACCGTGGTTGATCCCAGCCTGCCCCTGTGCAGCGCGCGCTAAGCCTGTTTGAGGATCTCCTCGTAGAGCCGGACGGTCCGCCGCGCCACCGCGTCCCAGCCGAACTCCGCCACCGCGCGCTCCCGTCCGGCCTCGCCCATCCGGCGGGCGGTCTCCGGGTCGCCGATCACCGAGTCCAGGGCCCGCGCGAGTGCTGCCTCGAATGCCTCGAAGTCGTCGTCCAGCGGGACCAGCAGGCCCGTCTCGCCGTCGTCGACGACCTCGGGAATGCCGCCGACCCGTGAGGCCACGACGGGAGTTCCACAGGCCATCGCCTCCAGGTTGACGATGCCGAGGGGTTCGTACACCGAAGGGCAGGCGAACACGGCGGCGTGCGTGAGGAGTTGGATCACCTCCGGGCGCGGCAGCATCTGCGGGATCCAGTGCACGCCCTCGCGGACGCGGCTCAGCTCCTGGTAGAGGTCGCGGAACTCCTGGTCGATCTCGGGGGTGTCGGGGGCGCCGGCGCACAGCACGACCTGAGCGGCCGGGTCGATGTCCCGTACCGCGCGCAGCAGATGGGGCACACCCTTCTGGCGGGTGATGCGGCCGACGAACAGCACGTACGGGCGGTCGGCGTCGAGGCCGAAGCGGCGCAGGACGTCGGTGCCGTGGTCGGGCCGGTAGAGGGTGGTGTCGATGCCGTTGTGCACGACGTGGACCCGGTCCGGGTCCAGCGCCGGATAGCAGCCGAGGATGTCCTCGCGCATGGCCCCGGAGACGGCGACCACCGCGTCGGCCGCCTCGATCGCGGCGCGCTCGGCCCAGCTGGAGAGGGCGTATCCGCCGCCGAGCTGCTCGGCCTTCCAGGGGCGCAGGGGCTCCAGGGAATGGGCGGTCATCACATGCGGGATGCCGTACAGGAGCTTGCCGAGGTGGCCGGCGAGGTTGGCGTACCAGGTGTGCGAGTGGACGAGTTCACGGCCCTGGAGGCCCGCTGCCATGGCGAGGTCGACGGAGAAGGTGCGCAGCGCGTCGTTGGCGGTGTCGAGCGCGGACCAGGGGCGGTGGCGCTGCACGCCCACTCCGCGGCCCTCGCCCCAGCAGTGCACCTCCAGGTCGACGAGGTCCCGCAACTCCCGGGCGAGGAACTCGACATGGACACCCGCGCCGCCGTACACGTCCGGCGGGTACTCCCGGGTCAGCAGTCCCACTCGCACCCGGAACCCCCTGTGCTCGACGGCTGGTTGCCCTTTCATGGTCACTCAGACGGGGCGCGTGGGGAAGAGCGCGGGGGCCGTGGGAAGCAACAGTCACCACATACGCCGCCGCCCGGCACACGGTAGTAGAGGCAGCAGTTGCGACGCCGGAAGGCGGTTTCGGTGAGGGTGCCGGTGCCGGCGAGGAGGGGGTGGCCCAGGAGTTCGGCGGTCAGGGCGCGGGTGCGGGGGGCGGTGTCCGTACGGCCGTTCGCGTGCGCCCACCGGTCCAGTTGCCGGGCGGCGCCCGCGAGCGCGGACGCGGCGTTGCCCCACAGCAGGCCGGTGGCGACGCGGTACCGAGCGTGCAGGGCGGCGGTCAGCGGTTCGAGGTGGCCGTGCAGGACGACGTGCGCGAGGGTCGCCGGGTCCGCGGGCAGGGGGCGCACCTCGGTGAGCCGGAGGTCGTCGGGGGCGCCCGCGTCGGGGTCCCAGCGCAGCAGTCGGGGGTCGAGGTCGGGGATGCGGCCGTAGAGGGCGGCGCAGCCGAGCGTGACGGACCACAGCCGGGCCGCGAGCCCTTGCTGGGCCACGGAGGCGGCGATCCGCGCCTCGGGGGCGCGCAGGGCGTGCGCGACTTTCCGGACGCGGGACGTCAGGGCGCCGCCGGAGGCGTCCGACGGCTGTTCCGTGTACGCCTGCGCCAGGGTCGGCAGTGGTCGAAGGGCTTCCCCTGCCGTGCGGAGCACGAAGAAGCCGCCCAGCGGCCGGAGCGCGGCGAGAGAGGGGTCGAGGTCCACGAAGTGCAGTAGTACCAGGGCGCCTCGGGGTTCTCACCTGAGGGTCTCCCCCAGGGCCACCAGCCTTGGGGATGACGCCGCCGCCGTCGTACTCCATCGGCAGTACGACACAGTGCGTGCTCTGGTACGACGACGGGAAGTCCTTTTCGAGGCATCGTGTCGGTCATGAGAGCCGACCGATCGCCGCACCGGGGTCACCGCCCCCGCCTCCCGCAGAGGAGCAGCTCATGAGCGCCCTCGCGTTGTCCGTGCTCCTGTCGCTCGTCTCCGCCGTCGCGTACGCGGGCGGGGCGATCGTGCAGGAGCGTGTCGCGGTGTCCACCCCGGGTCGGCAGTTCGCGCCGATGCGCCGGCCGGGCTGGTGGGCGGCGGTCGCGCTGAACGGCCTCGGCGGTCTGCTGCACGTGGTGGCGCTGGCCTTCGGTCCGCTGAGTCTGGTGCAGCCGCTCGGCGCGCTGACGATCGTGTTCGCGCTGCCGATGGCGGCGCTGTTCGTGGGCCGCGGGGCCGGGGCGACGGCCTGGCGGGGCGCGATCATGGCGACCGTGGGTCTCGCCGGACTGCTGTCCCTGGTCGGCGCCGCCGAGTCGCAGTCGCTGGCCACGGCGGAACGCGTGGTCGTGGCCGTGGTGACGGGCGGCATGGTCGTGGCGCTGATGGTCGCGGGCCGGGCGGCGCACCGGCATCCGGCGGTGCGCAGCACGCTGCTCGCGACGGCCGCCGGCATAGCCTTCGGCATGTCCTCGGTGTTCACGAAGATCGTCGCGGTCGACTGGAACGGCGGGGTGTCGGCGGCCGACCTGCCGGCCCTCGGCACGATAGGCGTCTTCGCCACGGCCGGTCTGCTGCTGTCCCAGGCCGCCTACCGGGGCGCGGGACTCGCGGCGCCGCTGGCCACGCTGACGGTCGTGAACCCGGTGGTGGCGGCCGCGGTCGGCATCACGCTGTTCGGCGAGACCTTCCGGTACGGCACCACCGGCACCGTGCTGGCCCTGGGCTGTGGCGTGGTGGCGGCGGGTGGCCTGATCCTGCTGACGACGGAGCGGATCGCGCGTACGGAGGCGGAGGCCACGGCGGCGCTGCCCGAGGCGCAGGCCGTGGCAGCCCTGCCCGGGGCGGAGCGGACCGCGGTGCGCGCCGGGGAGCTGCTGCCCGGGCTTCCGGAGCAGGCAGGAACGATCCGGCGCGAGGAGATCCTCGTACCGGACAGGATCGAGGGCATCCTCATTCCGGCCGAGGTCGCGGAGGGCGGGTACGAGGACGGCGGTCCGCAGCATCCCGAGGGCGAGCTCCGGAACCTCTACGGCCCCTTCTACGGCGGCCCGTACGTCCCGACGCCCGTCCTCGACCGGCACCGCACGCGGGTCAGATCCTGACGCCACCGGCCCGGAGGTACGCCACCGGGTCGATGTCCGCGCCGAAGCCGGGCCCCGTCCGCACCTCGAAGTGCAGATGCGGGCCCGAGCTGTTGCCCGTGGACCCCGAGCGGCCGATGCGCTGGCCGGCCCCCACCGACTGCCCGGTCTTCACGGAGATGGCCGAGAGGTGGGCGTACTGGGTGTAGCGGCCGTCGGTGTGCCGGATCACCACCTCGTAGCCGAAGGAGCCGCCCCACCCGGCGCTGACCACCTGACCTGCCGCGACGGACTTCACGGACGTACCGGTCGGGACGGGGAAGTCGACGCCGGTGTGGTAGCCCTTCGACCAGGAGGGACCGGCCTTGCGGTACGGCGTGCCGGCGGGAGCGCCGACCGGCGCGACCAGCGTGCGGCCGGTCGTCGTGGCCTGTTCCCGCTTCTCCGCCTGCCGTTCCGAAGAGGTCTTCCCGGGCGGGGACTTGGGGGTGGTGGAGGTCGTCCGGGACGCCGCCTCGTCCGCCGTGGTGGCGGCCTTGCCGCGCAGCGCCAGCCGCTGCCCCGGCAGGATCAGGTCGGGGTCCGATCCGATGGCCTTCCGGTTCGCGGCGTACAGGCCCCGCCAACCGCCCTTGACCTTCTGTGTCTCCGCGATCCCCGAGAGGGTGTCGCCCTGGACGACGGTGTACATCTCGGTCCTGCCCGCCCGCGACTGGGGCGTGGTCTGCGGCTGGACGTCCTGGACCGAGGTCTTCTTCGTCTTCCTCGTATTCGTCGTCGCGCCGGCGGGGTGAATGTCGGGTGTGTCCCCGCCCCGGGTCAGCCCGGCCCGTGCCGAGCACACCGGCCAGGCGTCGGGACCCTGCCCGTCCAGCACCTTCTCCGCCACGGCGATCTGCTGGTCCTTGGTGGCCAGGTCCGCCCGTCCCGCGTAGCGCGCGCCGCCGTACGCCTCCCACGTCGACTGGGCGAACTGGAGCCCGCCGTAGTAGCCGTTGCCGGTGTTGACGTGCCACCTGCTGCTCGACTCGCACGCGGCCACCTTGTTCCAGGTGTCCAGGTCGGCCGCCTGCGCGGCGCCGGTGCCGATGAACGGGAGCGCCATTCCGGCGCCGCCCGCGGTGACGGTGAGTGAGGCGCGGTTGATCCTGTTCGGCTGGTACCGGCGGTGCCGGCCGCGTACGGCCATGTCGGAGCCCCCCAATGACATGCGTCAGGAGGGGCAAAAGTAAGCGCTGCGAACAGGCCATGACAAGACAGCGATTCAGCCGCCTGTTCACGCCAAGTGGCGGGGAACCGGCGGGCGTTGTCCGCCACCCGGTACGGCTGAGTGCGGTGGGGCCTTCCGTGCGTATCTGCCTGCGCGACATCGCGCCACCCCGGATGTGCGGTCGGAGTACCGGCACGTCAGGATGGACGGTGGGGCACCACTGGCGGGCATGACCGGCACCGCTGATATATCGAGGTCACTAGGAGCCAACGCATGAGCACTTCGGCGCAGATCGGCGTCACGGGTCTGGCGGTCATGGGCCGCAACCTCGCCCGCAACTTCGCCCGCAACGGCTACACGGTCGCGGTGCACAACCGGACGCCGGCGCGTATGCGCGCGCTGGTGGAGGAGTTCGGGAGCGAGGGCGAGTTCGTCGCGGCCGAGACCGCGAAGGAGTTCGTGGCGGCGCTGGAGCGCCCTCGGCGGCTGGTCATCATGGTGAAGGCCGGTGAGCCGACCGACGCGGTGATCCAGGAGTTCGCGCCGCTGCTCGAGCCCGGCGACATGATCATCGACGGCGGCAACGCGCACTTCGCGGACACCCGGCGCCGGGAGCGGGAGCTGCGCGAGCAGGGCATCCACTTCGTCGGCATGGGCGTCTCCGGCGGCGAGGAGGGCGCGCTGCACGGGCCGAGCATCATGCCGGGCGGCCCGCGGGAGTCGTACGACTCGCTGGGCCCGATGCTGGAGAAGATCTCGGCGAAGGCGGCGGACGGCGCGCCCTGCGTGACCCATGTGGGACCGGACGGCGCCGGGCACTTCGTGAAGATGGTGCACAACGGCATCGAGTACGCCGACATGCAGCTCATCGGCGAGGCGTACCAGTTGCTGCGCGATGTCGCCGGGTACGAGCCGGCGCAGATCGCGGAGATCTTCCGGACCTGGAACACCGGCCGTCTGGACTCCTACCTGATCGAGATCACGGCCGAGGTGCTGTCGCACGTGGACGCGGCGACGGGCAAGCCGTTCGTGGACGTGGTGGTCGACCAGGCCGAGCAGAAGGGCACGGGGCGGTGGACCGTGCAGATCGCGCTGGACCTGGGTGTGCCGGTGTCCGGGATCGCGGAGGCGGTCTTCGCCCGCTCCCTGTCCGGGCACGCGGCGCTGCGGGCCGCTTCGCGGGGGCTGGCGGGACCGAAGGCGTCGCCGCTGAGCGCGTCGGAGGCCGGGGCGTTCGCCGACCGGGTGGAGCAGGCGCTGTACGCGTCGAAGATCGTGTCGTACACGCAGGGCTTCCACGAGATCGACGCGGCGCGCGCGGAGTACGACTGGGACATCGACCTGGGCCGGGTCGCCTCGATCTGGCGCGGCGGGTGCATCATCCGCGCGGCGTTCCTGGACCGCATCCGCGCGGCGTACGACGCCCGGCCCGACCTGCCGAGTCTCCTCTCGGACGAGACGTTCGCGCAGGAGATCGCGGCCGCGCAGGACGACTGGCGTGAGGTGCTGATCGCGGCGACCCGGCAGGGCGTACCGACGCCGGGCTTCGCGGCGGCCCTCGCGTACTACGACGCCCTGCGTGCCGAGCGGCTGCCCGCGGCGCTCACGCAGGGACAGCGGGACTTCTTCGGGGCGCACACGTATCGGCGGACCGACCGGGAGGGCTCGTTCCACACGCTGTGGGGTGGGGACCGGTCGGAGGTGTCCGCCTAGTAACCCGGGCGGGGCGGGTCGTATCGCGGTCGTACGCGGGTGCGGCCTCGTGTACACGGGTGCGGCCTTGCGGGGGCTGGTCGCGCAGTTCCCCGCGCCCCTGGAGCGGCGTTGCGGTGGGCGGCGTTTTCAGCCGC